>NZ_CP032829.1:973500-1298000 GCF_003660165.1 Sphingomonas paeninsulae
GCCGCCAGTAGTTTCAGACCCCCAACGCCCGATGGTGCAAGGCTCCCCGCTCCAAAAATTAGGATTGGTATGGCGAGCGGCAACATTAAAAGTCCTGCCAGCGCCGAAGTTCCTCGCAACCCAGCGGTTAGCGCCGAGGTCATCAGTCCCAGCGCCGCCAGCCCCGGCGTACCGAGCAACAAGCCGACTTCGACAACCCAAAGCGTTGCTCCGTCCAGTTTCAGCAACCCTGCCGCCGGAACAGCCGCCAGCATCAGCGCAGGTCCGAAACCCAGCCAGTGCGCACACAGTTTTGCCAGCGCCACGACCTCATCGGCGATTCCACGCACCGCAAACTGATCGAGAACGCCATTCGAGACATCTGGCGCGACCAGCCGATCGACCGGCAGCAGCGCCGCCAGCAATGCCGCTACCCACAACACCCCGCCCCCTGTCCGCGCCAGTAAAGGGCCGTCGGGACCCACCGCAAACGGGTATAACGTCGCCACCATAAGAAAGAATATCACCGGCAGAACGATGCCGTTGTTTGCAAATGAACGCGTGAAGTCGCGCACAATAAGGCGAATTATAATCACGCGTTGGTTACTTCGTTTGAGACAAGGGAACCCAGATGAAGAAGCTTGGCACCCGGCACATTCAGTCCCTGATGAGAAGCCACAACCACGATACCGCCACAACCACGGTGCCCGGCAATCAATCGCTCCAGCATAGTCACCGAAGCCACATCCAGTCCGTTGCCCGGCTCATCAAGCAACCAGATATCAGCCCCGCTTGCGAACGTCCGTGCCAAAGTCGCCCGCCGCCGCTGCCCAGTGGACAGCATTCGTACCGGCACCTCGCCCAGATGTGCCATCCCAACCGCGCTCAGAGCAACACCAGCATCACCGCCGTCAAGTCCCACCCAGAACCCCAGCGCACGCCCCAGCGGCAGCGTGAGGTCAAGCGCGGGGTGTTCGTCTGCCAACGCAATCGCGCCGCTCCGTTCGATCCGCCCCTCCGTCGTCTCCAGCAACCCCGCCGCCAGTCGCAACAGGCTCGATTTTCCGACGCCGTTCGGACCACTGACGATCAACGCGTCACCCGGTCCCAGCACAAACGACACATCGGCAAACAGCGTACGCCCGCCACGCCGACAGGCGACACCGTCGAACACCAGATTTGCTTGCGTAGATTGACCCGACCCCTGCATGGCTGCGACATAGCTTAGCAACAGCGAAGGGCAAAACATGATCGAACAATTGAATGAAGCCGAACGGGCGACCGCGCTCGACAGTTTGTGCGAATGGGATTTCGACGAAGCACGCGATGCCCTCACCCGGCAGTTCGCGTTCGCCGATTTCTCCGAAGCATTCGGATTCATGGCACGCGTGGCTTTGCTCGCAGACAAGGCCGACCATCACCCCGAATGGTCGAACGTTTATAACCGCGTCGACATCTTGCTCACCACGCACGACGCGGGCGGACTGTCACACCGCGATGTCGATCTGGCGACCGCGATCGATAAATTAATCGACTAAGCTGTGCCCGGCCCCGCTGCTTTCGCCAACGTGCGTCCACGTTGCATCAGCAGCCCCGGAGCCCAACGCGCAAGAAACGCGATCTTTCGCGCGGTCTTTCCGATGGGCAGGAAAGTATGGTTCCCGTGGGCGGCTTTCCATACCGCCTCGGCAACTTTTTCGACGGGCGTAAACTCCAGACCGGCCGCACGCACCATCTCACGAATGCTGAGGTTTGATCCAGTGCTGCTGACATCCAGCAGCGGCGTGTCGATAAAGCCCGGCATGATCGCCCGCACCTTGATCCCATGTTCCGCCCATTCCTGATCGAGCGACTGGGTCATCGCCCGCACCCCAAACTTGGTCGCCGCATAGCTTGACATCCTGGGGCTGGCGTAAAGCCCGGCTGCCGATGATGTGTTCACCAGCGCCGATCCGGCGGTCGCCTTCAGATATTTGAACCCCGCCTGCGCACCATAAAAGACGCCCTTCAGATTGATGTCGATGATCCGATCAATCTCCTCCGTCGGCGTTTCGCTGAGCGGCCCACCCGCGCCAATGCCCGCATTATTGAACAGCAGATCGATCCGGCCATCGGTTTTTTCCGTAAACTCGGCAAGAACCCGATCCCATTGCTCGCGGTCGCGAACGTCGAGAATATGGCTGGAACTGCCACCGGCGGGCAACAGCGCCGCGGTTTCCGCCATGCCTGCCGCATTCACATCGGCAAGCCCGACAAACCAGCCCTTGGCAGCAAAATATTCCGCCGTAGCCCGACCTATGCCAGATCCGCCGCCTGTAATGAAAATCGCCTTCATCATTGCCTCGCCTTTTTTCTACCTTCACAACGCAGGGCGTGACCGATGGCAACCTAAATCGCGGACCGGGCGTGCGTCTGAAGGATGTCTCGCGGATATACGCCGGACGCGCCGCCGTCGATGCGATTACTCTGGACATCGCGGCAGGCAGTTTTGTTGCGCTGGTAGGATCTTCCGGGTCGGGCAAATCGACTTTGTTGAAAACCATCAATCGGCTGGTTAAGCCCAATACCGGCACCATCGAAATAGACGGCGTCAATCCCACCGACGCAGCCTATTCAGTCCGTCGAAAGATTGGCTATGTCATTCAGGGTACCGGACTTTTCCCACATCTCGATGTTGCTGCCAACATCGCAATGGGCTTGCGCATCGCCCGAGTCCGCGACCCGCAGAGACGTGTGAACGATATGCTGAAACTAGTGGATCTGCCGCTAGATTACGCTTCCAGAATGCCCGACACGTTGTCCGGCGGACAGCGACAGCGGGTCGGTTTCGCCCGCGCCCTTGCCACTGGGCCCGGCCTGATGCTGATGGATGAGCCATTCGGTGCGCTCGACCCCGTCACGCGCGATAACCTTAGCACCGCGTACCGCGCGCTTCATGACAGGCTTGGCCTGACCAGCATTATGGTGACACACGACATGGCAGAGGCACTGCTGATTGCAGACCGTATCGTCGTGCTGGACACCGGGAAAATCGTGGCTGACGCGGCTCCAGTTGACCTTCTGAACAACGGCGGCGGCCCGATTGTCAACGCTCTGATCGCAGTCCCACGCGGCCAGGCCGAACGCATCGCGAAAATGCTGACATGAACTGGTCCTCCGCCTTAGAGCGCCTGCCTCCGCTGCTTGCCTCACACATCCTGCTTGCGGCGTCGGCGCTATTGCTAGGGTTGATCATCGCCCTGCCCGTCGGGGTTTACGCCACCCGGCACCCACGCTTCGGCCGCATTGCGCTGGGCTTTGCAAGTCTTGTGCAGACCATCCCGTCGCTAGCGCTGCTCGCGCTGTTCTATCCGTTGCTGCTGGCGATTTCCGCATTTGTTTCGGTTCCGGCGCTGGGGTTTCTTCCCTCTCTCCTCGCGCTCGCGCTCTATGCTCTGCTACCGATCCTGCGGAATACGGTAATCGCTCTGAATGGCATCGATCCCGAAGTTATCGAAGCCGCCGACGGGATCGGCATGACATCCGCGCAAAAACTCCGCATCGTCGAAGCACCGCTCGCACTGCCGGTTATCATGGGCGGTATCCGCACCGCCGCCGTCTGGACAATCGGTGCTGCGACGCTGTCCACTACAGTCGGTCAGCCTAGCCTTGGCGATATCATCTTCTCTGGCCTCCAGACGCAAAACTGGGTTCTTGTCCTCACCGGCTGCATTGCCGCCGCTGGCCTCGCGCTGGCGGTCGATGGCTTGCTTGCCGTGGCGGAACGTGGACTGGCGACCCGGCGGCGCTGGTTATGGATCATACCGCTTGCCGTGGCAGTCCTCGTCCCGACAGCAATCGCAGTATCGCGCGCAGCCCCGGCTCCAACGATCACCATCGGAGCAAAAAATTTCTCCGAGCAGTATATCCTCGCCCGTGTGATCGGCCACCAACTGGAAGCGGCGGGTTATCGTGTCCGCTACAAGGAGAACCTCGGTTCGGCGGTCGTGTTCGACGCACTCAGCGGCAACGACGTCGATGTCTATGTCGAATATGCAGGCACGTTATGGACCAGCGCGATGAAGCGGAGCGACGTGCCATCGAAACCCGACATGGACCGCGCAGTCGGTCAATGGGTGCTTCGCAACCACGGCGTCACCAGCCTCGGCCCCCTCGGGTTCGAGAATGCCTACGCGCTGGCCCTGCCGGGTGATCTGGCGCGCCGCCGTGGCCTGAAATCCCTATCGGACCTGACCGCAGCGGCGCCCGACCTGACGCTGGGTGCCGACCTCGAATTTCTCGACCGCCCCGAATGGGGTGCGATCCGCCGTGCCTATGCCCTCGACTTCAAGGGAACCCGCGCCTTTGCCCCAACCTTCATGTATGCCGCGCTAAAGAGCCATGATGCCGACGTTATCTCCGCCTTCTCCTCCGATGGACGTATCGCGGCGGACGGGCTGGTCGTTTTGACCGACCCCCGGAATGCCATCCCCGGTTATGACGCCTTGTTGCTTATCGGCCCAAAGGCCAGCGGCAATGCCCGCCTGCTGGCAACGCTCCGTCCATTGGTCGACGCGATCCCCGTCGATGCCATGCGCCACGCAAACCTGATGGTGGATGGCCCTGAAAAGGCGTCGACCGAAGCTGCGGCGGCTTGGCTCGAAGCAGCAATCGCGGCTAAGCCCGCGCGATGACCCCAGAAAGATTCCCAGTCCTTGTCACCGGTGGCGCCGGATACATCGGAAGCCATGCCGTTCTGGCTCTGCGTGACGCGGGCTGGCCTGTCATCGTCATCGACAACCTCAGCACGGGCTTCCGCTGGGCGATTCCTGATGACGTAACGCTGGTCGAAGGCGACCTAGCCGATACCGCACTGGTCGACACCGTTTTACGAAGCCACAAAATCGGCGCGATCATTCATTTTGCCGGGTCGATCATCGTACCCGAATCCGTCGACAACCCGCTTAAATATTATCGTAATAACACCGCCAACAGTCGTGGCCTGATCGAATGCGCGATCGATGCCGGCGTGAAGCATTTCATCTTTTCGTCGACCGCCGCCACCTATGGCATTCCCGAAATCGTGCCCGTTCGCGAAGACATGCCGACGGTTCCGATCAATCCGTATGGCATGTCGAAACTAATGACCGAGGTGATGCTGCGCGATGTCGCGGCAGCCCACCCGATCAATTATTGCGCGCTGCGTTACTTCAACGTCGCGGGTGCCGATCCGCTAGGCCGGACGGGGCAATCGACCGCCGGCGCAACACATTTGATCAAGGTCGGCGTCGAAGCCGCCATCGGCAAACGCGACCATGTCAGCGTGTTCGGCACCGATTATCACACGCCCGACGGCACCGGCGTGCGCGATTACATCCATGTCAGCGACCTTGCCGACGCCCATGTGGCCGCCCTCGATAAACTGATTGCCGACCCAGCGACCAGCCACGTCATGAACGCCGGATACAAGCGCGGATTTTCAGTCAACGAAGTGCTGGATGCCGTCGATCGTGTGACCAACATGACGATCGAGCGGCGCTATGGCCCCCGTCGCGCGGGCGACCCCGATACACTGATCGCCGACAATGCCCGCATATTGGCGACGCTGGACTGGACCCCGAAACGCGCCGACCTCGACGGCATCGTCCGCGACGCTTTGGCGTGGGAACGGAAGCTGGCGGAAAAAGCTTAAATGGACCCACTCAGTCGCCCCGCCTGGCACGCTCTTAGAGGACGACAGGCAGACTTTTGCATCGGAAACGATCGCGCAGTCCGCATGGCCGAACATTTCGGTCCCTTCGGAGCAGCGGCCGACGGATCGACCGAAAACCTAAACGCGCTTGCCGCACTACTTCCTCCAAAAGGCGAAATCTGGTTGGTCGAATCCGACCCCGTCGATCTGCCGCCAAAATTTGCGATCATTCGCGAAGCCCTTTGCGTTCAGATGGTTGCTCCTGAAATCACCCCTTCGTCGTCGCACTTCGAAATCTCACCCCTGACGCAGGCTGATGCTCCCGAAATGCAAACGCTGGCCAAACTGACCGAACCCGGCCCGTTTCACGCGCGAACCAACGAATTGGGCCGATTCGTGGGAATAAAGATCGACGGCAAGCTCGCGGCAATGGCGGGCGAACGATTGCGCCCGCCCGGTCATGTCGAAGTCAGCGGCGTCTGCACATATCCCGAATTTCGTGGGCGCGGATATGCGGCCGCCCTCATGCGCCATGTCGCCCAGCGAATCGTGGACGATGGCGAAATCCCGTTCCTTCACGCCTATGCCAGCAATACTGGCGCAATCGCTCTCTATGAATCGCTTGGGTTTCGGACCCATCGGATGATCAAGACTATCGTCGTCGGTTGAACCTGAACCCTAAAACCACACGTCCACTGCGTGAATGGCGACACCAACCAGCCCGCCGACAACCGTACCATTCACCCGGATATACTGCAGGTCCCGTCCGACCGCATTTTCCAGACGACCAGTAATCGTGTCCGCGTCCCACCCGCGAACCGTGTCCGAAACCAGCCTGACGATCTGGTCGCCGTAGCTAGCGGTAACACCGATCGCAGTGCGGCGAGCGAAGCGATTGATCGTCGAGCGCAGCCGGGCATCCTCCTGTAACGTCGTCCCCAATTGCTTCAGCATCTCACCGAATTTGCCAGCCAGTGCCGCGTCCGGGTTTTTCGCCGCACGCAACATCGCCGCCCGCGCCTGCTCCCACAACCCATCGAGCCAGCGCAACATCGCCGGATTCTCCAGTATCTCGTCGCGAAAACCGGCAACCCGCTCCCGCATCCGCTCATCGAATTGCAAATCGGCAGCAAGTTTCTGCAACCCTTCCTCTGCCTTGGCGCGCAACGGATGTTCGGGATCATTCGCCATATCATCGAGCATTTTTTGCAGCCCGGTAACGATAGCACTGGACAGCGTCTCATCCAGTCCGGTCCAGCGCATGATGCTCCCCGCGCGCTTGTGAACCATGTCGCGAATCAGCGCATCATTGTGCAGTAACGTCTTCCCCGCCCAGCGGATCAAACCGTCGAGCAAGGGCATATGGCGGTGTTCGGCAATCGCAGCACTCAACGCCTGACCCAGCAATGGTGCCAGATCCAAACTGCGTATCCGCGCCGAAATCGCGCCCTTCACCATGCCGCCCAGCCGTTCCTGATCGAGCGATCCGATCATATGGGCAACCAGCCGCGAAGCACCGTCGCGCATCCGCCCGGTGCTATCCGGCGGTGATGTCAGAAACCGGCCTGCTGCGGACGCCAGATCGAGTTTGCGCATCCGCCGACCGACAACGGCGGGGGTCAGGAAATTATCGCGCAGGAACAGTGCCAGCGTATCGCCGATCCGATCCTTGTTCCGCGGGATGATCGCCGTGTGCGGGATCGGCAGCCCAAGCGGGTGCCGAAACAATGCCGTAACCGCGAACCAATCGGCCAACCCACCAACCATCGCCGCCTCGGCGAAGGCCCGGACGAATCCAACTGCCGGATAAACCTGGCTGAACGTGCGTGCGATCGCATATACGACCGCCATCAACACCAGCAAACCGGTCGCAACCATTCGCATACGACCGGGGCCGCCCTGCATGGGAATCAATCTCAAACCGGCGATACGGGTGGCCATCATTTCAATCCAACGCGCGCCCGCGCTGCAGGTTCACCAACGCAGGCGATTCACTCGGCGGGCCGAACGACGGGAGGCTCTATCGGCGGTCCTTTGTCGCCATGCTCGCCGCCATTCGTCAGCTTGCGTGCCAACCAGGGACCGACATGTTCCTCTATCCCGACCGCCATGCTGAAAGTCGCTGGCACGATCAACAATGTTAGCAACGTCGATACGATGAGGCCACCGATTACGGTGATGCCCATCGGCGCACGAAAGCTGCCGTCACCGCTTAACGACAGGGCAACAGGAACCATCCCTGCGACCATGGCCACCGTCGTCATCAGGATCGGCTGCGCACGTTTATGGCCTGCGTCGAGGATCGCCGTGAACTTGTCCACGCCCTTGGACATCTCTTCCAGTGCAAAATCCACTAGCAGAATCGAATTTTTCGCCACGATGCCGAGCAACATGAGGAAACCTATAAGCACCGGCATCGAAATCGGCGTGCCGGTCATTCGCAGGGCCAGTGCGCCGCCAAGGGGTGCCAGCAATAACGAACCCATATTCACGAACGGAGGCATCACGCGCTTGTACAACAACACAAGCACTGCAAAAACGAGGAAGACGCCCGAAATCACAGCGATTATAAAGTTCAAAACCAATTCCGCCTGCCACTTCTCCTGACCCAGATGGAGTTCCTTGATTCCTTGAGGCAGGTTTTTCAACGCGGGCAGCGCAGCAATCTTGGGCATTGCTTCACCTGAAACGAGTCCCGGTGCCAGATCGACACCGATCGACAGTCTCCTGATCTGGTTGGTGCGTTGAATAACCGTCGGGCCAGCACCGAATCCGACATCGGCAACGACATTCAGCGGAACCGAGCCACCGCTCGCCGTCGGCACAGGCAGGTTTTGAATGGTCGCAAGGCTGCGGCGGGCATCTTCACCGATCAGCGTCCGTATTGGAATTTGCCGATCGGACAGTGAGAATTTCGCGGTATTCTGATCGATATCACCCAACGTCGCGATACGGATCGTCTGGCTCAGCGCCTGTGTGGTCACACCCAGCTCGGCGGCGAGATCCATACGCGGATGAATCGTGATTTCGGGACGTTGCAAATCCGCTGCCGTTCGCGGCGCACGCAACTCCGGCAACGTTTTCATCTGTTCGACGATCTTGTTGCCCTGCGCCAGCAAGGCGTCCGGATCATCCCCACCGATAGTGATCGTGATGTCTCGTCCGGTATTGCCCGGGCCGCCCTGCGACTGCGACTGGAACGCGACCCGTGCATCGGGGACGAGGTTCAGTTTGGTCGCCCAACTCCGCTCGAACTGGACGCTGGTCACCGACCTCTTCTTTTTCAAAGTCAGATAGATGTTCGCAGTGCCGACGTTGATATTCGCAAACGCCGATTGCACTTCGGGCGCGGTGGAAATCTCCTTGGTGACGGCATCGGTAACCGCAGTCGTCTGAGCAAGTGTCGATCCGGGAGTCAACTCGATCCGGATTTGGCTGTAATCGGTGTTGATAGTCGGCTGAAACGTCATGGGCATGCCCCAGAACGTCAGGATCGTCGCGAAAAACGCCACGACGCCAACGGTTATCGTTTTCCAGCGATGGATCAGCGTCCAGCGCAGCGTCTTCATATACCAGTCCATCAGCCGCCCCTCGCCATGCGAAGCGGCGCCATGGCTTTTCAGGAAATAGGCGGCGACCATTGGCGTAATCAGGCGCGCAACAGCCAGGCTCATCAGCACCGATGCGACGACCGTCAGACCGAAGTTTTTGAAAAACTGACCCGAAATTCCGGGCATCAGGCCAACGGGCAGGAACACCGCCACGATCGCCATCGTCGTTGCCAGCACCGCCAGCCCGATCTCATCGGCGGCGTCGATCGAAGCCTGATAAGCGGTTTTACCCATGCGCATATGCCGGACGATATTTTCGATCTCGACGATCGCGTCATCGACCAGCACACCGGCCACAAGGCTGAGCGCCAACAAGCTTAGACCGTTCAGCGAAAATCCCAAAAGGTCCATGAACCAGAACGTCGGTATGGCAGACAGCGGGATCGCGAGTGCAGAAATGATCGTGGCCCGCTTATCGCGCAGGAACAGATAAACGACCAGCACGGCCAGCACCGCGCCCTCAACCATAGCCTCGAGAGCCGATATATATTGCTCCTTGGTATAGCCGACGTCAGTGTAAAGTTCGACGAAATGAACCTTCGGATTTTCTTTTTCGAGCTTCACCAATTCCTTTTGGACCGCATCGTAAACAGAAACGTCGGAGGCACCCTTTGCTTTCTCGATCGAGAAGCTCAGCACTTGTCGACCGTTCATTTTGGCGATCTTGCGTTGTTCTGCGTAACTGTCGCGGACCGTCGCAATTTCGGCGAGCTTGATCGTCCGGCCTGCACCGACTGCAATCTGGGTTTGCGAAAGGGCAAAGGCGTTCTTTGCGTTACCGATTACACGAACTGCCTGCTCGGACCCGGCGATCTCAGCACGGCCACCGGCGGCATTGGTATTGACCGCTCGCAACTGCGCGTTGACCTGAGACGCAGTCACGCCATGAGCCTGTAACTTTGCGGGGTCGAGCACGACCTGAATTTCACGATCGACGCCGCCGCTTCGATTGACGGCCGCCAGGCCGGATATGCCAAGAATCCGCTTGGCCACGGTATTGTCGACATACCAGCTCAAATCCTCGATCGTCATATCAGTCGCCTGTGCGGATATGAATGCGATGGGATCGCCCGAAATATCGACGCGGCTCACCTGTGGTTCCAATATGCCGTCGGGTAAATCGGACCGAATGTTGGAAATGGCATCACGTACATCGTTCACGGCGCGATCTATCGGTGTGCCAATTGTGAACTGGACAAACGTCTGTGATGTTCCCTCGCGCACCGTCGAATTGATTTCATCGACGCCGCTGATCCCCCGGATCGCCGCTTCAACCTTTTGCGTTACCTGCGTTTCCAGCTCTGTCGGAGCAGCGCCGGGCTGCGAAACCAGGACGATAGCCGCAGGAAAATCGATGTCGGGATTGTTGTTCACCCGCATCTGCATGAAACTGAAAATGCCAGCCAGAGACAAGGCAATGAACAGCACGATCGGCGCAACAGGATTGCGGATCGACCATGCCGAAATATTACGAAAATTCATTGCCGCAAAAAGCCTTCAACCGGGTACGCGGGCTATTTCGGAACGGTCGCCCGGGTCGGGATTACAGTCTCTCCCGGGTTAAGGAAACCTCCTGCGGAAAGGACAACTTGTTCCTGACCATTCAGTCCACCCAATATGGTAACGCCGGTGTCGCTGACGTCGCCGACTTTCACGTCCCGACGCGCCACCTTTTTGTCGGCACCAATCACATAAACGTAATTGCCCTTTGTATCGCTCTGTACCGCCGATTCTGGAAGCTGCGGCACATCCGCCGCGCCGCCGATGATTCGAGCGGCGGCAAATCCGCCCGGACGCAGTGCCGTATTATACGGTAGTGCGACGCGTGCGATACCTTGTCGCGTCTGCGGATCGATAATCGGTGACACCTGCCAGATTTGCCCTGAAAAACTCTGCGTTGACCCTACCGGCGTAACCGAAGCCTGTTGCCCCACTCGCATCCGCGCAAGATCGCTTTCGCCCAGCCGCGCCAGTAATTCCAGCTCGCCGCCCTTCGCCACGCGGAACAACACGCCCGAAGCGGCACCGACGACTTGCCCCGGCTCAACCGACCGCGTCAGGACAAGACCCGCCGCTGGTGATCGAATGTCCAGACGAGCGGTCGTTGCCTGAGCCTGACCGAGTTGCGCCCGTGCAACATCGACCCGCGCGCGCGCCGCGTCACGGATCGCCGTTTTGCTGTCGACATCGGCTTTCGAGATAAATCCGCGCGAAACCAGTTGCATGGCGCGGTCCAGATTGGACTGGGCAATGCGGGCATCCGCCTGCGCCACGGTAATCGAAGCAGCAAGCGAATTGCCAAGTTGTGTCTGAACCCGACGATCGACGGTTGCCAGTACCTGTCCCGCATTCACCCACTGGCCCGGCTCGACCAGAACCTGCGTCACCATGCCACCTTCACCGGCAACACCTACCGGCATCTCACGGCGTGCGGCCAGATTGCCGGTGGCGGTGACCACGGCATCAACGGTGCTGCGACCCGGCACGACGACGGTAACTGTCGGAACCTGCTTGGCGCTGGCATCCGCATCCACAGGCTTTCCGCTACGAAACATGAAGAACGCTGCCAACAAGACGACCAAGGCGATGACGCCGCCGATTATCAGGTTACGCCGGCGACGCGAGCGCGCGACAACACCATCTTCGGCGACATAAGACCGTGCATCCGTGTCATGGGTAAAACCGGATTCGAAATTCATCGCCAAATCAACCTCGTCGACACGCTACAGCGCAAATTGCACCGCCCAGTGTGTTACCTTAATAAGTCACTGCACTCAATAGGGCGCATCATTTGCAGTCTAATGATCGGTTAGAGGGCGACGGGCAAGTGAAGCCGACCTTAATCCGTGCTTGCTTTCGACCTTTCACCGGCGCAGCTTTCGATCAGCAATAAGGGAGGAAATATATGGACCGCGGTTTCTTTGGTTGGATCGTTATCGGTATCGTTGCGGGCGTACTCGGCAAATTGCTGATGCCTGGTAAGGATCCGGGCGGATTTATCGTCACTATTCTCATCGGTATCGCGGGTTCTCTGCTTGCAGGATTTCTGGGTCAGGCGATCGGATTTTATCGGCCGGGTCAGGCTGGTGGCTGGGTCGGCGCAACCGTCGGCGCGATTATCCTGCTGTTCCTTTATCGTTTGGTGACGCGCAGCCGCACTGGCTGAACGCACGCTGCCGGATCAGTTCATAATCGGTGCAGCCGCGACATGCTTGAGAGCCTTTCGCGCGCTGCATTGATGCGTCGCGTTTTGGGAGTGAAATCATGAAATATCTTATCGCCGCTGCGGCCACGATGGGGACGCTGGCTTCGGTCGCGGCCCCAGAGGCTGCAATGGCCGACGTAGCACAGGCCATTTCAGGGACGAGACTGGACATCGTCGCTCGCGGGGAAGTCACTCGCGTACCCGACATCGCGGTGATTTCGGCTGGCGTAGTGACACAGGCAAAGGACGCCCAGACCGCGCTGAGCGATAACGGCGCACAGATGACCCGCGTCCTTGCGGCATTGAAGCGCGCAGGAGTTGCCGACCGCGACGTATCGACGTCGAGCATCGGCCTGTCCGCGCAATATCGTTATGCAGACAATCAGCCACCTGTTGTCACCGGTTATCAGGCGAACAACAGCGTCTCGATCCGGTTTCGGGACGTCGCCAAATCAGGCACGATCCTCGATGCCTTGGTCGCTGCGGGCGCAAACCAGATCAACGGTCCCAACCTGATGATCGACAAGCCTGCCCCGGCAATCGACGAGGCGCGCGTGCAAGCTATGGCCCTCGCACACAGTCGTGCCGAACTTTACGCAAAGGCGGCCGGCCTCACGGTAAAGCGCATCGTTTCGATCGGCGAATCTGCCGACGAGCAGGGTCCACGACCTTACCCGGTGATGATGATGGCCCGCGATTCTGCGGCTCCAAAAACCCATATCGCACCAGGTGAACAGCAAATTGGCGTTACTTTGTCAGTTACCTTCGAATTGAACTGACTTTCACAAAAAAAGGGGCGCCGGTCACATGACCGACGCCCCTTTTTCGTTAACAGTCGAATGTTTAGCGAACCCGACCGCGACGAATTAGATTGATGATTGCGAGCAGGATGACAGCGCCAAGAAAGGCTGCGATCAGTGCTGGCGCGCTGAACACGTTGTCGTTCATTTCGCCATGACCGAAGATCAGTCCGCCGATGAACGCGCCGACGATGCCGACGACGATGTTGAGAAACAGGCCCTGTTGGCCGTCAGTCCGCATGACGATGCTGGCGAGCCAGCCGATTATGCCGCCGACGATCAGCCACATTAGCAAACCGATCATAGTATTCCCTCCTGCTCCAACACGCGAAGTATTCGCGCGCTTCGTTACAGACTGATAATACGCGCAAAAGCCGCTGCGGTTCCCTTTTGCGTTGCATATGCGCAACGATAGAGCGAACCGAGCGGGAGGACGAACGGTTAATATAAGCTGGTCAGAACTTCTGCTGACGCTCGTAAAGCGATTTATAATGCTGGATACGTGTAACGCGCAGGCCGGGCATCCCCGAACGATCCACTGCACGCTGCCATCCCGCAAACTCCTCGAGCGTCAGGCCATAGCGATCGCAAACATCGTCAACTGACAGCAGACCGCCAGCGACCGCAGCCACGACTTCTGCCTTGCGCCGGACAACCCACCGGGTGGTGCCCGCAGGCGGAAGCGTCTGCATGGTCAAAGGTTCGCCGAGCGGACCGATAACTTGAGCAGGGCGAATTTTCTGGTTCTCGATCATTTAATTCCTCATGCCACTGGAGTGGCGATCACGGTCATTCGCTAAACAGGCTTCTACCGCCCGGGCATTGAACGAACGCTGAAACGCCAAGGTAAACGTGAAGGTCATGATCGTTCACGCGGGTTAACGGGTTTGTCGGAGATTTCGGAAAAGCTGGCCGAAGACGATGGACCCAACTGCGGGCGGTCTGCGGCAAAGAGACTGATTCGCGGATCGTCCTGGGGAACAACCCGTGCTTCATGATCGGCCGATGCCGCTGCGCGCGCGGTCGGGGAAGCCGACTGACGCGCTGCTGCTGCCGATAACAGGCTTTGCAGATCGGGCGTTCCGGCGACCTTTGCGCCTTTGCGGCGTCTGGTAAAACTTAAGTCCATTACCGGTTTATGACAGCGATGGGTGAAGACCCGGTAAACCGCGTGCGAAAACTACCTTCATCGTCTATGAACATTTTTCTTATGCAGGATCTGTTTCAACTTGGTGGCCCGAAAGGGTCTGACGGTGCGGGCAAACGCATCGTTGTCGCGATGTCGGGCGGCGTGGATTCATCAGTCGTGGCTGCACTCGCCGCCAAAAGTGGCGCCGAAGTGATCGGTATTACGCTCCAGCTTTACGATCATGGTGCGGCCACCAAACGCGCGGGAAGCTGCTGCGCCGGGCAAGACATCCGCGACGCACGCGCCGTCGCCGACCGCCTCGGCATCGCGCATTACGTGTTCGATCATGAAACACGTTTCCGCGATTCGGTGATCGACGGGTTTGCCGACGAATATATGGCGGGCCGCACCCCCATCCCCTGCGTACGCTGCAACATGGGGGTGAAGTTTACCGACCTGTTCCGACTGGCGAAGGAACTCGGCGCGGATTGCCTCGCGACCGGCCACTATGTCCGCCGCGTTATGGGTGCCGACGGCCCCGAACTCCACCGCGCCGTCGACCCGGCCCGCGACCAGAGCTATTTCCTGTTTGCAACGACCACCGACCAACTCGACTACCTCCGCTTCCCGCTTGGCGGCATGGAAAAATCCGCCGTGCGCGCGCTTGCTGCCGACCTGACACTCAGCGTAGCGGCCAAGCCCGATAGTCAGGACATCTGTTTCGTGCCCGACGGCGATTATGCCTCACTCGTCAAGAAACTCCGCCCCGAAGCGGCGATCGGTGGCGACATTGTCGATCGCGCAGGTGCCGTACTCGGCAAGCATGACGGCATAGTGGGTTTTACCATCGGCCAACGCCGGGGACTGGAAATCGGCGGACAGGCAGAACCACTATATGTCGTGCGCGTCGAACCCGAAACGCGTCGCGTTGTCGTGGGACCACGTCAGGCCCTTGCGGTCAGCGGCGCGCGGCTTTCCGAAATCAACCTGATCGGTGCACCCGCATCAGGCCCGTTGACCGCCAAAGTGCGTTCGATGGCAAAGCCGGTCCCTGTCACGATGGACGGCGAATGGCTTCGCTTCGACAAAAACGAATATGGCGTCGCCCCCGGACAGGCAGCGGTCCTTTACAGCGGCGAACGCGTAATCGGCGGCGGCTGGATCGAAGAAACCCTGGCCGCCGCGTTGGCGGAGGCTGCATAACCCCTTTCGTCACCCTGAAACCAGTTCAGGATGACGATATTGGGAGGGTCAGTCCCGCAGCAGTTCGTTGATCGACGTCTTCGCGCGCGTCTGGGCATTGACCTGCTTCACGATAACTGCGCACGAAAGACCCGGCCCCGGCGATCCATCGGCCAGCGGCTTACCCGGCAAGAACCCTGGAACCACGACCGAATAAGCAGGCACCCTGCCGACGAAAATCTCGCCGGTAGCTCGGTCGACGATCTTCGACGTCGATGAAATAAATACACCCATAGAAAGCACGGAACCGCGCTCGATCACCACGCCCTCGACCACTTCCGAACGCGCACCGATGAAGCAATCATCCTCGATGATCGTCGGGTTTGCCTGCAATGGCTCCAGCACGCCGCCGATCCCGACGCCGCCCGACAGATGCACATTCTTGCCGATCTGCGCACAACTGCCGACTGTGACCCAAGTATCCACCATCGTGCCTTCGCCGACATAAGCGCCAAGGTTCACGAAACTCGGCATCAGCACGACGTTCTTGGCAATATGCGCGCCGCGACGGACGATGCTCCCCGGCACTGCGCGAAAACCGGCCTCCCGAAAACTGCTTTCATCCCAGCCATCGAATTTCGAAGGAACCTTGTCCCACCAGCTCGACCCGCCGGGTCCTCCGGGGATCATCGCCATGTCGTTCAACCGGAAACTCAGCAGCACAGCCTTCTTCAGCCACTGGTTGACCTGCCAGCCATCACCAACCGGCTCCGCAACACGCGCTTTACCCGAATCGAGCAAGCCCAGTGCAGACTCCACGGCGTCCCGCACCGCGCCCGTCGTCGCGGCACTAACGGTATCGCGCGCATCCCATGCAGCTTCGATGGTGGCTTCCAATGTCATGCTAACTCCCCAGTAAATTTTCCGAGCCAGCGGCTCAGATCGTCGGTTTCAAAATCCACAAACGACGGACAACTCGCCGCGTTCGCCTGCTCGGACCCATTATTGATCCACAATGTCGTCATTCCGATTGCCTTGGCCGGCTTCAAATTCCGAACCATGTCCTCGGCAAACAGAGCCGTCTTCGGGTTCACGCCCCAGCGATCGCACATGCCAGTATAAGCCGATGGATCGGGTTTCGGTACCAATCCCATCGCGTGGATATCGTGGATCGCCTCAAAGCTCCCACCCAGTCCCAGCCGGTCAAGCACCCGCTGCGCATAGGGGGTGTCCCCGTTGGTGAAGACCAGCTTGCGTCCCGGCAAACGTGCGATTGCCTCTACCAGATCCGCGTCGTGGTCTACCCGGTCCAGCTCGATATCGTGAACATATGCCAAAAATTCATGCGGGTCGGTGCCGTGTGCCGCCATCAGCCCGGACAGCGTCGTGCCGTGTTCGTAGAAATACTCTTTCTGCATCCGTCGCGCTTCCACAGCATCGACGCCGAGCAAATTCGATATAAACTGGGTCATTCGCACATCGATCAGCGCAAACAGATCGGTTCGCGCCGGATACAGCGTATTGTCCAGATCGAATATCCAGCTATCGATGTGGTGCAGTCCGGGGTGCATGGGGAGGCCATAGCGGGCGGTCCTCTCATGTAAAGCTTGGCTCGAACATTCGACCGGCTAGCCTGCCGGTGCTTTTCTTCCGGGGGGGATGAAAAATGTTACATTCGCGCGCTTTATTGTCATCCAGCGCCTTATTCTCGTTGCTCGCGCTGACGGCATGCGGCGGAAGTGGTGGCACGCCCGTCGCTTCGACGCCGCCCCCTCCAGTCGATTATAACACTGACGAATATAAACGCTCGAATGCTGCCGTTCAAGCTCAGGCCCTTGCCGCCTATCAGGCTGGATCGACGGGTGCAGGCGTTACGGTCGGCGTTATCGACAGTGGCGTCGATACCACCAGTGCGGAATTCACCGGTCGGATCAGCTCGCTATCCGCCGACCTCGCCGGATCGCGCGGGCTTCAGGACGAGAGCGGTCATGGCAGCGCGGTTTCCGACGTGCTTCTCGGCGCAAAGAACGACGTCGGTATCTCAGGCATTGCTTTCGCTGCGACATTGCTCGTGTTGCGGACCGATACGCCCGGAAGCTGCGCAACAGCAACGGTCGGTGCCGGTTCGGACGGCTGCACGCATTCCGACACCGCGATCGCCCGCGGCCTCGATCTCGCTGTCACAGCACGGGCCCGCGTGGTCAACATTTCGCTGGGCGGCGAAGCGGCGAACAGCAATTTGCGCGCAGCGATCGATCGCGCCACGGCAGCCGGGGTCATCATCGTTATTTCAGCAGGAAACGAAGGCAAGACCGACCCCGGTGCCGCAGCAAACCCCGATCCGCTGGCGCAAATCGCCATCGACCCCATTGCGCGCGGCCTTGTCTTGATTGCGGGTGCCACCAACGCTGCCCAAACGCTTGCCGACTTCTCCAACAAGGCGGGCAATTCGTCGGCATTTTACCTGACCGCGCTCGGAGTTTCGGTTCGCGCCAACAATAACAACAACATGCCCTTCCTCTGGAGCGGCACGTCGTTCTCCGCTCCCGTGATTTCCGGTGCGATCGCTTTACTGGCACAGGCATTTCCCACTTTAACACCAGCGCAAATTGTCGACCTTCTACTCCGCACCGCGACCGACCTTGGCGCGCCAGGCGTCGACAGCACCTACGGCCACGGCGAACTCAATCTGGCAAAGGCGTTCGCACCGCAGGGTTCACTCTCGCTCGCCAACGCCACAGTCCCGGTTTCGCTAACCAACAACGGCACATTGTCGACCGCGATGGGCGACTCCGGGCAGGGTAATCTCGGCGCGGCGATCCACGATGGATATGGACGCGGTTACAGCGTCGATCTGGGCGGAACGCTCCGCGGCGCACCCCGCGCGAATCGCTTGACCGGTGGTCTGGATTTATCCTCGCATACCGCGGCGACCGCATCCGGCCCGACGACCATCGCACTTTCGATCGCCGGAGCAACTGACAGCCAGCCGCTGCGCCTGTCCGGCCGTGACGCGGAGGGGGCACGGGCACTTGCCGCATCCGTCGTCACCCGCATCGACGCCCATACTCAGTTCGCGCTCGGCTTTGCCCAGGGGAGCAACGGCTTGACCAATAGCCTGACAGGTCAAAGCGCCCCCGCATTTCTGGTGTCCGACGGGGCCAGCGGATCACGCGGCTTCGATCTCGCTCCTAAGGGCGCATTTGCCGTCCGGCGCCGCCTCGGTGGCATCGGCTTCACTCTCGCAGCAGAAAGTGGTGATGTCCGGCTGTGGGAAGTCGGCGACAATGGCCCGACGAGCGACCGATATCGTCGCTATGGTTATGGCGATGTGTCGATAGGTATCGACGCCGCGAAAGGGCCGCTTTCGGTTACAGGCCGTCTATCGCACATGAGCGAACGCGATACCGTGCTCGGTGCGCGCTTTTCCGCAGCACTCGGCGGCGGCGGCGCGACAAGCTGGTTCGCTGACACTCAGGCTGCGCTCAAGCTCAGCGAGAGCGCACGATTCAACGCTGGCTGGCGACGTGGCTGGACGCAGGTCGCGTCAGGATCGGTTCGCGCAGGATCGACGTTGATGACTCAGGCGATGTCGTTCGATTTCGAACGTGAAGCCGTACTGAAATCGGACGACAGCATTGCAATCCGCTGGTCCGAGCCTCTGCGCGTGACCTCTGGAAGTTTGGCGCTGACGGGTTTGGGCGAAGACACCGTCCAATTCGGACTCGCGCCCGTGGGCCACGAACGCGACCTGGAGGGCGTCTATTTTGTGCCGATCGGTCCCGGCCAGTTCACCGGCAATGTGTATTGGCGGCAACAACCCGGCAATTACGCCGCCGCGCCCGACGATCTGGGTGCTGCGATCCGCTATACATTCGGATTCTGATCAGACCGTAAAGCTCTCACCGCACCCACAGGCACCCTTGGCATTCGGGTTTTCGAACACAAACCCAGCCGTAAAATCGTCCTCGACCCAGTCCATCCGGCTGCCGATCAGATACAGAACCGAAGCGCCATCGACAAAGAACAAGCCGCCCGGTGTCTCGATCTTCTCATCGAGCGGCGCAGCCTCAGTCACATAATCGACCGAATACGCCAGTCCCGAACACCCACGTTTAGGCGTCGACAGCTTAACCCCGATCGCATCTGCCGGAGCCTTTGCCATCAAATCGGCAATCCGCTGTTCAGCCGTGCCGCTCAGCGTCAAAGCAGCAGGACGCGCCCGCACCGGCTTGGTCATCACGTCGGTCATAGCATCCCCAATTCGAGCTTCGCTTCATCGGACATTTTCGCCGAATCCCACGGTGGATCCCAAACGAGATTAACCTCGGCAACGCCAACTCCCGGCACCGCCCCGACGCGCATCTCAACCTCCATCGGCATCGATTCCGCGACCGGGCAATTCGGCGTGGTCAGCGTCATGTTGACCTTCACATGGCCCTCATCGACCTCGATCCCGTAAATCAGGCCGAGCTCGTAAATATTCACCGGAATTTCCGGATCGTAGATTTCTTTCAGCGCATCGACGACCGCTTCATACAAATCGCCACCGGGCTCACCGCCAGCCAGCTTCGGCGGTTCAGCCTTCAAAAACCCCGCAAGATAATCCTTCTTCCGCACGAAATTCTCGCCCAGATCACTGGCGGGCTTGGAAACATCCTGCAAATCCACGCGCGCTCGGCGGGGCTGCTCGACGCTTTCGACTTCTTCGATCCTGATACCGTTATCACTCATCCGAACAGCTTCCTTACCCGCTCGATTCCCCGGACCAGCGCGGAAATGTCATCCGGTCCGTTATAAACTCCGAAACTCGCCCGCGCCGTCGCATCGACGCCCAGCGCCGCCATCAGTGGCTGCGCACAGTGATGCCCAGCGCGGATCGCCACGCGTTCCTCGTCCAATATGGTGCCGACATCGTGCGGATGCACCCCCTCGACATTGAAACTGACGATTCCGGCGGCGTCCTCCGGTCCATAAAGATGCACCGAATTCAGCGACCGCAGCACCGCGCGCGTCTGAGCAACCAGCGCCGTTTCATGCGCGTGGATCGCGTCCAGCCCAATATCGGCCACATAATCAATCGCCGCGTGAAGCCCCAGCGCGCCGACAATATGCGGCGTCCCCGCCTCGAACCGCGCAGGCGGCGGTGCATAAGTCGTCCGCGCAAACGACACCTTGTCGATCATCGCGCCGCCACCCTGCCACGGCGGCATCGCATCAAGGATTTCAGCCCGCGCCCACAGCACGCCAATCCCAGTCGGGCCGTATAATTTATGCCCCGAAAACACATAGAAATCGCAGTCGAGATCGGCGACATCGACCGCCATACGCGGCACAGCCTGACACCCATCGAGCAGCAATTTCGCACCAACCTTATGCGCCAGCTTCGCCGCCCGCTTGGCATCCAGCACCGACCCCAGCACATTGGAAACATGGCCAAACGCAACCAGCTTATGCTGCTCGGTCAACATGGCTTCCGCCGCGTCCAGATCGATCCGCCCGTCCGCCGTCAATGGGCAAACGTCAATCTCCAGCCCAGCCAACTGCCAAGGCACGATGTTCGAGTGATGCTCCAGCGTGGACAGCAAAACCCGGTCACCCGGCTTCAGCGATTTCGCCCAAGTCTGCGCGACCAGATTAATCCCCTCGGTAGCGCCACGCACAAACACGATCTCGTCCGCGCTGCCCGCCCCGATAAAGTCCGCAATCCGCTGCCGCGCCGCTTCATAGGCAATCGTCATATCCGCCGACCGACTATAAACCCCGCGATGCACGGTCGCATAAGTCTCTGCATAAGCACGCGTAATCGAGTCGATCACAACCTGCGGCTTTTGCGCGGTGGCTCCGGTGTCGAGGTACGACCAGCCCTCTGGAATGGCCGGAAAGTCCGCCACCCGGTCCAATGGCCGCGTCAGGGTAAGCACACTCACGACAGTCGCTCCAAAGCACCCAAAGCCGCAGCCTCCAGCACGTCCTGCGCCTCAACGCCGGCAAAAACCTCCGCCACAAACGCCCGCAGCAACAAAGTCTGCGCCTCGGCAGGCGGCAGCCCCCGGCTCGCCAGATAAAACATCGCCTGCTTATCCAGCTCGCCCACAGTCGCCCCATGCGCGCACTTCACATCGTCGGCGTAAATCTCCAGCTCCGGCTTCGCATTGGCGGTCGCCGTGCGGTCCAGCAACATCGCCTTCACCGACTGCACGCTGTCCGTCTTCTGCGCATCCCGCGAAACCGCGACCTTGCCCAGATAAGACCCCGTCGCCTGTCCACCAAGGACCGATCGCACCACCTGACGGCTCGTCGCGTTCGGCTCGATATGGCGCACCGTCGTGACGATCTCCAGCGTCTGTTCGCCCCCGCCGACCTGCACGCCACCAAATTCAAAATGCGCGCCGTCATGCAACGTCACATCGACCGCAATCCGCCCATAACCAGCGCCCGCGTTCAGGACATGAAAGTCCATCCGCCCGCCCGCACCGATCTCAATCGCATAATCATGGATACCCGGTTCCGCGATCAAATGCTCGACGCGAGTCTCCCCCGCCGCCACCGAAATCGCGGTCGCAGGGCCAACCGGCCACAGCCGCGCGACCGCATCCATGTCGCTGTACCGCCAGGCCTCATCCTTGCGGGTCGGAAGGGTTGTCACGCGGCCAGTTCCTTATACCCGTCACGTTCCAGTTCGAGCGCCAGTTCGGCACCACCCGTCCGCGTGATCCGCCCACCGTCCAGCACATGAACGAAATCGGGCCGCACATAATCGAGCAACCGCTGATAATGCGTGATCAGCAGCACAGCCTTATCGGGCTTGCGCATAATCCGGTTGATGCCATCGCCCACAACCCGCAGCGCGTCGATGTCCAGTCCGGAGTCCGTCTCATCCAAAATGGCCAGCGCCGGGTCGATAATGCCCATCTGCACCATCTCGTTGCGCTTCTTCTCGCCACCCGAAAACCCGACGTTCACCGGGCGTTTCAGCATGTCCATGTCCATGCCCATATCGCCAGCCTGCGCCCGCGCTATCTTCAGGAACTCAGCCCCCGACAACGGAGCCTCCCCGCGTCCTTTGCGCTGAGCGTTCAAACTCTCACGCAAGAACTGCACGTTGGAAACACCGGGAATTTCGACCGGATACTGAAACCCCAGAAACAACCCCGCCGCCGCCCGCTCATGCGGCGCAAGGCTCAGCAGATCCTGCCCCTGAAACGTCACCGACCCTTCAGTAACCTCATACCCCGGCCGCCCCGACAGGACATAACCAAGCGTGGACTTCCCCGCCCCGTTCGGTCCCATGATGGCATGAATCTCACCGGGATTGAGCGACAGCGTCAGCCCCTTGAGGATCGGCTTGTCACCAACATTGGCGTGGAGGTTTTCGATTTTAAGCATTGTCATTTCTCATGCATGAGGACGTTGACCGTCCGACCGCCAGGATCGCGAACGTAAAAGCGCCGAACGCCCCAAGGCTCGCTGGTAAGTGGATAAACTATATCGTGGCCCGCACTCATCGCACGTGCATGGGCATCTTCGACGTCATCGACCTCGATCGAGATTACCGGCACTTCGGTTCCCGCTCCGCCGTGCGTCATAAGACTCAATTGCGGGCGCATGGACTCTTCCGAAGCAAGGTTCACGATGAATCCCTGATCCATTACGACATCGACCCCGAACAAGTCGGCGTAAAAGCGCGCCTGTTGTTGCGGATCATCGGCTTGAAAATTGGGAACGATACGAAGAACCGTCACCCAACCGAACCTTCCAGCGAAATCCCCAGCAACTTCTGCGCCTCGACCGCAAATTCCATCGGCAGTTGCTGCAACACTTCCTTCGCAAACCCGTTCACGATCAGCGCCACCGCTTCCTCCTGCGAAAGCCCGCGCTGCATCGCGTAGAACATCTGGTCCTCCGAAATCTTCGAAGTCGTCGCCTCATGTTCGATCTGCGCGCTCGGGTTCCGCACCTCGATATACGGCACCGTATGCGCCCCGCTCAGCGACCCCAGCAGCAGCGAATCACACTGCGTAAAGTTCCGCACATTCTCCGCCGTCGGCCCGACCCGCACCAACCCGCGATAGGTGTTGTTGCTATGCCCCGCCGAAATCCCCTTCGACACGATGGTCGAACGCGACCCCTTGCCAAGATGGATCATCTTCGTGCCGGTATCGGCCTGCTGGTAATTGTTCGTCACCGCGACCGAATAAAACTCGCCGACGCTATTTTCGCCCGACAACACGCACGACGGATATTTCCACGTCACCGCGCTCCCGGTTTCGACCTGCGTCCAGCTCACCTTGCTGTTTTTGCCCTGACACAGCGCGCGCTTGGTCACGAAATTATAGATGCCGCCCTTGCCCTCGGCGTCGCCCGGATACCAGTTCTGCACCGTCGAATATTTGATCTCGGCATCGTCCAGCGCGACGAGTTCAACCACCGCCGCGTGCAACTGGTTCTCGTCGCGCATCGGCGCGGTGCAGCCCTCCAGATAGGAGACATACGACCCCTTGTCCGCAACGATCAAAGTCCGTTCGAACTGCCCGGTATTCTCCGCATTGATCCGAAAGTACGTCGACAATTCCATCGGGCAGCGCACGCCCTCTGGGATGTAAACGAACGTACCATCCGAAAACACGGCACAGTTCAAAGTCGCAAAATAGTTATCGTGCATCGGTACGATCTTGCCGAGCCATTTGCGCACCATGTCCGGATATTCACGGATCGCCTCCGAAATCGACCGGAAGATAACCCCCGCCCGCTCCAGCTCGGCGCGGAACGTGGTCGCGACACTAACCGAATCGAACACCGCGTCCACCGCAACCCGACGCGCGCCCTCGACACCGGCGAGAACCTTCTGCTCCTCGATCGGAATGCCCAGCTTCTCGTAAACCCGCAAAATCTCCGGATCGACCTCATCCAGCGACCCCAGTTTCGGCTTCACCTTAGGCGCGGCGTAATAATAGGCGTCCTGATAATCGATCGGCGCAATGTCGAGCTTCGCCCAGTCGGGCGCCTCCAGCGTCCGCCACATGCGAAACGCCTTCAGACGCCATTCGAGCATCCATTCGGGCTCGTTCTTCTTGGCCGAAATGAAGCGCACCGTGTCTTCGGTCAGCCCCTTTGGCGCGAAATCCTGTTCGATGTCCGAATGGAAACCCCATTCATAATCCGCCGATTTCGCAGCCGCCGCCTGAGCTTCGAGGTTCTTTGTCGCCATATCAGTTCACCATTTCAATCACCGGTGCCACTCGGGGAGCACCCGACACCGCAGCCAACTGGCTCAGGGAGACACCCGCAAGCGCTCCGCGAACCGCACCGTTCACGACCGCCCAATGCGGCCGGACAGCGCAATGATGGTCGAGCGCACAATCCTCGCGCCCCTCGTCCACACAGGCAGTCAGCGCAATCGGTCCCTCTACGGCTTCGATAATGTCCGCCAGAGAAATTGCCGCAGCGGGTCGTGACAGCGAAAACCCGCCGCCCGTCCCGCGAGCCGAAGTCAGTAACCCCGCCCCAGCCAATTTTTGCATGAGCTTTTGAGCTGTCGGGAGGGGAACATGCGTCTCATCGGCCAGCACAGCCGCCGACAGCCGCGCCCCGCACCCATGGCGGGCGGCTGCGCTCATCATCACGACGGCGTAATCGGCAAGACTCGATAATCGCATAAGTCTATAATCGGACTAAATCAGTCTGATTTCAACCCCTGAGCGGTTCAAGTCCGTATAATCAGCGGGGCCAGCTCTTCGAATTCGGTTCGCTTCAGCGTCAGTTTTGCCAGAACCGAAAACTCTTCGGTGATCTTACCCGGCGTCAGGCCCGTGAAATGCTTGATCTCGCGGATGAAATGCGACTGGTCATAAAACCCGTCATCGACCAGATCCTGGGTAACGCCCTGTCCCTTGGCAAGAGAGATCGCCGCCTTCAGCGCACGATATTTGCGCGCCAGCAACTTGGGGGGCGACCCATAAAATCGTTTGCAGTATCGCTCGACCTGACGCCGTGAGACGCCGGATGCGCGAACCAGCTCCTCGACCTCGGGCGACGGTGACGACGCCAGCCACTGGTCGACAATCCGCGTGAATGCCGAAGCACCGCCCCTGTCCCGCGCCACCATTTCCTGCGCCAAAGCGTTGCCGATCGCCACTCGCTCCTCAAAGCTGCCGGCGTCGCGTAATGCCTGCGCGGTGACGTTCAGCCTGGTACCGAAGACATCGGTCGCATCGATGACCCGATTGACCAGTACAGACGCTTCGAAATCGAGCAGCGCGCCCCAACCTGCGGGAAGCAGGCCGACGCCGAACATATCGACCGGCCCCTCGACCCGCACCGCAGTCGGGCCTGTGGAAGGCCCCAATATCTGGATTGCGGGAGCCGCCATCACCACGCCATCGGTGAAAGTATAACGGCCCTTTCCTTTAAGCACAAAACGGAACTGGGCCAGATCAGCACGCTCGACATCTTCGAATAGCGGTACGTTGGCGCGGAATTCGTAGAACACGGAAAGGAAATCACGGAGCGACTCATCCGGCGTCGCATAGTCGAGCGTCACTGCCCCCGCTGCCGTCCCGTACGTCGTCATAAAAGCGCGCCCGTGTTTTATATGGCTATATAATAGCTTAGTCCAAAAACACGTTAAAAGAAAGCGGCCCGGACGTTTGCACGTCCGGGCCGCAGTTAAAGGTATTCCGGTTACCCAGAAGCCCTTCGGGTCGCGAAAAGGCCGGTACTCGGGGTCAAACGATTCGTATTGTATGGAATCGACATGACGCAAATATTGAACGACACGAGCGGCAACGGAGATTGATTGTTACGCGCCACCTGACCAATTCCGTTCGGATTCGGCGTGGATCGAGAAGAAATACCCATCCGCCGAAAATTCGTTAAAGCGCCGCTATGATCTTCTCCGCTCTCCGCCCGCTGCTGTTCCAACTCGATCCCGAACGCGCCCACCGCCTGACGATCGCAGGACTGCGCCTTTTGCCAGCATCCCCGCCGAGCTTCGATCCGCGCCTGACTATCGAGGTTGCTGGCCTGCGCTTTCCCTCACCGGTCGGCCTTGCGGCGGGTTTCGACAAGGATGCCGAAGTCCCCGACGCCATGCTCCGCCTTGGTTTCGGCTCAGTCGAGATCGGCACGATCACGCCCCTGCCCCAGATCGGCAACCCGAAGCCGCGCCTGTTCCGACTGGCGCAGGATGAAGCGGTCATCAATCGCATGGGGTTCAACAATTCGGGCCAGCCCGTCGCGCACATCCGGCTCGCTGCACGCCATCGAACCGGCATCGTCGGGGTCAACATCGGCGCAAACAAGGACGCCACGGATCGGATCGCCGACTATGCCAAGGGCGTCCACAACATGGCCGACGTCGCGGATTACCTCACCATCAACATCAGCTCGCCCAACACCCCCGGCCTGCGCGCGCTGCAAGATGCGGGAGCACTCCGCGAACTTTTGGCCGCCATCCAGGCCGCACGATCCCCGAACGGCCCGCCGGTATTCCTGAAAGTTGCTCCCGACCTCGAGCCAGCCGATATCGACGACATCACGCGCGCCGCCATCGATCACGGCATCAATGCACTGATCGTCGCCAACACCACGATCAGCCGTCCGCCGCTCCATTCAAAGGATGCAGGCGAAAGCGGTGGACTGTCGGGTGCGCCTCTGAAAACTCTGGCACTGGAGCGCCTGCGCGACTTCCGGCGTGCAACCGGCGGCCAGCTTCCGCTGATCGCAGCAGGGGGTATCGCCAGCGCCGACGACGCCTATGCCCGCATCCGTGCCGGAGCATCGCTCATCCAGCTTTACAGCGCATTGGTCTATCACGGCCCCGGTCTTGCCCGACGGATCACGGCCGGGCTTCTCTCTCGACTCGACAGCGACGGGTTTGCGAC
The DNA here is from genome assembly GCF_003660165.1 of Sphingomonas paeninsulae. Classification (NCBI taxonomy): domain Bacteria; kingdom Pseudomonadati; phylum Pseudomonadota; class Alphaproteobacteria; order Sphingomonadales; family Sphingomonadaceae; genus Sphingomonas; species Sphingomonas paeninsulae. Next base: position 1,000,963 of record NZ_CP032829.1, read on the forward strand.
CCTTACAGACGCAGTCGGCTGATATCCCTCGCCCATAAAAACATAGTTACAAAACAGCCCTTGCCGCGCGGGCCTCCGGGCTTAGTGTCTGCACGATGAACCGTTCAACCATCGCGCTAATCGCCTGCCTCCTTGCCGCGCCAGTGGCGGCCCCAGCCGCTGCCAAAGTCCCCACAACGACAACAGGCGGCGTCGTCACATCCGCCGATCCCCGCGCAACTGCTGCGGGACAGGAAATGCTTCGCGCAGGCGGAACCGCCGCCGATGCCGAAATGGCGATGATGATCGCACTGACGGTTATCGAGCCACAATCTTCGGGGATCGGCGGCGGTGGCCTCATCCTTTATCACGATGCGAAATCGGGAAAGCTGGAGACCGTCGACGGTCGCGAAATGGCACCCGCTGCCGCTCGCCCCGACCGTTTCCTCGGTCCCGACGGAAAGCCGCTGCCCTTCATACAGGCATGGCCGGGCGGATTGTCAGTCGGCGTTCCGGGCAATATCCGCCTCGCCGCCATGGTCCACCAACGCTGGGGCAGGCTCCCCTGGGCAAAGCTGTTCGAACCCGCCATCCGCCTTGCACCATCCTATCAGGTTAGCGCCAGCATGGCCCAGCGCCTCCACGAAGCCGCAGGCATCATGAAGGACTATCCAGAGGCCCGCGCGCTGTTCTGGGATGGCGATGCCCCGAAACGGGCAGGCGCCACCGTCCATAACCCCGCCCTCGCCGCCATCCTTCGCCGCATCGCGACCGAGGGACCGGATGCGTTTTACACCGGCCAGAATGCAAAGGCGATCGTCGATGCCACGCACCGGACGGCACACAATCCCGCCGACATGACGTTGGCAGATCTTGCCGCCTATCGTGCCAAGGATCGCCCGCCGGTCTGCGCGCCATACCGGCAGTACCGCGTTTGCGGCATGGGGCCGCCGTCGTCGGGCGCGACGACCATCATCCAGATGCTCGGTATGCTCGAACGGTTCGACATGAAAACGCTTGGCCCGAACAGCCCGGTTAGCTGGCATCTGATCGGTGAGGCGATGCAGCTTGCCTATGCCGACCGTGAAAAATGGATAGGTGACAGCGACTTCGTGTCCGTACCGGTAAAGGGGCTGATCGACCGCAACTACCTGAAATCGCGTTCGGCGCTCATTTCGGAAACAACCTCGCTCCCCGCCTATGTCGCGGGCAATCCCCCCGGCGCGCAGCCACGCACCGCCGGGATATCGAGCGAAGTGCACGGGACCACGCATTTCGTTGCCGCCGATTCCCAGGGCAATGTCGCGACAATGACATCCACTGTCGAAAGCCTGTTCGGCAGTCAGCTCATCGCAAACGGCATGATCCTGAACAACGAACTGACCGATTTCACCTTTATCCCCACGCTGAACGGACAGCCTGTCGCCAATGCCGTCGCTCCCGGCAAACGTCCCCTTTCCTCAATGTCCCCCACGATCGTCTATGACGCAAAAGGCCGTGTGATCTTTGCAGTCGGATCGGCGGGTGGAAAGCGCATCATCATGCATGTTATGAAGGCGCTGGTCGGCAAACTCGATTGGGGTCTATCCGCGCAGGACGCCATCGCGCTGCCCAATATTTTCTTCGGCGGAAGCGCGCTTCTGCTGGAGAAAGGCACTTTTCTTGACGAATTGCGCCCCCGGATCGCCCAACTCGGCCAGACTGTAGTGTCGGCCGATCAGGGATCAAAGCTGAATGCCATCGAACGCACGGCTACTGGCTGGCGTGGTGCCGCCGACCCCGTGGCGAGGGTGACGTGCTCGGGGACTGAACAAGATATTGAATCGACATGGGAATACCCGGTCGGTTATTTGGAGGGACAATGCGCGAGTTCGAAAACTTTCCCAATCTGGTGGCAATGTTCTTTGCGCGCGCCAAAGAACGGAATGGCGCGCCGTTTCTCTGGCACCGGGACTCTGGCCGCTGGATTTCGCAAAGCTGGACCGAGGTTGCGTTACAGGTTTCCGCCCTCTCCGAAGCCCTGAAACGCGTCGGCATTGCGCGCGGCGACCGAGTAATGCTGGTCAGCGAAAATCGTCCCGAATGGTGTATCGCCGATCTCGCGATCATGGCGGCAGGCGCGGTAACGGTGCCGACCTACATCACCAATAACGAACGCGATCACCTCCATATCTTGCAGGATTCCGGCGCAAAGGCAGTCATCGTTTCGACCGCAAAGCTTGCCCGTTCGCTGATGCCCGCCGTGCTTCGTTCGACCAATTGCAAGACGGTAATCGGCATCGAGGATATTCGCATCGGCCAATCGGGCGATGTCGCATTCCACGACTGGGCGAAACTGATTTCGGTCGAAATGGCCGACCCCGATGCAACCGCAGCCTCCGCCGACTTTGCCCGCGATGACCTCGCCTGCATCATCTACACCAGCGGCACCGGCGGCGCGCCGCGCGGCGTTCGCCAGCATCATGGGGCGATCCTCCACAACGTCGCTGGATGCATCGACATCATCGCCACCGACTTTGGCTGGGACGAAGAGGTGTTCCTGTCATTTTTGCCCCTCAGCCACGCCTATGAACACTCTGGTGGTCAGTTCTTCCCGATCGGTCTCGGTGGTCAGATCTACTATTCGGAAGGGTTGGATAAACTGGCATCGAACCTGGAGGAGGTACGCCCGACCCTGATGGTGGTCGTGCCACGCCTGTTTGAGGTGCTGCGTGCCCGCGTCATAAAGACCATCGAAAAGCAGGGTGGCCTCGCCCCCGCGCTCCTGCAACGAGCATTGTCGCTCGGCGAAAAAAGTCTCGGCGACGGAATTCCGTTCTGGGATCGCCCGGTCGATTACTTCATCCGCAAGACGCTCCGGCCAAAGGTTCAGGCGAAATTCGGCGGACGGATCAAGGCGCTTGTTTCCGGCGGCGCACCACTCAATCCAGAGATCGGCATTTTCTTTCACTCGCTCGGGCTGACGCTGTTGCAGGGCTATGGCCAGACCGAGTCTGGCCCGGTAATTTCCTGTAACCGACCCAAAGTCGGCTTGAAGATGGACACGGTCGGGCCGCCGATGAAGGGAACAGAGGTCCGCATCGCAGAGGATGGCGAAATCCTCGTTCGCGGTGAACTGGTGATGCACGGCTATTGGAACAACGAGGCCGACACCGCGCTGGCGCTTCAAAACGGCTGGCTGCACACCGGCGATGTCGGCCATATCGACGCGCAGGGCCGGATCGTCATTACCGATCGCAAGAAAGACCTGATCGTCAACGACAAGGGCGACAATATCGCCCCCAAAAAATCGAAGGGATGCTGACACTCCAGCCAGAGATTATTCAGGCGATGGTGGTCGGCGACAAACGCCCGCATCTGGTTGCGCTCGTCGTGCCCGATCCCGAATGGCTGATGGAATGGGCCGTGGCGAACGGGGAAAAGCCCGACTGCCCGGACCTGTGCGCGACGCCAGCGGTTCAGCGGGCCGTGATGGCGGCCGTGGACCGAGTGAACGCCGATGTTTCAACCACGGAGAAAGTGCGCCGCGTCGTCCTGTCCCCCAATGCTTTCACGATCGACAACGAACAACTGACGCCTTCGATGAAAATCCGCCGCCATAAGATCAAGGAGGTTTATGGCGAGCGGCTCGATGCCCTTTACAAAGCCTAGCGCGCCGGGCGCTTATTTAGCGAGCGTCTGATACGGAATGAAGTCTCCGTACGAGCAGCTTCCCGACGGGAAGCCGCTGCCGCGGTCGACCATATTGACGATTTCGCCACGGCAAATCTGCGAGCCGCGCACGTTGGTCACCAGAATATAATCACTCCGTAAAAACGGGCATTTACCCAGATCGTTTACATAGCTCAGCTTGCTGTTGACCCGGTAAACAATAGCGTTGCGAAAGGTCGTGCTATCACGCGTATCGGTCACTGAGATGCAGCTACGTGGCTTTCCGGCTATTTTGCCCGCAATCGCCTTTGCAAAGGCCGTGTCGGGACCCTCATCGCGAGCGGCAACCGTCGTTGCACAGGCCGACGCCGCCAGCAAAATCGCGGTCGAAAAGATACGCATCATCATCGAACGTCTCCTCTACCCTTTGAAACTGTCCTTCGCCGCTCGCCGTTCCGCCAACTGCGCAACACTGGCCGCGCGCATGAAAGGATTTGTAGCACGTTCCAGACCGATCGTCGTCGGCACAGTAGCTTCACCGTTCGCACGCGCCGTATCGACCCGCTTCATCCGCGCGGACAAGTCCATATTGTCGGGTTCGGCGACCAAGGCATAGCGACCATTGCTCTGCGTATATTCGTGCGCGCAATAAACGGCGGTTTCGTCTGGCAGCGCCTCCAGCTTGCGCATATTGTCGAACATCTGTTCAGCGGTTCCTTCGAACAGTCGCCCACAGCCCATGGCAAACAGCGTATCACCGACAAACACGGCCTTCTCTGTGGGCAGAGAGAAGGCAATGTGCCCCGCCGTGTGCGCTGGCACATCGATAACCGTCGCTTCGATCTTCCCAAGCCGCACGATGTCGCCCCCGGCAACTTTCACGTCGAGGGTCGGGATACGCTCCGCCTCTGCCATCGGCCCGGTGACTGTGCAGCCGGTTGCCGCCTTGATCTCGGCATTTCCGCCGGTGTGGTCGGGATGCCAGTGGGTGTTCCAGATCTGCGTGATCTTCCAGCCGCGACTTTCGGCTTCCGCCAATACCGGGGCCGCAACCGCGGGATCCACGACCATCGTTTCATCCGATGCCGCATCGTGAACCAGCCAGATGTAATTATCGCTCAAAACCGGGATACGGACTATTTCAAGACTCATCACCAATGCCCCGTATTCGGCATGGAAAGCCACGGCTCAGCCGGAGCCAGACGACCATCCTGCAACAATTCGACTGAGATATTATCGGGGCTGCGCACAAACGCCATGTGCCCGTCGCGCGGCGGGCGGTTTATCGTGATTCCATTGTCCATCAGGCGCTGACACGTCGCGTAGATATCATCAACCTGATAGGCGAGGTGTCCGAAATTACGCCCTTCGCCATAACCGGCCTCGTCCCAGTTGTGCGTCAGCTCGACCTGCGCCGCCTCATCGCCCGGTGCCGCGAGAAAGATCAGCGTATAGCGGCCAGAGGCATTATCCATCCGATTGACCTCCTCCAGCCCCAGCAGCTCGAAAAAGCGAATTGTTGCGGCAGGGTCCGATACCCGGATCATCGTATGGAGATATTTCATACTGCCGATATAGGTTTACTGACCCAGTCTAGCCAGCGCCTCTGCGGCCGATTTCCCCGAAATACTATCGGGCGCGTTTTTAACCGCCGCTGTCCACGCTGTGCGGGCGGCATCTTCATGCCCAGACAGCAGCGCGATATTCCCGGCCTCCAGCGCGACAGAAGCATCGTCGGGCGAGCGCGCTGCTGCTTCGGCAATGTCCGTCCGAGCGCGTGGCAAGTCCTGCATCTTGCGGGCAAGCGTCGCCGAAAGCAGCCAGCCAAGCGGGTCGGCTGGAACCAGTTTCAGTGCTGCATCCAGATCCACTCGCGCACCCTTCAGGTCGCCCAGCGCCGCCAGCGCCCGCGCCCGATCGAGATGCGCCTCGCCTCCGGCATCGCCGATCAACTGACCGCGCGCCAACGCCGCATCAAGGAAGGATCGAGCCTTTGCAGGATCGTTCGCCGCCAACGCCGCATTGCCCGCCTGCACCCAAAGAATCGCCGCGCGGCCATCTCCCGTCGTTTCCGCGAGCCTTGCCGCACCCTCGAACGCAGCGGCAGCAGCCGGCCAGCGCCGTTGCTCTCCATAAGCCAAGCCAACACACTGACGCGCCAGCACTCCACCACCCTTGAGCTGCCAGCTCGACGCCTGATCAAGCGCCTTGGCCGGATCACTGTCGATCATCGCGACACATGCATCGTACCGCGCTTCGTCCGCGCCAGGGGCGATAACAGGCGCGGCGGCGGGCGGTCCGGCAGCGGCGGCGGCAAGAACTAAAAGCAAGATCATGAAAACTCCGGCAGGGCTTCGATTGTCGCGATCAGCAGCGCAATATCCTGCGGTCGCGACAGACGGTGATCGCCGTCCTTGACCAGTGTGACCTGCACATCCGCTGAACGCAATTGCCCGGCCAGATGCGGCGAGTGATGCCACGGCACATCGACATCGCGCTGACCATGGATCAACCGGACGGGCGCGTCGATGGCGATCGCGTGCTGAAGCAGGCGGTGCGCCTCACCCGACTGCCAGAACGCACGCGTCGTTATCAGGGGCGGCCCATATTCGGAATGTTCGGCAACCTGACCATCGCGGAGCAGCACCAGTTTCTGGTCCTGTGTAAAACCCCAGTCGGTAAAATCGAGAGCAGCCGCCAGGCCGATCAGCGCGGCGACCCGATCCGGTCGGGCCAGCGCCGCCAGCAACATGATCCACCCGCCCATCGACGACCCGACCAGGGTCAACGGTCCCGGCACGCTGTCGATCACCAGCAGCGCATCGCTCAACCAGTCGGCAAGCGTCTGGTCGGCAAACGCCCCTTCGCTCACCCCACAGCCACCATAATCGAACCGCACAAAGCTGCGGCCAGTCCGCTCTGCCCATGCGTCGAGCGCGACGGCTTTGGTTCCGGCCATGTCGGATGCGTAACCGGGCAGGAAAATGATGGTCGGTCCTCGCCCGGATCGGGAGTGTACGGCGATCCGGGTGCCGTCGGCGCGGTTCAGATCACCCATTCGATTGCCAACATTTCGGCCAAGTCGCGTTTCGCCCCGCGCTTTTCCACCATGATCTTATGGAGTTTCCGAATCGTGTCGCTCGCACTCGTCTGGCAAAGGTTTGGGAACACCGCGTGCACCAGTGCCTTCGAACCGCCGATCAACATCTCGATCCCAAAGTGCGATGCGACTCCGAAATGCTCCCAATAACCCTCGCCCACGGTGCGTGGGTGAGCGAGAAAGATGCGGCGAATCATGTTTTGGCTCCATGGTGGGTTGGGGCGTGAGGAGGTTCGACTTCCGGTGCTACGGGCGCGTCGTAAGCACCCTCCCATTTGGCGACGACCGCCGCCGCGACGGCATTGCCGACGACGTTGGTCGCGCTGCGCCCCATGTCGAGGAAATGATCGACGCCGAGGATGAGCAGCAGTCCCGCCTCCGGGATTTTGAACAGGGGCAAAGTTGCAGCGATCACGACAAGGCTGGCGCGCGGCACTCCGGCGATGCCCTTCGACGTCACCATCAGCACCAGCAACATGGTGATTTCCTGCGTCAGCGTCAGTTCGATGCCATAGGCCTGCGCGATAAAGATCGCCGCAAACGTCATATAAAGCATCGAACCGTCGAGGTTGAATGAATAGCCGAGCGGCAACACAAAGCTGGCGATGCGGCGTGGCACTCCGAACCGGTCCAACGCCTCCAGCGTGCGTGGATAGGCGGCCTCCGACGATGCTGTCGAAAATGCCACCAACAGCGGTTCACGGATATAACGAACGAGGTATTTGGCGCGTGGCCCAATGAACACAAACGCCGCGCCGATCAAAACGCCCCACAGGATAACCATGCCGAGGTAAAAACTGCCTATGAACTTTCCATAGGTGAAAAGGATCGAAAGCCCCTCCTTGCCGACGACCGCCGATACTGCGGCAAATACCGCGAACGGCGCGAACCGCATAACATAGGCGGTGACCTGAAGCATGACCTCAACCAGAGCATCTACACCGCGAACGATGGGTTTTGCCTTCTCCCCGACGGCGGTGATCGCGACCCCGATAAACAGCGAAAAGACGACGATCTGGAGGATTTCATTGTTCGCCATCGCGTCGAAGATCGACTTGGGGAAAATGTGCGTGATGAAATTGGAAAGCGTGAATGTAGTCTGCTCAATACCGCTCGATGCAGTGATCGGCGGGATGACGAGGCCAACGCCGATGCCGGGCTTCAATATGTTGACGAGGATCAGGCCGAGGGTCAGCGATGTCAGGCTCGCAGTCAGGAACCAGCCGATCGACCGCCCCCCGATCCGTCCCAGCGCCGCTGTATCACCCATATGCGCGATGCCCGCGACCAGCGTGCCGAACACCAGCGGCGCGATAATCATCTTTATCAGGCGCAAGAAAACGTCGGTGACGATGCCGAAATAGCCAGCAACCTCCGCCAATCGTACAGGATCGGAAATCGACCGGTTGATCGCGAAGCCGACAATGATGCCCAGCACCAGCGCAATCGATATGTAGAGTGTCAGCCGCTTTGCCATAATGCTCCTGTTCAGAGACAGTCTTAGGACGCGGAGAGCGTGTCCAGCAACCCGGCAGCGAAGGTCGATAAAGTATCGTCGCGCGCACCCATGATGACGATGCGATCGCCGGGTCGGGCCAGCGCCATCAAACGCGCACTTATCTCAGGACGCTGAGCAATATGTTCCGCTTGTGGACCGACCATCGCCACCAGAGTGTCGCTACCAATGGACCGATCGACGGTACCACCGAAATAGGCCGGATCGCTGACGATCAGGCGGTCATCGGGCTTCATGTTCGCAATGAAGCTGTCAGCCAGTTCGCGGCTCATCAATTTCAGGGGACCATAGCCGTGCGGTTGGAAGAACAACAGCAAGCGGCCGGGGAAAGCATGGAGCGCGGTCAGCGTAGCAGCGATCTTATCGGGATTGTGCCCGAAGTCGTCGATGACCGTGACGCCATTGGCGGTCCCAACCAGATCCATGCGGCGACGGAGACCCGAGAACGACGCGAGCGCTGAAATAGCCTTCGCCATCGGAACGCCCGCGAGCATCGTTGCTCCAATGGCAGCCATCGCATTGGAAACATTATGGCGACCGGGAACAGCGAGCCGAGCCGCCAGTGCCTCTCCCGAACGGTGGTCGGTAACTTTGAAATCCACACCGTCCGGGCGTTCGGCAATGTCCCCGGCGGTAAGGTCCGCAACAGCGGTCAAGCCAAATGTCACAGCGTTATCAGGTGAGATAGCCACCGCCTCCGCATTGTCGGCATTCACGACGCAGGCCTCGGCACGCGTCAGGAAATCACCGAACAAGATGCGAAGTTCCTCCATCGACTTATGATCGACGGCGACATTGTTCAGTACCGCAACCCCTGGACGATAAAGCGCAATCGACCCATCGCTTTCATCGACTTCGCTGACGAACAAAGCGCCAGCCCCAACCCGCGCGCCGCTGTCGAAATCCTTCATCACCGCGCCGTTCATGATCGTCGGATCGCGACCCGCCTCGGACAATATCCAACCGATCATACCGGTAACGGTGGATTTTCCACTGGTGCCCCCGACCGCGATACTCACCGACGCCGCGTTGAAAAGTTCGGCGAGCAGTTCGGCCCGGCTCAATCGTGCGCAGCCCAGTTCGGTTGCGCGGACGATGTCGGGAACAGTCGCTTCGATCGCGGCAGAGGCGATGACGATCTGGTCGGCCGAAACCACACCACTACCGTCTTGCGCGAACAGTGCGATGCCCTGCGCGCGCATCGCTTCGAACTTCGGCCCAATCCGTCCCTGATCGAGCGCCCGGTCCGAACCGGCAACATGGTGGCCCGCTGCGGCGACGATCTGGGCAAGCGGCATCATTCCAGAGCCGCCGATCCCGCAAAAGAAATATGATTTTTGCACGGCCAACCCATGCCGACTGTCTGTTACGAAGTCGAGCAGCCTGTCTCGACTTCGCATCCTACAAACGGCAGGGTGGCATAATGATGGGGCGCAAGATGCGGATCGCGGTCGTGGGACCAAGCAACATGCTGGCGCACGATGTGCCGCCACGCATCGCTGCGCTGGCAGACCAGCGCTATGGTGCCGATGCGCCCGAAATCGCCTTTCACCCCCAGTGTTTCATGTCGGACGGCCATTTCGCGGGTCCAGACAGCGCGCGCGAAGACGCATTGGTCGAAGTCGCAAATGACCCGGACGTCGATGCGGTTTGGTTTGCGCGCGGGGGCTATGGCGCGAACCGAATCGCCGAACGCGCGATTGGTCGGATGGGCGACGCGGCCCGGAACAAACCCTTCCTCGGCTATAGCGACGCCGGATTTGTTCTCGCCGGACTGCTGGCAAAGGGCATCGGCCGACCGGTTCACGGGGCGATGCCTGCCGATATCAACCGGCCGGGCGGGGAAGCAGCAGTTGCACGGTCACTCGACTGGCTGATTGCAAACAGCGCACGTCAGAACACGCAGGATGCGCAGAAGTACGCAGCGTTCAACCTGACCGTTTTTTCTCAGTTGCTCGGCACTGGTTTGCAGCCTGATTTGAGCGACCGCGTGCTGATGCTGGAGGAGGTGGATGAACCGATGTACCGGATCGACCGCAGCTTTTTCCATGTCACAGGGAACGTCGCGGTTCGCAAAGCTGTCGGACTGATGCTCGGTCGCTGCACACCGATCACCCCGAATACGACCGAATTCGGCATCGATGAAGTCGCCGTCGCACGACACTGGTGCGACGTATCGGGCATTCCGTATCTGGGTCGCGCCGATATTGGGCATGACGCCGACAACAAAGTCGTCGCGTTCGGCTAAACCCGCAATGCAGCCTTTGCGTCGTCGCAATCGCGGGCAATCTGGGCTTTCAGCGAATCCAGATCATCATATTTCGCTTCGCCGCGCAAAAACTCGATCAGTTCGACTTCGACCTCGGCACCATAAAGATTACCGTCGAAATCGAAGAAATACGGCTCGAGCAACTCTTTCGGCGGGTCGAACGTCGGCCGGACGCCGAGGTTGGCAACGCCATCCAAGACGCGACCGTCGGGAAGACGACCACGGACTGCGTAAATCCCATACCGTGGCCGCAGATAATCGCCCATGTCGATGTTGGCAGTCGGAAACCCAAGTTCACGCCCAACCTTGTCGCCATGTTGCACGGCATTCTGAACCGCAAACGGACGCGTGAGCAGTCGTGTCGCGGACCGACAATCTCCCGCCTGCAACGCCTTGCGGATTCGGCTCGATGAAATTGCGCCCTCGGCATCACGAACGGGATCGACGGTTTCACAGTCCATCCCAAGCGGTGGGCCCAATTGCTTCAATGTCGCGACCGAACCCCGCCGGTCCTTGCCAAAGGTGAAATCATTGCCCGTAACGACGCCCGTCGTGCCCGTTTGCCCGACCAGCCAGTCGCAAACGAACGCTTCGGGCGTGACGTTGGCCAGCATCTCGTCGAAGCGCAGGACGAGCATTGCGTCGGCTCCGGCAGCCGCAAACAGGCGCTGACGCTGATCGAGCGTCGTCAGTCGAAACGGTGGCACTTCGGGTCGAAAGTAATGGACCGGATGCGGATCGAACGTCGCGACGATCGCGGGACGCCCTTCCGCGCGCGCAAGATCGACGGCTCGCCCAACCACAGCCTGATGGCCGAGGTGGAATCCGTCGAAATTGCCGAGCGCAATTATGCCGCCGCGTAGGGAATCAGGGACATTCTTGCCCCCTTCAAGCCGCTCCACCAGACAATCAGAACGGGACGTCGTCGTCGAGATCGCTGTCGAACGCCGCCGGACGACCATCGCCGCTGGTTCCGCCGCCACGGGCGCCACCGCCACCGAAATTGCCGCGTGGCGCACTGTCCTGATTCCAGTCGCCGCCGCCACCGCCCGATGATCCGCCGCGCTCACCGCGTTCACCGAGCATTACCAGCGTGCCGTTGAAGCGTTCGAGCACAACCTCGGTCGTATATTTGTCGTTGCCCGACTGATCCTGCCACTTACGCGTCTGAAGCTTTCCTTCGACGTAAACTTTCGAACCCTTTTTCAGATATTGTTCGGCCGTCCGAGCGATGTTTTCGTTGAAGATCTGGACATTGTGCCACTCGGTCTTCTCACGCTTTTCGCCGCTGGCCTTGTCGTTCCAGTTTTCGGACGTGGCGAGCGTGAAGCTCACGACCTTGCCACCGTTTGCGAAGCTGCGCGACTCTGGGTCCTTGCCCAGATTGCCGACGAGAATAACTTTGTTGACGCTGCCAGCCACCGGGATCTCCTATAGACCGGCGAAGACCGCCAGCCAGTATGTTGCTCCGGCTGCGATATAGGCCAGCGCGAAGAGATACAACAGCATGAAGCCCGGCCATTTCCAGCCATTGGTTTCACGACGCACGACGGCGATGGTCGAAATGCACTGCGGCGCGAATACGAACCAGGCCAGAAACGCGAGCGCGGTCGGCAGCGACCATTTGCCACGCAGCGATTGTTCCAGCGTCTGGTCGCGCTTTCCCTCGTCGGGAGTGTCGATCGCGTTGACGGTAGCAAGCGCAGAAACAGCCACCTCACGCGCCGCCATCGCGGGGATCAGCGCCAGCGCGATATCGCGGTTGAAACCGATCGGCTTCACCACATAGGCAAGACCGTTTGCAATCTGACCGGCGATACTCTGGCTGACCTGCGTTCCCGGCGGACTGCCGACCGGCGCGCGTGGAAAACTCAGCAAAGCCCACAAAACAATGGTCGTGAACGCGATGATCGTGCCCGCGCGGTGGAGAAACGCATAGGCGCGGCTCCACAGACCAAGCGCCAGATCGCGCGGGGCCGGCCACTGATATTTTGGCATTTCCATCATAAAGCCTTGCGCCGGCCCCTTGGTAACCGTGCGCCGAAGCAGCAGCGCCGCGAGCAACGCGCCGAGGATACCGGATAGATACAGTGCGAACAGCACCAGCCCCTGCAAACCGATCCCCAGCCCCACGCTGCGCGCCGGGATAAAGGCCGCAATGATGACCGCGTAAACCGGCAGTCGCGCTGAACAGGTCATCAACGGCGCAATCAGGATCGTTGTCAGCCGATCCTTCGGATCATCGATCGTCCGCGTCGCCATGATTCCGGGGATCGCACAGGCAAAGCTCGACAGCAGCGGGATGAAGGCCCGGCCCGAAAGTCCGACGCGCGACATCAGCCGATCCATGAGGAAAGCCGCGCGCACCATGTACCCCGATGCTTCCAAAACGAGAATAAACGCGAAAAGAATCAAAATTTGCGGCAAAAACACGACCACCGCGCCCACGCCCGCGATCACACCATCCACGATGAGCGATCGAAAAATCGTGTCGGGCATCGCTGCGATGACCGCATCCTGCAACGCTTTCATCCCGCCATCGATCATGTCGGCGGGAACCTGAGCCCCTGCGAAAACCGCCTGAAACATGGTGAACAGCAACAGCGCCAGAATGAACGGCCCCGCAATTGGATGCAGCACAACCCGGTCGATCGATTCAGTCCAGCGATGCGCCGGATTGTTTTCGACAGTGACGCTCTGCGCAATCCGCCGGGCATGGCGCTGGCGGTCGATCAACGTGTCGGTGGGTGTGCCCTCGCCTGCCCTCAGGCGTACCGCTCCCTCGCCCAACAATGGAGACAGCGCAGCGATCAATTCCTCCAGTCCACGTTTTCGAACGGCGACCGTCGGTATCACCGGCACCCCCAACGACTGGCTGAGCGCAGGCACGTCAATCGTCAGTCCGTCACGCGCTGCAAGGTCGAACATATTGAGTGCGATGACGATGGGCAGGCCTAGCGCGATCAGTTCGAGCGCAAACCGCAGATGATTGTCGAGGTTGGATGCGTCCAGCACCACGATGATTGCCGAAGGGAGCCGCTCCCCCTCCTGCACCCCTAACACAACATCCCGCGTAACCCGTTCATCAGGGCTGGATGGCGTCAGGCTGTAAGTTCCCGGCAGATCGACCAGTTCGACTGGCCTGCCATCGGCCAGCGAAATGCGACCTGAGTGTCGCTCGACGGTGACGCCGGGATAATTACCAACCTTTTGCCGCGCGCCCGTCAGTGCATTGAACAGTGCCGACTTCCCCGCGTTCGGGTTGCCGACGAGCGCCACCATCGGCAGAGTAGTATTCGCCGCCACAATCGGCATCGCAACGTTCATGCGCGTCGGCTCATGATAGAGGCGCGACCGATATCGCGGCAGCATGAGCGCGCCGGATCGCCACCGTCATCCGACCGATTCGCACCGCGATTGGATCGCGAACCATGAACCCCGCGCCGTGCAGCGGTTCAATGGCGACGCCCTCATCGAAACCGAGTTCACGCAAGCGGCGTCCGTCGCGCTCGGACAGCGAATCCCAGTCGATCGCGGTAATGGTCGCCTCATGCGAAAAAGGAAGATCGTCGAGATGCACTGCGACTGATTATCAATAACCCCGCGTTCCGCTAGTCACTTCGGTATATTGGCCGTTAACCTTTCTATCATATAGGTTTAGCAGCTTTGATGTGGGGTGACGGTGGGCGTCGGCTTAAAAATTATCCGATTCTGGGTGTCGCGGGTTGCTGCTTCGCTGCTTTTCGCCTGCGCTTCACCTGCACTTGCAGCGACGTGCGCACCCGCGACTTCCGCCGGAACCGCAGCGGCCAGTTGGCAAACCTATTGCTGGCTCGATTTCAGTTCGTATGTCGATGCGACCGCACGTTCGGCGTCTGGGCAAAACTTTTCGATCACGCTCACCGACGGTGCCACGCTTACCTTCAACCTGAAGGCGACCAGCACCGGCGCAACTGCGGTTACGGCAGTGGCTTCGCCGTCGTGGAGCGGCGCTGCGGTGGGTAACTCATCCTTCCTCGGTATCCCTGGTAAACCGGTACTATATACCAATATCAACGATACGACCGTCGTCCTGACGATCTCCAAGATTACGATCACGCCACCAGCGGGGGTGACTGCAGCGACATCCTATGCGGTGGTTGCCGCCGATGCCGAATCGACAAACGGAGCCGAATCGCTTTCGTTCACGACAAACGGGGGCAACTGGACCCTCCTTGATTCAGTGCCGGCGATCTCGGGCAGCGCTTATCCCGCGATGACGAATAGCGGCACGACGTTCACTGAAACAGGCGCAGACGGCAATGTCGGCGGCTATATTGTAGGGTCGAACAATCCGACGACGGTGACGACCACGCTCGTTGCAGGCGGACTACAGGGGGCTATGTTCGCCGTCCGCTTTGCATCGCTGGCGCTGAATAAAACGATCACCGGCGTGCGTTTCAATGCCGCGGACCAGTTTACTTATCGTCTTGCGACCACATCGAGTGGCGCGATACTGGCCTCCGGGACAACTTCAGGCACTGCGACCGGACCATTTGCCAATGCGACCGTCAGCTTCGCTTCCGCGCTTCCCGTTACGATCAGCGAAGTCATGGCAACGGGCAGCGTCGGTACGCTGGCCAATTACAATTCCAAACTGACGTGCACCAACGGCAACGGCGCTTCGACAACCGTGCTGCCAACGAATGTGACTACGACATCGTATAACTTTGGGGGACTGGCGTTCGGTGACGCCGTTTCCTGCAAATTTACCAACGCCGTGATCCCGCGACTGGCACTAGCAAAGGCGTTGGGGGGGGCGCGGGTCTTCACCGCCGACCAGTTTGCCATAAACCTGACGACTGGTTCCACGACGACCGCCACCACGACCACGACCGGCACAGGTTCGACAGTTACAAACGGTGCCATTCCCGCCACGGTCGTTTCCGCTGGCACCGCCTATGGCCTTGCCGAAGCGGCCACGGGGACGACAGTTCTGACGTATTATACGGCGGGTATCGCATGTACGAATACCTACACCGCCTCACCTACCGTGTTGCCGACGACGCTGCCCGGGACTGTAACGCCCGGTTATGGCGACAATATCAGTTGCACAATCACCAACACGCCAAAGCCAGCGACGGCGACGCTGACCGTCGTTAAGACATCGACGGTTGTCTCGGATCCGGTCAACGGCACGACGAATCCTAAAGCTATCCCGGGCGCTATCGTTCGGTATGGGGTAACGGTCACCAATACTGGGACGGCGGCTGTCGATGCGAGCACGGTTGTCATCACAGATCCGCTCCCCACCGGTATAAGCCTCTCGGTCGCTTCCCCAACAGTTGCATTTACCGATGGCACGCCGATCAGCGGTCTGCTCTTCAACTCGGCAACAAACGTCACTTATTCGAATCAGGCAGCAGGGGGAGCACCCTTTACATATCTACCAGTGGGCACGGGTTACGACGCGGCCGTCAAAGGCATTCGGATTGCTCCGACAGGCACGATGGCCGGAACGACGGCAGCAGGGTCACCCAGTTTTACAGTCACTTTCCTGACGCGGATAAATTAAAGGCGCCGCGTTTCCGCAGCGCCTCAATTTTACCCTTAGCGACAGGTTGGGCGGTTGTTGCCGCTGTCCCGTCCAATCGCTTGGCCGATTAGCGCACCCGCGCCACCGCCGATAACCGTGCCAAGCACCTTCGACCCACCCGGAGCGATGGTATTGCCAAGCAATCCGCCAGCAAGGCCGCCGATTACAAGCCCCGTCGTGCCGTCGTTTCGGCGACAATAATAGCGATTGTCCTGACCGCGATAAATTCGTTCGTTCGAATTCATCACGCGCGGCCGATACTGATTGCCCTGAACGTAATAACGGTCGGCACGATAGTTTCCATAACGCGGATCCGGGCGATTATAGTCGTATCGACCATAGTTTCGCTGATCATTGCGGCGCGCATCATTGCGATCGCCGCGACGATTGTCGTTACGGTCGTAACGTCCATCATTCTGATTATATTGTGGTCCGCCCTGAGCCTGAGCCGGCGCAACGGCCAAGGGAAGCGTGAACGACGCAAGCGCCGCCGCGAGAATAAACTTACGCATTTCGATCTCCCAACCCCGAATGAGGTATGCGATTAAAACGATACGCCTGCGAAATAGTTGCGTGAACCGAAAACTACAGCCCGTTCATCAGCCAGTCGGAATCGATACCCAGTTGCTCAGACGGCTGGATAGCGCAGCCGGCCAAGAAACCGGGCTAGGCTCAACCGTTCGGGAGCACTGTGCGTGAATCGACCTTTCAGTTTCTCAAATTGCATGACTCCATCGACCCGACGCCCCAAAAACGCCCGTGTTTCGGCAAGCCCTTCGCTTTCGTCATCGAGCATAGCCATGATCGTTGCCGTATAAATTCCAGCGAGCAACGTGCGTTTGGAATAGTGATTCAGGTCAGTCGAAGTGTCACCCGCGGCGCGCCATATTGTATCGGCTGCGCGCCAGCCGAGTTTCGCAGCACGCGGCAGGTTTTGAGGAAGCGCAAGGATCGCGAGCGCGCGGCGCAGCGCCTCGATATCGGGAGCTATCAAGTCGATCCTTGCTTCGACCAGCGCGATGATCCTCGCGCGGACTTTCATTGTCGAAAGCTGTTCGGCCGGGACCGCCAGCGCCATTGCACGATCGACCCCTGAGAACCAGCCATCGATCATTTCAACACCGCCGCCGGGAAAAGCCAGCGTCGCAATTGAAGGGTCGACCCCCGCCGCTCCTGCGGCTATCGCCAGTGCAGCAGGCGTCCAGCCATCGAACGCGGCGTGGCGGGGAAGTTCCGCGCTCAGTCTTTCGCGCATTTCATCGAGCGTGGGGTCGGTCATGCTGGAACCTTTTCGTAGCGGTGACACCCGCGACATGGGATGCTAGACCTCCTCCGTCAATTGCCACTTCAGAGTGGCGCAAAGGGGACGTGAAAGAATGGCAAAGTTTTTCGGAAATTTGAATGCGGTCGTGGCCGTCGGCTTCGTGGGCGCGCTGGCGCTTTTATTCTGGACGAACTCCCTCAACAATCTGCCTGGCTGGATGACTTTCCTGCACGTTATCTCGGGCGTTATGTGGATCGGCCTGCTCTATTACTTCAATTTCGTTCAAATCCCGACGATGCCCGCCGTGCCTGCCGAACTGAAGCCCGGTGTCACAAAGTACATCGCTCCCAAGGCGCTGTTCTACTTTCGCTGGGCAGCTCTGGCGACGGTCATTACCGGTCTTCTGGTCGCGATTCTGAAGGGTTATGCGCATGAAGCGTTCACCTTTCAGGAAGGCTTTCGCCTGATCGGCGTCGGCATGTATCTCGCGCTGATCATGGCGATCAACGTGTGGTTCGTGATCTGGCCGAACCAGAAAAAGGCTCTTGGACTCATCGAAGCTGCGCCTGAAGTGAAAGCCAAGGCCGCTGTTACCGCGATGGTCTTCAGCCGGATCAATACCCTGCTTTCTATCCCGATGCTGTTCGCGATGGTCCTGCAGAACCTTGGTGGCGCGCTTTAGACCTAACTCTTTTCGGGCTGGCGCACGAGCACGAGTGCCAGCCCGATTAAAACCGCACCTACGATATCGGAAGTGCCCAGCCGCTCGCCGAATATAAACAGTCCGATGATCGCGGCAGCCACCGGTTGAGCCAGTAACCCAAGTCCGATGACGAGCGGGCTAAGGCGTCCGAGGACGTAGGTCATCAGTCCCTGACCGAGCAGTTGGCTGCACAATGTCAACAGCAACAGCGGCGTCCAGTTGGTCGGCAATATCCGTTCGCCGAGCGCAAGTGCGAGCAGCAACAGCGGTACAGTGCTGGCCAGCGTCGAGATCGCAAGCAGAGGAAGCGGTGCCAGCGAACTCCGTGCTCGCGCGATCATCACGAAGTAAAAGGTGTAGAACAGCCCGGCCAGAAGGCAGAGCAGATCGCCAAACAGATTCTGGGGCGACAATTCGTACGACCGACCCATCAGCAAGATCGCACCCACCGCCGCGATGCCGAGCGCTCCTCCCTGTCGGCCCGTCGGCCACGCGCGCGCGGCGATAAAACCATAAATCGGAAACATCAGGCTTGCGGAATTTCCGAACAGTGTCGCGTTGGCGAGTCTGGTACGCATGATACCGAGGTGCCAGCTCGCAAGATCGGCCGCGAAAAACAGCCCGGACACGATGATCGCAACAAGCATTCCGCGTGAGAGCTTGATCGGACCACCACGCGAAGCAAGCAACGCAAGGATCGGAAAGGCCAATCCCATCCGCCAAAAGCCCGCAGCGACCGGACCGACATCCGCGGTCCGAACGAACATCGGACCGGTTGCCAACAGTATGTTTGCAAGGACCAGCGCAGCAAAGTCTAGTTTGCCTGGGCGAATAGATTCTAGTTGGTTGGACATCTCGGTCAGCCCCATATCGCAGGTCCGTAATCAAGTCGCGTTTCAAAAGGAAACCTGCATGCCCACGCTGTTCGACCCTATCGATCTTGGTGCGATCAATGCACCCAATCGTATCCTGATGGCACCACTGACCCGCGCGCGGGGTACGAAGAACCATGTTCCGACACCCCGCATGGCGACATATTATGCCCAGCGTGCCTCGGCAGGGCTGATCATCAGCGAGGCCACCGGCATTTCACAGGAAGGTCTCGGCTGGCCGTTTGCGACGGGAATCTGGAGTGACGAACAGGTCGAAGCATGGAAACCGATTACGGACGCTGTACATGATGCCGATGGACGGATCGTGGCCCAGTTGTGGCACATGGGCCGCATCGTACATCCCGATTATATTGGTGGTGCCCAGCCGGTATCTGCGTCAGCCACTACCGCCCCCGGAAAGGCGCATACCTATACCGGCAAGCAACCTTATGTCGAAGCGCGAGCGCTAAGAATCGATGAAATCCCCCGCCTGTTGAGCGAGTATGAGAAAGCAGCAAAGAATGCGATTGCCGCCGGCTTCGACGGTGTTCAGCTTCATGCCGCGAACGGGTATATGATTGACCAGTTCCTGCGCGATAATTCCAACTTCCGCGACGACCAATATGGGGGCCCGATCGAGAACCGCATTCGTTTGCTGGAAGAGGTTGCGCAACGACTGGCCGATACCATCGGTGCAGACCGGACGAGCGTCCGACTCTCTCCGAACGGCGATTCACAGGGGGCAAACGACAGCCATCCCTACGAACTGTTCGGCGCGGCCGCGGCTGCGCTCGACAAGATCGGCATTGGCTTCCTCGAACTGCGTGAGCCGGACTTCAAAGGCACGTTCGGGGCGGGTGAAGTCGAGCCGGTCGCGCCGACAATCCGCAAGGCGTTCTCCGGGCCCCTGGTGTTAAATTCCGATTATACCACGGAAAAGGCGCAGGCGGCGCTCGATTCCGGTGTCGCCGACGCAATTGCATTTGGGCGCACATTCCTCGCCAACCCCGATTTGCCCGAACGCCTGAAGATTGGTGCTTCGCTTACTCCCGACGAGATGGCGACATGGTATGCGCAGGGTGACGAGGGATATATCGACTATCCCGCGCTCGAATCCGTCCCGGCCTAACCGTCGTGTCTAACCAACCTGGCCTCGGTGGCGCAGCTTGTGATCGGCCAGCACCAGCGCCACCATCGCCTCTACCACAGGGGCGCCTCGTATTCCGACACAGGGATCGTGGCGCCCCTTTGTCATGATGTCGGTTGCATCGCCTTCGCGAGTGATGGTTTCGACAGGGGTCAGGATGGACGAGGTAGGCTTGAATGCAACACGGACGATCACGGGCTGGCCGGTCGAGATGCCGCCAGCAATTCCGCCAGCGTGATTGGCAAGGAACTCCGGGCCGTCAGTTCCGGGGCGCATAGGGTCCGCATTTTCCTCGCCGCGTAACCGGGCCGCGTCGAAACCCTCGCCGATTTCCACGCCTTTGACCGCATTAATGCTCATGCAGGCGCTCGCGATATCGGCGTCGAGTTTGGCATAAAGGGGTGCACCCCAGCCCGCAGGGACACCGATTGCAATACATTCCACTATTGCGCCGAGCGATGAGCCTGACTTTCGGGCTTCATCGACGAGGACTTCCCAACGCGCGGCAGCGGCTGCATCGGCACAGAAAAACGGGTTGGCGTCGATCTGGGCCGCATCGAATGTTTCCGCGCGATCGCCTCCGATTTCGACGACGTGCGCAATAATCGTCACTTCAGGGATCACCGCGCGAGCAACCCCACCGGCGGCGACGCGGGCAGCGGTTTCGCGTGCCGACGATCGGCCGCCACCGCGATAATCGCGCAAGCCATATTTCGCGTCATAGGCATAATCCGCGTGGCCCGGACGATAAGCCTTGGCGACCTCGGAATAATCCTTCGAACGCTGATCGACGTTCTCGATCATCAACGAAATCGGAGTGCCGGTGGTCCGTCCCTCGAATACCCCCGACAGGATTTTGACCTGATCAGGCTCCTGTCGCTGGGTAGTAAAGCGCGATGTGCCCGGACGGCGTTTATCGAGGAACGGCTGGAGGTCGGTTTCGCTAAGCGCCAATCCTGGCGGGCAGCCGTCCACGACCGCACCGAGCGCGGGGCCGTGGGACTCGCCCCATGTCGTGAAGCGAAACAAATGGCCGAAACTGTTGTGGCTCATAAACCCCTCTCCTCCCCGGAGAGGCATTTAGACAAGTGCAATATCCGGGGCGTCTTCGGCTTTCATCCCGATAACATGGTAGCCCGCGTCAACATGGTGCGTCTCACCGGTTACGCCGCTTGCAAGGTTGCTCAGCAGGTACAATCCCGCACCGCCGACATCTTCGATCGTGACATTGCGCTTTAGCGGACTGTTGTATTCGTTCCACTTCATGATGTGGCGGAAGTCCCCGATGCCACTTGCTGCCAGCGTCTTGATCGGCCCGGCGGATATCGCGTTGACGCGGATATTATCGCGGCCGAGATCAACGGCCAGATATTTCACCGAAGCTTCGAGCGCCGCCTTTGCAACGCCCATGACGTTGTAATGGGGGATAACCTTTTCGGCACCGTAATAGCTCAACGTCACCAGAGCTCCGCCATCCGGCATCATTGCAGACGCTCGTTTGGCAACTGCAACAAACGAATAGACGCTGATGTTCATTGTCATCAGGAAGTTGTCGAGACTTGTGTCGACATACGTCCCGCGCAGTTCGTTCTTGTCTGAATAACCGATCGCGTGAACAACGAAATCGATCGTCGGCCAACGCGCCGCCAACACTTCGAAACCCTTGTCGAGTTCGGTCATGTCCGACACGTCGCAATCAATCAGGAAATCGCTGCCCAGCGATGCTGCGAGGGGACGGACGCGCTTTTCCAGCGCCTCACCCTGATAGCTGAACGCAAGTTCGGCACCCGCTTCGCTCAGCTTTTGGGCGATACCCCACGCCAGCGAGCGATCGTTGGCGAGGCCCATGATCAGTCCCCGCTTGCCCTTCATCAAACCAGTCATTGTGTCTCTAAATCCCTCCGTTGATCTTTCTTTAGCGTCGAGATGGGCGGTTCCGCCAGTGCTGCGTTAAGATGAGCCCCGATCACAATACCCAATCCCACGAACCAGAAGAAGATCAGTGCGATAATGACGCCCGCCAGACTGCCATAAGTCGCGTCATAATTCGAAAGTTTCGATAGTATAAAAGGCAAGACCGCCAGCGAACCGAACCACCAGACCGCCGTGAAGAGCGCGCCCGGCCACTTCGGACATTTCGAGAACCGATAATGGCTGGGCGTAAGTGACCAGAACAGCAGGTAGAGCGCGACGAATGCGACGAACAATGGCACAAGCCGCGAAAGCTGGATCCAACCAACAAAACGCCCAGCAAACGGAATAACATGATAGATGAACTGTTCGGCGGCGGTCATCACGACCTGCGCTGAAAACGCCAGCATCATCAAAATGACGGCGGCAATGATAATGCCGATCGAAGTCAGCCGATATTGCCAGAATGGATTGGTATAGGCCGAACCATAAGCACGACGAAGAATATCACGGATCGTTTCGATGAAACTACCGGCCGTCCACAGCCCAACTAGCCCACCGATCAGCAACAGCCAGCCAGTCTTTTGCGTCAGGACATCATGGATTGGTTGGCGCAAGAGGGTCTGCACGGTGGGTGGCATTCCAAGCAGGACAGAATTTATCGCGTGGATGCTGTCTTCGCTCCGCCCGAAGACGCTGGCAAGCGCAGCGATGACGATGAAAAACGGGAATAGAGTGAGCAGGGTCAGATATGCGAGATTGCCTGCATGGATGAAACCGTCGCTGAAAACGCCGACTACCACGCGCTTCGAAACCTCATATGCTGTGGCAAACGGACCTAGATTGCCGAGCTTGTGCTCAACCGCCTCTGAATTGCCGGCATCGGCCTGCTCGCGCCGCGCCTCGGGCGACTGCGGCGAGGTATCCGGCGCATGGCAAGCGGCATCTGGGGAGTTCTTCGGGGGGCAATTATCTGACACTCAGCGCTAAACGCCTAATCCAGCGCGCGGGTTGCCGAGGTTTTCACGTGCGCTTTCGGACCAGGTTTTCAACGCTTCGGTGGTCGGATCGTCTGCCGCAGGAACGCTGATCATCAAAGTAACGAGTTGATCGCCCCGCAAGCCGGTTTTGCCCGTGAAGCCGCGCCCCTTCAAGCGGAGAACTTTGCCCGAGGACGACGCCGCGGGAATGTTCAGCATGACGGGCCCATCGACGGTCGGGACTTTGACCGGTCCACCGAGAACAGCCTCTGCAATCGTAACCGGCAAATCGAGGCGCACGGCATCTCCATCGCGCTTGAAAAAGCGGTGGTTGCTGATTTCGATCGTGACGACGGCATCGCCCGGACCGCCGGGGCCGGGTTCGCCCTTGCCGCCGAGGCGCATCTGGGTGCCGGTTTCGACGCCGCTGGGAAGCTTCAGGTCAATCGTCTTGCCATCGCCAAGCGTGATCCGCTGAGGCGCAAGCGAAGCTGCGTCTTCGAAGCTGACGGCAAGACGATAACCGATGTTCGCGCCCTTTGGCGGAGGTGCCGCACGGCCACCGAAGCCACCGCCGCCTCGCCGTCCGCCGAACAGACCCTCGAAAATGTCACCGAAGTCCGCGCCGCCCTGTTGTTCGAAGCCGCCTGGCTGCCCACGGAAGCCGCCACCACCACCGCCATAACCGAACGGAGCAGCCGGGTTGCCGTCGCCGTCGATTTCGCCGCGATCGAACCGCGCACGCTTGTCCTTGTCCGACAACAGGTCATAGGCCTGAGTGACCGTGGAAAAGCGCTCGGTCGCCTTCGGATTGTCCTTGTTCTTATCCGGGTGCAGCTCTTTGGCGAGCTTGCGATATGCTTTTTTAATGTCAGCTTCCGTGGCACCGCGCGCCACACCGAGGGTCGTATAAGGATCAGCCATGCCGGTCAGTTATGCGCTGACCAGCGCTTATGCAACGGAGGCGTGCAGGCGCAACGGTGCGACATCGACGCTGACCGTCATTGTCTGTGCACCAGAGCCAAGAAAGATACCGTCGATGGGCGCGACCTCGGAATAATCGCGCCCGATTGCAGTAACGATATGGTCGCCAGCCATCCAGATGCCGTTGGTGGGATCGACACCGACCCAGCCACGATCGGGACCACACCACAGCAATACCCATGCATGGGTCGCGTCAGCACCGACCAGCCGTTCCTCACCCGGAGGTGGGATGGTGCGAATATAGCCCGAAACATAGGCCGCAGGCAGGCCGGCAGAACGCAGCCCCGAGATCATGATCTGGGCGAAATCCTGACACACGCCACCGCGCTGCGAAAATGCTTCGGCTGGCGTAGTTTCGGTCTTTGTTGCATCGGGATCAAAAGCGAATTCATCTTGTATTCGGCGCGCGAGTTCGATCGCGGCTTCCAGTGAATTACGACCGGGATGCAGGCTTTTAGCGCACCAGTCGGCAATATTCGAGTCGAGCGCGATCATCGGCGATGGAAACAGATAATTGGTCGGCGAAACTGCAAGCACGCTGCGATTGGTGCGCGCAAGTTCGGCGACGGTGGCAAGATCGGGGTCGCTCGCCAGCGGCATCGGAATATCGCGGTTCACATCAATGGTGGCTGTGCTGACGATAGACAGGTCGGTTACCGCTTCCGAAATCACCAGTCGTGTAACATTGGCAAGCGAGGCGTCGGCGCGGGCAAGCGAGAAATGACCGCCGGGTTCGACAGAGAGCGTGTGATCGATGAGCGTCTGTCCCGACCAGATGATCGGCTTCAGACGCAGATTGCAGCGCGCGAAACTAACCGGCCGAGCATAGGTAAACCGCGTTTCGTGGCGGATTTCGTAACGCATCGGGCCACCGATGACTGTGTCGCCGGTCATGCCAGCGTCATTCCGGTCGCGCGGAGAGGAGCTCCACCACGCAGGAAAAAGCGATTGGCAATGGCATCGGACAACGCGAACAGCCGGTTTTCCAGTCCCTGAATCTGGTGGAGATCAAGTGTTGCCGCGGTCAAGGTTGCAACAAACGCGGCGATAGCAGCGGCAGCACTCTGTTGCTCTTCGGCCATGCCATCATCTGACAGGCGCGGCAGAGCATCGAGATGGCCGACCATCGCCGCCACCTGAAACGCAAGGCTGCGGGGGTTTCCGGCGTCGAGCCCAACGAGATCGCGGACCGCTGCTGCGGAAACGCCCGTCGGGTAACGCTGGCGATATCCGATCTGGCTGTTGGTGAGTTCGAGCAACATGGCTAGGTCGTCAGCGGTGGCATCGGGACCGGAGAAGGCGCGAAGCAGCCGGCAGACGGTACCTGCACGTTCGATCCGGCGACCACAGTCTAAAAAGCGCCAGCCAGCCGTGCGGCCCATGTTTTCAGCGGATAACCCAGCGAGGGCAGCGAAACGCTGGTGCATTTCCGACGCACTTTGCCCGATACGGTCGGCATTCGGAAATGGTGCCTCGAGAAGGTGCCAGACATCAGTGGACAGACGTTCACGCGAGCCTTCGCCTATGTCGCGGGCACGGTAGAGTAGTGCACGGACACTGTAGTTTTCGTCCGCATCGCTGAGAGCAGCGCTGGCGAGCGCCACGGTTGTAGGATTTGGACTATTGGCGCGTTTGGTTGCGGCTCCACTTCCGATAAGCAACGATTCGAGACGTTTCAGTGTCGCAGAAGCGATGGGCGCACCGCCATCGACATCAACCGAACCGCCGATGCTGGCACGGACCAGCGCCAACACCCCCTCGGCGCGTTCGAGATAGCGCCCAAGCCAAAAAAGATTGTCGGCGACACGACTGGGCAGAGTGCCCGGATTGCGGCGGATCGCGATGGCATCGGTTGCGGCAACCAAAGTGACGGGCGCAACCGGCTTCGTCCCAACAATGCACACATCGGCGGAAAAGGCTCCCTCCCCCATAACCGCTGCACGAATATCTGTTTCAAGACCGATGCGCGCGAAACCGCCGGGCATGACCTGCCATGCACCATAAGAATCGCGAGTGGCAAAGACACGGATCGTGAAGGGGCGCGGCTCGAGACCGTTCTCGCCAACGGTGGGAAGCGTAGAAAGATGGACGGTTTCCTGCCCAACATAATCAATGCCACGACGATAGATATCGTCGATCAGGTTACTACGTTCGATGGCCGACAAATCGGCACCGATGCGCGCGCCATTAGGGAGGCCGCGCGGATTGGTCTTGAAAGCGGGGGCAATGATGAAGCGATCGAGGCGTTCGATCACCTGATCGCGCTGACGGTCCTGCCCACACCACCAAGTCGCGATGTTAGGAATTCGGAGGTCTTCGCCGGTCATGCGCACCGAAAGTCTCGGCAAAAACGCGGCGATCGCGGATGATTCAAGCACACCTGCGCCGGGCGAATTGGCGATCACGACATTGCCCGCAGCCATCGCGTCGATCAGGCCCGGGACCCCGATGCGCGAACGTGAATCGAATGCCAGTGGGTCGAGCAAGCGTGGATCGACGCGGCGCCACAAAGCATCGACGCGCTTCAGCCCCTCGATCGTGCGGAGGTAAAGCTGATCGTCATGGACCGCGAGATCCTCACCCTCGACCAGCAGCAGTCCGAGATAGCGTGCGATATGCGCCTGTTCGGCATAGCTTTGATTATAGCGGCCCGGCGTCAACAGGCCGATGCGTGGGTCCGAACGGTGGCACGACGCGGCAATCCCGGCGCGAACATCGGCGAAAAACGGGGCCAGTCGCGCGATGTGCAGCCGCGACTGAAGCTGATCGAACACGCGCGACATCGCCAGCCGGTTTTCGAGCGCATAGCCCGCACCCGTTGGCGTGCGCGTATGATCCTCGATCACTCGCCATTCGCCGTCCGGACCGCGCCCGATATCGACCGCGAAGAAGTGTAGGTGCCAACCTCCGGGCGGCTCCAGTCCCATCATCGGGCGCAGGAAATGCGAGCTTCCGTTGATGACAGCAGCGGGGAGCAGACCGCCTTCGGTCAATCGTTGGGGGCCATAAATGTCAGCGAGCAACAACTCCATCAGATTGGCACGCTGGACTACGCCATCGGCGATGCTTTGCCATTCCGGCGCGTCGATCATCACCGGCAGCGGAGATAGCGGCCATTTACGGTCATCCCCATCGCCGGGCAGGCGGAAGCCAGTGCCGATCTCATCGGCTTGACGTTGAATTCGGGCGCGAGCCAGCGACAGGTCGCCACCCGACGCAACGGCGACCTCGGTCAGCATCGCCTGCCACATCTGCGGATTTGCGGTGTCGCGCAACACATCACCGCGCGGCGCGGTGGCACGATAACTGGCAAGCCAGTCGGAGGCGATTTCTTCGCTCACAGGGAGAGATGCAGGGCTGGCCACAGCGTCAAAACGATCCGGTTATCCTTATCGTGCGATGCGCACCCCTGCTTCACCACACCATAAAGGCTGTTGCGTTGCAACACGTCGATAGAGCCGGCTCGACATTTCCGGACCGCAATTCTAGGCCCGGCGCATGAGCACCGATCCTATAACTCTGTTTTCCGAATGGCTTGTCGAAGCGGAGGCGAGCGAACCCAACGATCCCAATGCAGTCGCATTGGCAACAGCGAATGCAGAGGGCCAGCCCGCGGTTCGCATGGTTTTGTTGAAGGGTCATGATGCGACGGGCTTTATATTTTATACCAACCAGCAGAGTCGCAAGGCCGACGATCTGACAGCCGATCCAAAAGCGGCGCTCCTTTTTCACTGGAAATCGCTGCGCCGACAAGTTCGCGTCGAAGGCTCCGTGAGTGTTGTCGACGACGCAACGGCTGACGCCTATTTCGCAAGTCGATCGCGCGTATCGCAGCTTGCCGCATGGGCTTCGGACCAATCACGCCCGTTGCCCGACCACGGCACGCTGAGCGCGCGGTTACAGGAAGTAACGCGGCGTTTTGAGGATATGGACGTGCCGCGCCCGCCGCATTGGTCGGGGTATCGTGTGAGCCCCACAAGCATCGAATTCTGGCGCGACGGTGCGCACCGGCTCCATGAGCGGCGGTTGTTCACTCGTGAAGGCGATAGATGGAGCGAAGGATTGCTGTACCCGTGAACCGATCCACTCTGACGACCCGCGCCGCCCTCGCCAGTGCTTCGGTTGCGCTTGGGCTGCTGGTCCTGAAGGGGTTTGCCGCACACGAGACCGGGTCGGTCGCGATGTTAGGGTCACTTGCCGACACCGGGCTGGACCTGATCGCATCGCTGGTAACTTTGTGGGGCGTTAGACTGGCATCTCAGCCTGCCGATAACGAACATCGGTTCGGACATGGCAAGGCAGAGGCGCTGGCAGCGCTGTTTCAGGTCTTCGTGATCGCGCTTTCCGGCGTGGCAATTTTTGCACGCGCTGTTCAGCAGTTGCTGGCAGGGCAGATCACCACGAACGCTGAATATGGCATCGGCGCTTCGGTGATCGCCATCGTCGCAACAGTCGGCTTGTTGGGTTATCAGAAGTTCGTGATCGCACGGACAGGATCGGTCGCGATCGGGGCCGACCATGTTCATTATCAGTCGGACGTGTTGCTGAACATCGCCGTTATCGCCGCGCTGGCGATCGATCAATATGGCGGCATCAAAGGGGCCGATCCGCTGTTTGGCATCGTAATTGCGCTGTGGTTGATGTGGGGGGCGTGGCGGGCGTCGGCCCAGGCGGTCGATCAGTTGATGGACAAGGAATGGCCCGCCGAACGCCGTGCCGCTTTCCTGAAAGTGGCGGAACAACATCCCGAATTGGTTGGTATTCACGACCTGCGAACGCGGACAAGTGGGACGCATGATTTCGTCCAGTTCCATGTTTGGATGGACCCGAAAATGACACTCGACGACGCGCACCGCGTGATGGACGAGGTGGAGGAGAAGCTGATGCTGGCATTTCCGGGAACCGAGATCCTAATCCACCCCGATCCGGAGGGCCATGTCGATCGTATGAGCCTGCCAATGGAACGGTTTACGGAGACGATACATTGAAACTGCCATTCGTTCAGATCGACGCTTTTGCGGACCGGCCCTTTACCGGCAATCCAGCGGCGGTGATGCCGTTGGAGGCGTGGTTGCCCGACGAGGTGTTGCAAGCGATCGCTGCCGAGAACAACCTTGCCGAAACCGCGTTTATCTTGCCCACGATGGGAGATGCGGATTTCGAATTACGCTGGTTTACGCCCGTCGCCGAAGTCGTGATGTGTGGCCATGCAACATTGGCAAGCGGGCATTATGTGCTGTCGAAGGACGCCGCGCTGGGGGGCGTACGGTTTCGGACGCGGAAAGCCGGGGTTTTATCGGTGGCGCGCGACGGGGTCGGCTATGCGCTGAGCCTGCCCGCGTGGAAGCCTTCGCCCAAGGCAATGCCGGAATTTCTGGCGGCGCTGGGGGTAGAGTCAGCGGTCGAAACCCTTTGGCACGAAAACCGATATGGGGTGGTCGTGCTGGAAAATGCTGCCGCCGTGCGGGCTGTCGCTCCTGATTTTCCGGCGCTGGCGGTTCCGGGCGACTGGCTGACCATTGTGACCGCGCCGGGCGACGACACCGACATCATCAGTCGTGCCTTTGCTCCGGGCGCGGGAATTGACGAAGACCCAGTGACGGGGTCCGCCCATGCGGTCGTCGTGCCTTATTGGGCGGAACGGCTGGGACGGGATCGGATGACGGCGTTTCAGGCTTCGGCACGGGGCGGCTATCTGGATTGCACGCTGACAGGAGACCGGGTGGTGCTCGGCGGCAAATGCGTGACGGTGATCGAGGGCGTGTTTTCGGTTTGAAGGGTTATGCGCGTGAACGATTCCATTGAGATACTGAACTGGAGCCGCTTGAGCGACGCGATCACGACGTCGGGTCAACCGACGGAAGCGCAACTCGCTGCGATTCATGATCTGGGCGTGGTTGAGGTGGTGAACCTCGGTCTGCATACGCATGAGAAGGCGTTAGCGGATGAAGCTGCTACTGTGGTCGGACTGGGGATGACTTACACGCATATTCCTGTGGATTTCAGCAACCCCGTCGAGGCGGACTATCAGCGATTCTGCGATGTGATGGCGGCGGTTGGCGAGCGAACGGTTCATGTACACTGTATCGTGAATGCTCGGGTGACAGCCTTTTTCTATCGATATCAAACCGAAGTTCTGGGGATCGGAGAAGCCAAAGCGCGGGCCATGATGGAAAAGGTCTGGCGACCCGGCAGAGTATGGGCGGCTTTCATCGGCGACGATGGCGCAGCGAATCGTGAGCATCAATATGCACGGCGGGATTATTAGCGCACGTTTCGCGCTCCTATCCCACAAACTCCGCCAATAATGTATTTGCGCGTGGGCCGTCCCAGTCCATCCCGCCGATAACGCGCCACACTTCCTTACCCTTGGCGTCGTACAGTATCGTAGTGGGCAACATCCCGCTGGCATAGGCAAAGCCCAGCGCGTTGGGGCCATCGCGGTAAAGCACCAGATGTGGAAGGGGATGCGCTGCCCACCAGCCGGGAACAGGATCAACAGCCTGTTTCGTATCGTCCTGATTGACCACCAGAACCTGCAATTTGGCCCCAGCGCGGACGGCGAGGCGGTCGAGTGAGGGCAGTTCCTTCACGCATGGGCCGCACCATGTCGCCCACAAATTGACGATAAAAGGCTTGCCGATGAACGCGGAAAGGGTCGTGGGCTTGCCGTCGGGACCGTTGAAGGACTCTGTCGGAGGAGCCTTCCCACGCTGGCTGATGTCGAGCGTCCCTGCGGCCTCGGGTTCGGTTGGTTTTGCAGAATCCGCGACGTTGGCTTGCGGGGCGGTGTTGGTTTGCCTATCGCACGCGGCGAGCAAGGCAAGCGGGAGAAGAGCGATTACGGCGCGCAAGAGCGACTCCAATGCAATGTGGGGCGGGCGCTTCTCCGAAGGCCCGGATGCAGTCATGCGTGCGATAAATGCCTCGCTGCCATTCGACAAGCGTTTGTGGCGGCAGGACATTGCAGGGTCACAGGCCCATGTCGCCATGCTCGGTGCGCAAGGGATATTGTCCGTCGCCGATGCAAAGACGATTTCGGATGGTTTGGCGGCGGTCGCGGCCGAGTATGAGGTCGATGGCCCACCCGACGACCTGAGCCTTGAAGATATTCACATGGCAACCGAAGCACGGCTGGCCGAACTGATCGGTCCCGTTGCAGGGCGATTGCATACGGCACGGTCGCGGAACGATCAGGTTGCGACCGATTTCCGGCTCTGGGTGCGTGATGCGATCGATCAAACCGATGCTGGCTTGCGAGCTTTGCAAGAGGCTTTGGTTGGCCGTGCGGACGAGCACGCCGAGACAGTAATGCCGGGCTTCACCCATTTGCAGAGCGCGCAGCCGGTCACTCTGGGTCATCATCTGATGGCATATTTTGAGATGTTTGCGCGCGACCGTTCGCGGTTTGCCGATGCGCGAGCACGGTTGAATCGGTCCCCTTTGGGGGCTGCGGCGCTGGCGGGAACGGGGTTTGCGATTGATCGCGCGGCGACGGCGGCGGCGATGGGTTTCGATGGACCGACCTCAAATTCTCTGGACAGCGTTTCGGATCGCGATTTCGCCATCGAATATCTGACGGCGGCGGCGCAAGCGTCGTTGCATTTGTCGCGGCTGGCGGAGGAATTCGTGATCTGGGCGTCGCAGCCGTTCGGGTTCATCGCATTACCGGATCAGTGGTCGACGGGGTCATCGATCATGCCGCAGAAGCGTAATCCCGATGCAGCGGAACTGGTGCGCGGGCATAGCGGGCGGATCATCGGTTGCCTGACCGCGCTGATGGTGACGATGAAGGGCCTCCCGCTCGCCTATTCGAAGGATATGCAGGACGATAAGCCGCCGGTTTTCGAGGCACATGACCTGCTGGAACTGTCGCTTGCGGCGATGGCTGGAATGGTCGGCAGCGTAACGTTTCGCGCTGATCGGATGCGGGCGCTGGCGGAAAGTGGCTTTGCGACGGCGACCGATCTGGCCGACTGGCTGGTGCGGGAGGCAGACGTTCCGTTCCGCGAGGCACACCATATTACTGGGCGCGCGGTGAAGGCCGCCGAAGACCGGGCTTGCGGGCTGGCCGATCTGCCGCTCGACGTATTGCAAGAGATCGACGCGCGGATCGACGAGCGGGTGTTCGGCGTGCTGACGGTCGATGCTTCGGTGGCCAGCCGTACCAGTCATGGTGGAACCGCGCCGGTGCGCGTAAGAGAAGCTGTTGCTGCGGCACGTGTTTCGCTAGGGACGCACACATGAAAGCTGTTTTCGCTCTTGCCCTGATCGTCGCGCTGTCGGCGTGTGGTTCGCGCCAGAGGTTGAAACCGGAGGCTGGGCACAGCCTGCCCCAGAAACCCTATGCGGCGAAGACCGTGCCGACGCCTGAACAATTGATGACACCGACTAATCAGGCCAGACCGCAGCGGATCGACGAACTGCTGTCCCATTCGGAAAAGCGCAAAGCCGATCCGTTCGACCTCCCCCACCGGGCTGAATTTATGAACCATTTCGATTACCGTAACGGCATCCTCCACTGCGAGGATGTGCCGCTAACCGACATTGCGCGCCATGTCGGGACACCTGTTTACGTCTACTCACGTGCGACGCTGGAACGCCACGCGCAGGTCTTTCAGAAAGCCGTGGCCCAGGCAGGGAAGGTCGATGTCGCATTTGCGGTAAAGGCTAATCCCAACCTTGCAGTGCTGCGAGTATTGGCTCGGGAAGGCATGGGCGCGGACGTTGTTTCGGGGGGCGAACTGGAACGCGCACTGGCCGCAGGCATGGCACCGGAGCGGATCGTCTTCTCGGGAGTGGGCAAAACCGGAGTCGAACTGGCGCAGGGGCTGGATCGCGACATCGGCCAGTTCAATATCGAATCCGAAGAAGAAGGCATGGAACTGGCGGCAATCGCCGCGGCAAAGGGGCTGGTCGCGGATGCCGTGTTGCGGGTTAATCCCGATGTGGACGCCGGCACGCATGCAAAGATTTCGACGGGCAAGGCTGAGAACAAGTTTGGCGTTCCGATCGGTCACGCGATTGCGATTTACACGCGGCTGGCGGCGCTTCCCGGCCTGAATATGCGCGGCGTTGCACTGCATATCGGGTCGATGCTGGAAAATCTGGAGCCGCTGGCGGCGGCATTCGGTCGGATCGGCACGCTGGTCGAAACGATCCGGAGTGGCGGGCTATCGGTTAGTCACGTCGATCTGGGCGGCGGCCTTGGTGTGCCGTATCGCCCTGGCGAGAATCCACCGACGCCGGAGGATTACGGCGCGATGGTGGCGCGCGTAACCAAGGGCTGGGACGTGACCCTGATGTTCGAGCCGGGCCGCGTGATCGTCGGCAATGCGGGCGTATTGCTGACCAGCGTAATCCGCGTGAAGCCGGGCATCCAGCATCCGTTTGTGATCGTCGATGCGGCGATGAACGATCTGGCACGACCAGCGCTTTACGATGCTTATCACCATTTCGACCCTGTCGCCCAGACGCGCGAAATGATGACAGCCAATATCGTGGGGCCTGTTTGCGAGAGTGCCGACACCTTCGCGATGGCGCGTGAGTGCGGTGCGGTGCGGGCGGGCGATCTGGCGGTGTTCCGGACGGCGGGCGCTTATGGCGCGACGATGGCGAGCACTTACAACAGCCGCGCGCTGGTGCCCGAAGTGCTGGTCGACGGTGGACGGTACGCCGTCGTTGCCGACCGGATTGCGGCGGCGACGATCATGGGTGCGGAGCGTGTGCCCGAGTGGTTGATGTCCTGACAGTGGTGGTTAGTGCTGGCGTGATCGCTATTTCGCTGTAGGACTTTTAGAGGCGCAGTCCGAAGCGTGGGCCGATGAATACCATGGCGAGATAGAGCGCGATTGTGAGCAGGCAGCCGGCACTAAGAGCACTCCAGAACCCGAAACCGTGACGTAAAAGGTACGGAATCAGCAGAAACATCGGCAAAGAGGGTATTACGTACCAGAAAGTGGCTCCGGCATGGGCCGCCATGCGCGTGGCATCATGCGTATCGCGCCACAGCCAGATCATGCCGAGTATCGAGACGAGCGGGAGCGAGGCCACAAGCGCACCGGCCGTCGGGCTGCGTTTCGCGATTTCAGAGATCAACGCGATGATGACCCCGGATATCAACGCCTTGATCATGAGATAGAGCATGACCCGCCTAAAGCATTTTGCGCGGCAACTTGCTACCGGTTCGGTTCTTAGGCAGTCCGGCACCAATGCACAGTCTCCCGATATTTGTTCACCTTGACGGTCGCCCGGTCATTCTGATCGGCGAGGGCGAAGCTGCCGATGCGAAGCGGCGGGTGTTGGAGCGCGCAGGAGCTGTAGTCATTTCTGAAGGCACTGCGGCGCTGGCTGTCGTGGCGCTGGAAGACGATGCGGAGGCAGAAGCCGCCGTGGCCGCATTGAAAGCGCGGGGGATATTGGTGAACGCTGTCGATCGCCCGGCACTATGCGATTTTACCCTGCCCGCCATCGTCGATCGCGACCCTGTCCTGATTGCAATTGGAACCGGCGGCGCTTCGGCGGGACTCGCGAAGATCCTGCGTCAGCGAATCGAAGTTTTGTTGCCGCCCACCGTGGGTCCATTGGCGCGGGCTTTGTCTGCGGCCCGCGCAGCGATAAGGGCACGATGGCCCGATGCAGGGCAACGGCGGCGCGCACTGGATGCGGCGCTGGCGGCGGGCGGTATGCTCGATCCGGTGGCCGGAACGCATGACGTCGCTGCGTGGTTAAAGTCCGACGTGGAGACGGGGGACCGGACGATGACCATTTGCCTGACATCGCCCGATCCCGACGACCTGACGCTGAAACAGGCGCGCTTGCTGGGCGAGGCCGACCGCGTCTATGCCGCCCCTGATGTTCCGCCCGTTATCCTTGCCCGCGCCCGCGCCGATGCCGTTAGGATGAGCGGTCCTCCCTCCTCCTCTCCGGGTCCGGGATTGACCCTCACCATCGAAATGGCCGCTTCATGAGCGCACGCAATTATGTCGTTACCGGAAACAATGCCGCGGCAGTAGGACGCGACGAAGCCACCGCCGCAATGGGAACCGCGGATCTGGTCTGGGTTCATCTCGACGGGAACGACCCCGCATCACTCGACTGGCTGAACACGCAGGATCTGCCGAATATCGTCGTCAACGCGCTGATTGCCACCGAGACGCGCCCACGCACCGATCTGGTCGATGGCGGTGCAATCCTGAACATGCGCGGGCCGGGCGAAGAGGCTGCGGATTTCACCGATATGCTGACTTCGGTTCGGATATGGGCATCGCATAAGCGCGTCATTTCGCTGACGATGCGCGATCTGATGGCGCTGGAAACACTGGATCAGGACATATTGGCGGGAAAAATCCTCGATCCCGGCGATCTGGTCTGCGTACTGGCGACTACGATCACCGCCGAACTCGATCCCGATGTGGCCGAACTCGGCGACACGCTGGACGATTGCGAGGAACTGTTCGACGCCAAAAACGCGTTTTCGATGCGCCGGACCATTGCGGCGACGCGGGCAAAGGCCATTGCCTATCGCCGGTTCGTCGCGCCTCAACGGCAGGCGCTGGAAAAGCTGGCCCGAATCGACGCCGCGTGGTTGACCGACGACGATCGCGCGCATCTGGGCGAAGCTGCGGATCGTGCAGCGCGCATGGCCGAGGAGCTTGAGGCGATACGCGAACGTTCGGCGCTGATG
This sequence comes from Sphingomonas paeninsulae, assembly GCF_003660165.1. NCBI lineage: Bacteria > Pseudomonadati > Pseudomonadota > Alphaproteobacteria > Sphingomonadales > Sphingomonadaceae > Sphingomonas > Sphingomonas paeninsulae. The sequence continues at coordinate 1,036,600 of NZ_CP032829.1, forward strand.
CACGAACAACTGACCGATTTACGCGCGGAATTGATCGACACGCGCAGTCTGGTGATTTCAGTGGTGGCGCTGGTGTTCCTGCCGCTGACGTTTTTGACCGGGCTGCTCGGCATGAACGTCGATGGCATACCCTATGCCCACGAACCCTGGGCTTTCATGACTGTCTGCGCAGTCTGTATCGCAGTAGCCGTCGCCGTCGGCGCTTATTTTATCCGTGCCAAGTGGTTTCGCTGAGCGCCTGATATTGCTGTTGAAGCTCGCGGTGCGCGGCTTCGGCTTCGGCGAGTTCGGCGCGGACTTCGCTCAATTCGACGGCGCGGTGAGCGATTCGCGCGTCGAGCGCGGCGTTGGCGCGGCGCAGTCCTTCGAGTGTGCGCGCACGGTCCAGTAATCGTTCGATACGGGCACCCAGTGTATCGAAATCAAATGGTTTGACGACATGATCGTCGGCCCCGGCTCCAAGTGCGTCGATTGCGGCCCCCGGATCGCTGCGCGCGGTAATCATCAGGACAGGCATATACCGCGTCATCGGCTCGGCGCGGATTTCACCCAAAACCGAGATGCCCGACATCAGAGGCATCGTCATATTGAGAATCATCAGGTCGAAACGTTGCGCCTGAATCATATCGAGCGCGGTAATCGGGCCGTCGACCAGCGTCGTCGCATATCCCATGCGCGTCAGTCGAAGACCCATCACCGAAAGGTTGGTGCGGTTGTCATCGACAACGATAATCTCTCCGCGACCGGTCGCGGGATTGGTCTGGGGCAGGCTAGGGAGAAATTTGTCCATGAACATAAGCTAGACGGAACTGGTTAACACGACGTTGCCTTAATCGTCGTTTTGACGGGTTTAACCACTATTCCGCAAAGCCGTCGCAATCGCGTTGATCGACAACTGAATACCCTCTGCAATGCGGGTATCCTCCTCTCCGGCGCGATGACGTTTCAGAAGTTCGATCTGCAACAGATTGAGCGGTTCGATATAGGGAGTGCGCAGGCGAATCGACACGTCGAGCGAAGGATTAGCCGCCAGCAAACGTGACTGGCCGGTGATCGACAACAGACAATCATGAGCTTTTGCCCAGCCATCGCGAATCGTGCCGAACGTCGCATCGGCCATCGTCCGATCCTCGACCAGCGCCGCATAACGCGCGGCGATGTTCATGTCCGATTTGGCGAGGACCATTTCCATATTGGCGAGGACCGATTGCAGGAACGGCCAGCCCTGCGCCATCTCGGCAAGCAGCCCCTTGTCGGCAAACCCTTCGAGCGCATGGCCGACGCCGTACCAGCCCGGCAGCATGACGCGCGCCTGCGCCCAACTGAAGACCCAGGGGATCGCGCGCAAATCCTCGATCCGGTCCGACTTGGTGCGACTGGCAGGGCGCGAACCGATTTTTAGCGTGGCGATCTCCGCGATCGGCGTCATCTGGTGAAAGAAAGTGCGGAAATCGGGCGTGTCGTACACCAGTCCGCGATAGGCGCGGAAAGAAGCGGCGGAAATTTCGTCCATCGCATCGGCAAACCGTTTCGCGTCGACAGCGGGCAGCAGTTCGGGTTCGAGACTGGCAAGCAAAGTCGCAGCCGCCATCGCTTCCAAATTGACGGCGGCACTCTCTCGCGAGCCATATTTCGCGGCGATGACTTCGCCCTGTTCGGTGATGCGAATGCGCCCCCGCACGGTGCCGGGGGCTGGGCGCGAATAGCGGCGAAGGACGATCCCCCTCCCCGCCCGACTGCACCACCGCGACCGTGGAATAACTGCATCGCGGTTCCGACATTTTCGAAAACGGGGCGAGCGCGAGGCTGGCCTGAAACAAGCTCCATGTGGAAGTCAGATATCCGCCGTCCTTGTTGGAGTCGGAATAGCCAACCATGACTTCCTGATGCCCGCGCGTGACGGCGAGGGTCGCCATTTCGGGAATCGCGAAAAAATCGCCCATGATGCCGGGACCGGCTTCCAGATCGGCGATGGTTTCGAACAGTGGGACAACGCTGACCGTGGCGGATGGCGTCGCGCCGGGCATGTAAAGGCCGACTTCTTTCAGCAGGACATAGACTTCGAGCAAATCGGAGACGCTGTCGGCCTTTGAGATGATCGCGCGGGCAATGGCTTCATCGCCGTAACGAGCCTTGGCATCAGCTGCGGCCTTGAAGATGGCAAGTTCCTTGGCCGTTTCCTCGCCATAGCTCAGGTGCGGCCCTGACAGGGGGCGCGGGCTGACGAGTTCGCGACGAAGCAGGGCGACACGCGCGGCTTCGTCAAGGCTGAGATAGTTGACTTCGACGGCGGCGACTTTCAGCAGTTCGGCGACGACGCGTTCGTGAACATCGCTGTTCTGGCGAAGATCGAGCGTGGCGAGATGGAAACCGAAGATATCGACCGCACGGATCAGACGAGCGAGCGCGCCGCCCGTCGCCAGAGGGCCGCCCGAAAGCGCCTTTGCCAGCGCGTGAAGATCGGCACGAAAGGCTTGCGGATCGGCATAGGCTTCACCGCTCAACGAGGATGTCCGGGCCGGTGCCTTACCGACAATTACTTCGAATGTGGCGCAAAGCCTTGCGTAAATACCGGCGACAGCGCGTCGATAGGGTTCGTCGGCGCGGGTGGCGGACATATCCCCGCTGGCCTCTGCCAGGGCGAGTACGCTTTCATCGACGGTGGCGAGTTCGGTTGAGATCGAAAGCTCGGCGCCAAGGGCATGAACAGCGTCGAGATAAGCGGTCAGGACGGTTTCGGCAGAACGTCCAATAGCAAGTTCGAGCGATGCGGCGACGACATTGGGGTTGCCGTCGCGGTCGCCGCCGATCCAGCTTCCCACGCGCAGGAAGGATGCCACATGCTGTCCCAGCGCGCGGTCCCAGCGGGCATAAAGAGCAGGCAGCGTCGGCAGGAAGACATCGCGCAACCATGCGAGCGCGTTCTCAACCTCATCGGCAACGTACAGTCGTTCACGACGCAACGGACGCGTTTCCCACAACAGCGCGATCTGGTGCGAGATCGCTGCCTCCACTTCGTCGCCATCGACCGTTTCGACAACGCCGGCGTCGCGGAGCCGCATGAGTTCGGCAATGCGATTCCGATGGTCGATCATCGATTTGCGACGGACTTCGGTCGGGTGGGCGGTCAACACCGGCATGACGAGTGCCGATTCGAGCATGGCGGCCACTTTGTCAGCGCCGACCCCATCGTCTGCGAGGCGGGCGAGGACGTGGGCAACATCTGCCCCTCCTCTATCGCGACCCCCTGACGATCCTCTGCCAGATTGGCGAGCATCGAGAAAAGCATGAAGCCCCGAACGAAATTCAGCGTGTCATCGAGTGTCAGGACGCCAAGGCCGTTGTCCACATCTTCCGCGCCGACCAGCCCACGGTGGCGATCGACTGACGCGGACCGGATGTATTCGATCCGCCTGAACAGCGCTTCTCCGCCAAAGCTGCGAATGACATCGCCGAGCAAGCGGCCCAGAAAACGAATGTCGGGATTTTGCGTGATCGGTGCGGATGATGCCATGCCTCATGCTGCACTGCACCGGCAAACCGGTCAATCGTATCTGCGGGGCGATTTGCTTTCGTGACGAGTCTGTTCCAACGCACTAATACGGCACTTCATCGCACGGCGCTCCTGTTCCGGTTGCCCCGCCGCTGGTCAGGACGCACGGCAAGCCATTAACCTCCTTCGTAAAATCAGGGCGCATCTCGACACCATGTATATCCCCAAGTTTTTGAGATTTGCGTCACACGATATGGCCATCGACCTGGGTACGGTGAACACCGTGGTCTATGTGCGCGACAAGGGTATCGTCCTGAACGAACCGTCGGTGGTCGCCATCGAAACCCGCAACGGCGTAAAGCGCGTCAAGGTTGTCGGTAACGATGCCAAGTTGATGATGGGCAAAACCCCCGACGACATTCAGGCGATTCGGCCAATGCGCGATGGCGTGATTGCCGACATCGATGTGGCCGAACAGATGATCAAGTTTTTCATCGACAAGGCATTGGGTGGCCCTGCCACGCTGCCCCGCCGCCACGAAGTCGTCGTTTGCGTGCCGTCGGGATCGACTTCGGTGGAGCGCCGGGCAATCCGTGACGCGGCTTCGAATGCGGGAGCCTCACGCGTGTTCCTGATCGAGGAACCGATGGCTGCGGCGATCGGTGCGGGCTTGCCGGTGACCGAACCTATCGGTGCAATGGTCGTGGATATCGGTGGCGGAACGACCGAGGTCGCGGTGCTGTCGCTGCGTGGGCTCGCCTATAGCAATTCGGTGCGCGTCGGTGGTGACAAGCTCGACGATGCAATCACGTCCTTCATTCGCCGCAAGCACAATCTGATGATCGGCGAGGCGACGGCCGAGCGCATCAAGCACACGATCGGCAGCGCGATGACGCCAGAAGGTCCGGGCACGAGCATGCAAGTGCGTGGGCGCGACCTGATGACGGGGCGGCCGACCGAGATCACCATCACGCAATCGGAAATCGCCGAAGCGATTGCCGAACCGGTCACGCAGATCGTGTGGGCGGTCCGCAAGGCGCTGGAACACACAGCGCCTGAACTCGCCGCCGATATCGTCGATCAGGGCATCGTCCTGACCGGTGGCGGCGCCCTGCTGGGACATATCGACGAGGTTATTGCAGCAGCGACCGGTCTGCCCGTTGTCGTTGCCGAAGATGCCCTGATCTGTGTTGCACGCGGCGCTGGACTCGCGCTGGAAGACCCGGCTTATAAGGGCGTTCTAACACTGGCGTAAATGACCGGTTTGAAGGAGAGAGCCATGCTTACCGTCCACCACCTGAATCAATCGCGTTCGCAGCGGATATTGTGGCTGCTCGAAGAGCTGGGCGCTCCCTATGACATCAAATTTTACAAGCGGGATGCCACGACCAACCTGGCACCGCCCGAACTGAAGGCAATCCACCCGCTGGGCAAATCGCCTGTTATCACCGACGGCGGGGAGACGATCATCGAATCGGGCGCGATCGTCGATTACATCATCCGCAAATATGACGAAGGCCGGTTGCAGCCTGCCGAAAGCAGCGCGGACTATACGTCCTATGTCGAATGGCTGCATTATGCCGAAGGTTCGGCGATGCTGCCCTTGATGCTGAAACTTTACACGGCCCGGCTTGGCGAAGCCGCAGCTGCGCTCCAGCCGCGGATCGACAGTGAGATGGCAAACCACCTTGGCTATATCGATGACGCGCTGAAGGATCGCGAATATCTGCTCGGCGACCTGACCGGGGCCGACATACAGCTCAGTTTTGTCGGTGAGTTCGCATCGGTGTTCGGGCAGCGCGCGAATCATCCGAATATCGACGCCTGGGTAAATCGGTTTCAGGCGCGGCCTGCGTATAAGCGCGCGCTGGAACGCGGCGGACCTTATTCTTTCGCGAATTAAATCAGGCGAGCAGTTCGATGTCCCAGTAAAGCCAGTCGCGCCAGCTCTGATGCAGATAGTTGGGTGGAAAGCTTTTCCCGTGATCCTGCAACTGCCAGCTAGTCGGACGGATGGGTGCGATGTGCAACGGCATCTTGGCTTCTTTCGGCGTGCGGCCCCCTTTTCGCAGGTTGCACGGCGAACAGGCGGTCGCGACGTTTTCCCAGGTCGTCCGCCCACCCTGCGCGCGCGGGATGACATGGTCGAACGTCAGTTCGGTGCCGGTCCCGCAATACTGACACTGGAAACGGTCGCGCAAAAACAGGTTGAATCGCGTGAAGGCGGGATAGGCCGACGGCTTCACATAGGATTTGAGCGCAATGACCGAGGGCAGTTTGATCGAATGCGTGGGCGACCGCACCTCTCGCTGATAATGATCGACGATGTCGACGCGATCGAGGAACACAGCCTTTACCGCAGTCTGCCACGGCCACACACTGAGCGGATAATAGCTTAACGGCGTGTAGTCGGCGTTAAGGACGAGCGCCGGACAACCGTCAGGATGGCGGATAAGATCGGGATGATACATGAGAAACGCCTGTCCCCCTGCCTTCTTTGCCTTGTCGTCCTAATACACCCTTTAAGGCGATTTGAATGACAGCGCCATGACAGCACAGGCAATGACTCGCGGTCAACCGTCGATTTATTCGAGAAGGGCCGATCATCGGCGGTTTGGCATTGGATTTTGCCCTCTGACGGCCTAGATATCATTCATGTCCACATTTCTCGTAATCCTCATCGTGTTGGCCATGGCGGCCACGCTGTTCGCGCTCATCAAGGGGATCGTGACATTCCTGCGAACAACCGAAGCCGATTTGCGGGCCGGTCCCGATGGACCGAGCGTATCGAGCAAACAGCAGAACAAAATGATGTCCGCACGTATCGCGTTTCAGGCGGTCGCAATTTTGCTGGTTGCGTTGCTGTTGCTGATATCCCGCCACTAGGCGGCGACGTTGGTTAAACTCAACAAGATATACACGCGAACGGGCGACGATGGCACGACCGGGCTTGTCGATGGCAGCCGCATTGCAAAAGATGCCTCGCGGATGGCGGCGATCGGCGATGTCGATGAAACCAACAGCTTGATCGGTGTCGCTGCGGCCCATGCAGAGGGCGAAATGCTTGCGCGCCTACGAACGATCCAGAACGACATGTTCGATCTGGGAGCGGATCTTGCAACGCCCGGCGATGATTTCGAGCCGGATGAAATGACGCTGCGAACGCTCGCAGGGCAGGTCACGCGGCTTGAAGACGAGATCGACGCGATGAACGTCGCGCTGACACCTCTGCGCAGTTTCATATTACCCGGCGGGTCGTCATTGGCGGCAACGCTGCACGTTGCGCGGGCGACGGCGCGCCGGGCGGAACGTTCGGCTGTGACGGCCTCGGGTGACGCGGCACTGAACCCACACGCACTCATGTATCTCAACCGCCTGTCTGACTGGCTTTTTGTCGCGGCGCGGGTCGCGAACGCCAATGGTGCCGACGATATTTTATGGGTGCCGGGCGCGTCACGCTGAGTTAGAGGAACCAAACGGAAACGAAATCGCTTTCACTCTTTGGCGTGTCACGCGAGGCTCGCATAACACGGGGCTAGGCTGGCTATGGCGAAGATTTCCCAAGACCTTCTGCACGATTCTGAAATACCGACCGAGGATCTGGCCGCTCTGTTTGCCAGTACTCGTGCGCGAACGCTGGCACTGGCAGACACATTGTCGGATGCCGATGCGACGGTTCAGTCGATGCCTGACGCGTCGCCGGCAAAATGGCACCTTGCGCACACCACATGGTTTCTCGAAACCTTTGTCCTGCGCGATTTCGTTCACGGCTATGCGCCGTTCGACGAATCCTATCATTTCCTGTTCAACAGCTATTATGAGGGCGAGGGAGAGCGTCATCCACGCGCCCGGCGCGGCATGATTACGCGCCCATCGCTCGACGATATCCGCGAATATCGCGAACATGTGGACTATGCGATCGGCACCGTTTTCGACGCGCTGCCCAAGGGGGCGCACGAACTGATTGAACTTGGTTGCCATCACGAGGCTCAGCATCAGGAATTGATGCTGACCGATATGCTTCATCTGTTTGCACAGAATCCCACCGACCCCGCCGTATGGGATCACCCGCGTAACGTACCCGCCCCGATGCCCCAGCCACTCCGCTGGGTCGAGGGGCGACAGGGCACGGCCGAAATCGGCCATGATGCGACAAATTCCAACCAGGGGTTCGCATTCGATTGTGAAGGGCCACGCCATACCGTCTGGCTGCGACGTCACGCGCTGGCGGATCGCCTTATTACAAACAGCGAGTGGCAGGCGTTTATCGAGGATAGCGGATACACGCGCCCCGATCTGTGGCTGTCGGATGGCTGGGCATGGGTGCAGGCGGAAGGCATCGCTGCGCCGCTTTACTGGCGTTCGAGCGATAACGGCTGGCGCGCCTTTGCGCTGGACGGCGTTCACGCGCTCCATCCCGCCGCCCCCGTGGCGCACATCAGCCACTATGAAGCGGATGCCTATGCCCGTTGGGCTGGTGCGCGGTTACCGACCGAAGCCGAGTGGGAAAGCGCGGCACAAAGCTGTGACCCGTGTTTCGGAAACCAGTTGGATACCGCAGGCCCGGTGCGACCGCGCGCCGCGCGCGCCGCAGACGGTTTGCGGCAAATGTTCGGCGATGTCTGGCAATGGACCGGATCGGCTTTCCTGCCTTACCCCGGATTTGCCGCCGCCGAGGGCGCAGTGGGTGAATATAACGGCAAGTTCATGAGCGGGCAGATGGTGTTAAGGGGTGCCAGTTGTGCGACCCCGCGCGGATCATCACGGGTTAGCACGCGCAATTTCTTTCCGCCGAACGCGCGCTGGCAGTTTTCGGGGCTACGGCTGGCCCGAGACCTTTAGATGTTGCGCCACGAAACGCCCGAGATCACGGTGGATGCCGCCTTTCGCAGCGATGTTCTGGCGGGCTTTGCTGCCCGCCCCGCGCCATTCCCGCCCGATGGTTTTACGATCGGGCCGGTTCCGAACTGTTCGAGGCGATCACAGCTTTACCCGAATATTACCCAACGCGTGTCGAAACCGCGCTTTTGGAAAAGCATAGCGGCGATGTTGCGCGAATTGCCGGAGAGGGTCGCGCGGTCGTTGAATTCGGGTCGGGGTCGTCGGTAAAAACGCCGCACCTTCTGCGCGCGGTGTCGCCCGCGGCCTATGTGCCCATCGATATTTCGGGCGATTTCCTGCGCGCATCATCGGCCGAACTGGCAAAGGGGTTTCCGGGACTTTCGGTATTGCCCGTCGAAGCTGATTTCATGAAGCCCTTTGCTCTGCCCGACGCGATTGCCGTCACGCCGAAGCTGGGGTTTTTTCCGGGTTCGACGATCGGCAACATGATCGCGCGGACCAGCGTCGACCTGCTGCGGACGATGCGCGAAACGCTTGGGACCGGCGCAATGTTGTTGATCGGCATGGACCGGGTGAAGGATGAGAACATCCTGACCGCCGCCTATGACGATGCGGCGGGCGTTACGGCGCGGTTCAATCTCAACCTGCTGGTGCGCATCAATCGCGAGCTTGGCGGCACGATCCCGATCGAAGCTTTCCGCCACCGAGCCATCTGGAACGATTATTACGCACGCATTGAAATGCATCTCGAAGCGATCCGCGACGTCGATTTCATGATCGACGGACAGCCATTTGCAATGACCAGCGGCGAAACGATCCACACCGAAAACAGCCATAAATATGGCCCACGCGACGCGCGCGTGTTGTTACGCGCGGGTGGTTGGTCGCCGGTGGCCGAGTGGACCGACAAAAATTGCCAGTTCGCGCTTATCCTTGCCGAGGCCCGGCCTCAACGTAACGCCCCCTAGGTCGCCGGCTTAACGACCTGCACGGGTGCATCGGGCAGTAATTCCATGACATCGAGCTTGGCTTCGGGCGTCGACCCCGGAATCACCATTCGCCAGCGAAAGTCACCGATGTGTTCGACGACCCCAACCTGATTGCTCATTGGGTCGTCGCCATAGGCTGGAAGCGGTCCGTCAGGCTTTGCTGAAACGCTCCCGAGGAAAACCATGCGTGTGTCGCTATCGTCCCATAACCGACCGCCCGGACGATGCGTGCCGGTCCCTTTGGTAAAGGTGAGCAATGGACCTTCGACAGCCACGAAACAGAAGAATGGCTTGAACACCGCCCATGCCTTGGTGCGGTTTTCTTCTGTCAGCCCAAGCCGGACAACACGGCAGTGATAGACACCCGGCGGAGGTGCCGGACGTGGCAATGCAGCTTTCGGATCGAGCAACGCGCCCTCGGCCGCGATCGCTTTCGCGCCGCCATGTGCGCGAACGTCGGCAAGTGCCGCATCCCAGCTTGATCCGATCTTGCCGATACGCGCCGCATCGACGTCGCTCACGATCAACTGCCAATCGTTGGCACGTGGGGCGTCGTCAGATGGCACCACGGCGACCGTCCCTGGAGACTGCACGGTCGCCTTACATCCCGCCAGACTCAGCAGAGTGAGCGCTGACAAAACTGTCAAAGTGCGGAACATAACGCCGATTTCCTTGCCACCACGCTTACTCTGCGTCGCGCTTGAATCATTAACGAAGTATGAAATTAAAAAGTTACCAATTGGTTAACAACTGACTGTTCCCGACCTGACTCCAAAGGAGGCGACTGTCGGGCTTTTACCGAGGCATAGGCAAGCTGTTGTTTTTTCGTAGAAAAAATCTAAGCGCCATTCATAATAATTTATTCACCCCTTCAGGATAGCTTCGTTTCGACGCCGATTGGGTGGGGGATTTAAAATGAAGACAGCACTTTATACGCCGATCATTGAAGACGACCGCCGCATCGACCGGTCGGAGATGGCGATTGCCGCTGGACTGCGTACAGCACGCGGACGCCGCATTGCGATCACCGTGCGCAATATATCGACCAATGGTTTCATGGCAGAGGGCGGCGGCACGATGGTTCCGGGAATTCCGGTCACTCTCGATCTGAACGGGGTCGTACTGGAAGCGCGAATCGTCTGGAAACGCGCAGGCCATATCGGCGGCGCCTTCCTCAGCCCGATTGCCGGCGAAGTTCTAAGCGCGATTGGCGGTTAAAATATACCGCCGCCGAGCAGCAGGCGACCGACACCGACCAGAATGACAATGATATTGAGATTACGGCCCGATCGGTGTGACGAAAACACGCCGAAAACGAGGCCGACCACCGCGATCGGGATTACGAGCCAATAGGCCCAGCCGAGAAATGGCAGGAAGGCCGGGATGGCAAGCAATAGCGCCACGAGGCCGATCAGGATCGATATTACGTTGAACATAATGAGAGATTGGGTGCAGCGAGCCTTGCTGACAAGCCCTGACGGTGCAATTTGTTCTCGTTCGAAGAAATTCATTGCCTATCCTGAAGTTCAGGATCGCAGTCTGCCACGCCGTCCATTCGTTGCGCTGCCGGACGACGCGCGCATCCACCTGATGAGTAACTGCGGGCGCTAAGGGTGGCGGAAATGTGTCTGGCGCGCTAGGCGCATCACCATGCCCCCTCTCGCACTCTCGATGCCCCCACTTGTTCTCACGATGGCGGGCGGCGCTATCGGCGCTGGTGTTCGCTATATCGCGAGCACAGGTGCTCTGCGCGCCTTTGGCATTCAGTTTCCGTGGGGAACCCTCGGCATCAACATCATCGGCGGCTTTTTCATGGGCGTGCTGGTCGCCACCCTGTCGCGGTTCGGTGACAATGGAGAGCCCTGGCGGCTTTTCTTAGGCGTCGGCGTGCTGGGTGGCTTTACGACTTTCTCTGCCTTCAGCCTTGAGACATGGGCTATGATCGAACGTGGTCAGGCAATTCCTGCAATCGGCTATATCGCCGCCAGCGTCATCGGCTCAGTCGCCGCGCTCGCGCTGGGCCTCACATTGGTACGCACATTATGAGCAACGACGTCCGCCAGTTTACCGTCGCATCCGACGACGATGGCATCCGCCTCGATCGCTGGTTCAAGCGGCATTTGCCCGATTCGAGCTTCAATCTGGTTTCGCGCTGGGCGCGGACGGGGCAGTTGCGCGTCGATGGGGCACGGGCAACACCGGGTGATCGGGTTCAGACCGGGCAGGTTATCCGCGTCCCACCCGCCGACGCCGCGATTGCAAAGACCGCGTCCGAACGGCCAACGCGCAAGGTCAGCACACTGACCGAAGACGAGATCGAATTCGCGCAGAGCCTTGTGATCTACAAGGACGATGCCGCCATCGTCATCAACAAGCCGCCGGGCCTTGCGACGCAGGGTGGGACGGGCACGACCGAGCATATCGACAAGCTGCTCGATGCGCTGAACTATGAGTTGAAAGGCCGTCCAAAGCTGGTCCACCGGCTCGACAAAGACACAAGCGGCGCGCTGCTGGTGGCGCGCACGCCAAAAGCCGCCGCCCATTTTGCGACTTCGTTTTCCAGCCGCACCGCGCGCAAGGTTTACTGGGCAATCGTCGTCGGCGTTCCCGAAGTCCACGACGGCATGATCGAGCTGCCGATTGCCAAGCAGCCCGGATCGGGCGGCGAGAAGATGCACGTGGACGAAAAGGAGGGCAGCCCCGCCCGCACCCGCTATCGCGTGATCGAACGCGCCGGAAACGCGGCGGCATGGGTTGAATTGCAGCCCTATACCGGGCGGACGCACCAGTTGCGCGTCCATATGGCGGCAATCGGCCATCCGATCGTCGGCGACGGCAAATATGGCGGCAAGGCGAGCTTCCTGACCGGCACCGTCAGCCGCAAGATGCACCTCCACGCGCGGCGCATCCGGGTGGATCATCCGATCGATGGCCAAATCGACGTAACCGCCGAACTGCCGCCGCATTTCGCCGAAACGATCGACGATCTGGGCTTTGACATGGAACTGGCCGACGTGCTGGTGCTGGATGAAGTCAAATTCTCGCAGACTCCCGAGGGCAAGCGCCGCGCGGCGCTCAACAAGGCGAAGTCGGCGCGCAAGGAACGCAAGGGCGAGCGACGGTCACGCGGTCAGGAAAGAAAGGGAGCACGCTGAGTGCATCCCGACCCCCGGTTCAGGATAAATGACGAAGCCGTAATGCGCGCCGTCGTACTGCGTGAAGGCATGGTGCATCTGTTCGCTGCCACGCCTGCGGGACCGATGGTTGCCCATGTTCCTGTGACGATGACCGATGAAGGGCATTTTCGGTTTCACTTGGCGCGGAGCAATCGGATTGCACCGCATCTGAACGGTGCGCGCGTGCTTGCGAGCGTGATGGGGCCGCATGGTTATATCAGCCCGGACTGGTATGCGGATGGCCGAAATCAGGTTCCGACGTGGAATTATATCACGGTAGAGATCGACGGAACGGTGGTCGAACTCGACCGCGATGCGCTGATCGAGCAAATCGAAACGCTGGCCGATCATTACGAAGCAAAGCTCGCGCCCAAACCCGCATGGACGATAGCGGCAGTCGATCCGGTCCTGCGCGACAAAATGCTGGATGCGCTTTGTGTATTCGAGCTGGGGGTTGAAGCCATTCGTGGAACAGCCAAACTGAACCAAAACAAGAGCGACGCCGATCGGGCGGGCGTGCGGGCTGGCCTGAACGCACAGAATAACCCGGCGTTGGCCGCCATGATGGTGTCATCATGAACCGCCTTGCGCTGTTCGACTGCGACGGCACGCTCGTTGATAGCCAGCACACCATTTGCACCGCAATGGACGATGCCTTCGTTGCTTCGCGCCTCGACCCGCCGGGTCGTGCGGCGACATTGCGCATCGTGGGCTTGAGCATTTTCGAAGCGATGCAGGCGCTTTTGCCCGAAGCCGACGATGCGCTCCACAGACAATTGGCACAGGATTACAAGGCGGCGTTTCACCGAATGCGCGGCAACGGGCTGGTCGATGAACCGCTCTATGACGGAATCGCTGAGACGATCGAGGCGCTGGACGCGGCCGGATGGATGCTAGGCGTGGCAACAGGGAAATCGGATCGCGGACTTGCGCTGTGTCTCGCACATCATGGCCTGTCAGCGAAATTCGTAACGCTCCAGACCGCCAACCGCCACCCATCGAAACCGCATCCTGCAATGATCGACGCTGCCATGGCGCAAGCGGGCGCGTCGCCCGAGACGACCGTGATGATCGGCGATACCAGTTTCGACATGGCAATGGCGGTGGCGGCCGGAACGCGCGCGCTCGGCGTGGCATGGGGTTATCACCCCACAGAGGAATTGCGGGCGGCAGGCGCGGACACCATCGCCATGCATCCACGCGACATATTGACCGAACTGGAACCCGCATGACCGATCCAACCCCCGACCCCGCACGTGCACGGTTCTTTATTCTGGGGCTGGTTCGCCTCAGCGGAGTCGTGCTCGCGTTTCTGGGTATTTCCATAATGGCGAAACACTGGATCGAGCCGGCAGATATTATCGGCGGCGCGTTTATCGTGATGGGAGCCATCGAGGTTCTGGTTGTGCCGCGAATCCTTGCCCGGCAATGGCGATCGCCCACTCCATGAAGCGTTTCTGGAAAGACGTGACGGTCCAGGACCGGGGAATTCGGCTCGACGGTAAACCGGTGCGGACGCCGGGCCGATTGCCGCTGATCCTGCCGAACGACGCGCTGGCGCAGGCCGTCGCCGACGAATGGCGCTCGGTCGAAAGCGAGATCAAACCACATGAAATGCCGCTGACCGGCCTGTCCAATGCGGCGATCGAGCGAATCGCCCCCGATACGGCAACCTATGCAGCGGGCCTTGCAGTTTATGGCGAAACCGACCTGCTCTGCTATCGCGCAGATGCGCCGCCGCCTTTGGTCGAGCGGCAGGAGGCAGTCTGGAACCCGCTGCTCGACTGGGCGCGCCAACGCTATGATATCGCGTTTACCGTGACGACGGGGGTCATTCACACGCCCCAACCACCGGAAACCGTCGCCCGCCTTTCCACAGCGGTCGCCGCGCACGATGCGTTCGAACTTGCGGCGCTATCGCCGATTGTCACGATCGGCGGGTCTCTGGTCATTGCACTGATGATTGCCGACAACGCGATCGACCCCGATGCTGCGTTCGACGCCTGCCATCTCGACGAACTGTGGCAGGCCGAATTATGGGGCGAAGAATGGATGGCCGCCGACACACGCGCAGCCCATCGCGCCGATTTCGTCGTGGGCGCTAAGCTGTTGGCGCTGCTTCGCGCGGCATAAACCAGCGGATCATGACATAGGCACCGACCGAAAACGCGAGGAAGTCGGTCACCGCCAGATAAATCCACCAGTCCCACGGCAGATATTCGTTGAACACGGGCATCGCGATGAGGAAATACAGAACCGTCGCGGTTGCAAAAAGCAGCATCACTTTAAAGCGTGCGGCAAAATCCCGCACGCTGGAAAGCGCCATGCCCACCAGCAACATCATGACGATCGACAGGATCAGCCCTGACCCAAGCGCCGTTACACTCATCGGGGGAAAGCCGCCGGTATTGAAATGGACGAGCGCAACCGGACCATTGCCGAGCATCACCGTACCCGCAGCCGTATCGGGTGATGGAATAAAATAGGTTCCAGTCCCGGTGGGAGCCAGCGTCCGCCTAAGCGCCGCTTGCAAATCCGCAGTTGGGGCATCCCCCACCGCTTTGAATGCCAGCATACCGAGCGGAGTTGCCCATGCAATGGCACCGATAATGAACTGAATCAGCCCTGCAACAACGGCACCGACAAGAATACGGATCATCCAGCCCCTCCTATTTTCTCAGGAGACTACGCCTCTTCAAGAAGTCGTCAAGAAGGCCGCGTCATGCTCCGAATAAAGCCGATCAGAGTTGTCTGGCGGCTGCGTTTCAGACGTTCGGCGGCCAATATCGTCTTTACCTCGATAAAGCAGCGTTCGACGTCATCATTGACCAGCACATAGTCGTAACCGTCCCAGTGGCCGATTTCCGAAGCCGCACGCGCCATGCGGGCGTCAATGACTTCGGGTGCGTCGGTTGCCCGCACGATCAGACGGCGGTGAAGTTCGTCCATCGAGGGGGGCAGAACAAATACGCGGACGACGTCGCCGCCCGCCTGCTGGTAAAGCTGCTGTGCGCCCTGCCAGTCTATGTCGAACAACACGTCGCGCCCGTCGGACAAGATGTCATCGACCGGTTTGTGCGGTGTCCCGTAACGATGATCGAAAACATGCGCCCATTCGAGGAAGTCACCGTTCGAAACCATCTCACGGAACCGCTCGAGATCGACAAAATGGTAATCGACGCCATCGACTTCGCCGGGGCGAATCGGGCGTGTCGTTGCCGATACCGACATTTCCAGCCCATCGTCAGCCGCGAGAAGTTTTCGCGCTATCGTCGACTTTCCCGCACCAGAGGGGGACGAAAGGACGAAAAGCAGGCCGCGGCGGGCGAGCGGAAATGTGACGGGCATGGGCGCTCCTTCCCCAAAGCGCGGGGAAGGTCAACGCCCAGCTTTAAGTTTTCAGGCGTCGGTTGATGCGTTCGCCGTTCGCTTCATGATCGATTTGGCAACAACAACGCCGCCGATCAACAGGGCCAGCGGACCCAGCCTGCGAGCCGCGCCAACGGCCAACGCTCCGATTGCAGCACCTTTTACCCCGCTATCGCCATCGCTCCTGTCGATCTTGCTGCCGAGAATTGCGCCGAGAATCTTGCCGATCATTTGTGAGAACCTTCGTTGTTGCCGATCATGGTCTCAGGACGCACGAGCCGATCAAAGGTTGCGGCATCGACGAGGCTCAGGGCCAGTGCGGCCTCTCGCAATGTCAGGTTTTCGTGATGAGCGTGCTTGGCGATCTTTGCGGCATTATCATAACCAATCTCGGGTGCGAGTGCCGTCACGAGCATCAATGACCGGTCCACCAGTTCAGCGATCCGGTCGCGATTCGGTTCGAGCCCGTCGACGCAGCGCGCCGCAAAACTGTCCATTCCGATCGCCAACAGGTCGATCGAACGCAGCAGGTTCGCACCGATCATCGGTTTGAACACGTTGAGTTCGAGATGCCCCTGCATTCCGCCAACCGTGATCGCAAGATGATTGCCTATCACCTGAGCCGCCACCATCGTCAGCATCTCGCACTGAGTCGGGTTGACCTTGCCCGGCATGATCGAACTGCCTGGTTCATTTTCCGGCAGATTGAGTTCGCCGATTCCCGCGCGCGGCCCAGAACCGAGCAGCCGAATGTCGTTGGCAATTTTGGTCAGCGCAACGGCCAACGTGTTCAGAGTTCCCGACAGGTGAACGATCGGATCGTTTGATGCCAGCGCTTCGAAGCTGTTTTCCGCCGGCAGAAACGGCAGGCCGGTCAGATCGGCAATCGTCGCCGCCATTTCACCGGCAAATCCATGTGGCGCATTCAGGCCGGTGCCAACTGCCGTGCCCCCCTGCGCGAGTCGGCACATTCCGTTTATGATCGCCGGTTCGATGCGCATGTGGCAGCGATAAATCTGGTTGGCGTACCCTGAAAATTCCTGCCCCAAAGTCAGCGGAGTCGCATCCTGCAAATGGGTTCGGCCGATCTTTACAATGTTCCCCCATGCCTTTGACTTAGCCCCGAGCGCGCCGCGTAATCGCTCGAGCGCCGGATAGAGTTTGTGCGTAACCGAAGCCGCCGCCGCGACGTGAAGCGCAGTGGGGAAACTGTCGTTCGACGACTGGCTCATATTGACATGGTCGTTGGGATGGACCGGGGTTTTGCCGCCGCGAACTCCCGACAGCGCCTCGTTCGCGATCCCGGCTACAACTTCGTTCACGTTCATGTTCGACTGAGTGCCCGAACCTGTCTGCCAGATAACCAGCGGAAACTGATCGTCATGCTCGCCTGTTGCAACCGCAGCCGCAGCCGATTCGATCGCATCAGCCAGCTTTGCATCCAGCCCGTGCGCACGGTTCACGCGAGCCGCCGCCTGTTTCACGATGGCAAGTGCGTGGACGATTTCGATCGGCATCGCCTCACGCGCGCCGAACGGAAAATTCTCGATACTGCGTTGTGTCTGCGCGCCCCAATAGGCCGTGGCGGGGACTTCGATAGGGCCGAAGCTGTCGGTTTCGGTGCGGGTGTTGCTCATATGGAAAGGCTCGTCATGCTGAAGCGAATTCAGGGTAGCTGCCTGTGGGGACGGTCACTTCTTCCGCTTGAAGTCCACCGACACGACATTCGATCCATCCTCGACGGGTTCGAACGGGGCATCGTTACCGGCGGCATCATGTTCGGCCGGCCCTTCGCCATCGCCCGCGACCTGAAACTGCAGTGCGAAATTGACTGCCGGATCGACAAAGCCGGTGATCGACGAAAACGGCACGAACAACCGCGCGGGAATTGCATTGAAACTCAGACCCACCTCAAACGCGGCATCATGAACTTTCAGGTCCCAGAATTTATTCTGGAGCACGATCGTCATTTCATCGGGGAAACGCGCGATCAGGTGCGAAGGAATATCGACTCCCGGAGCGCCAGTCTTGAATGTGATGTAAAAATGATGCTCGCCGGGCAGCATCCCCTCATGCTGAATGCTTCCCAGCACACGGCCCACGACGGCGCGCAACGCCTCCTGGACGATTTCATCATAGGGAATCAGGCTGTCGGGCAGAGTGTCGGTCATATGCTGCCTAGGTGAACGCGTGACGCGAAAGGGTCAAGATGCGTTGCACAGCGACGCTCAGCGGTTATAGGCACTCGCCATGCGCACAGGCTCGGTTCATCGCAAGACCAGTGAAACTTCCATCGACGTTGAGTTGAACCTCGACGGCACTGGGATTTACGACGTCTCCACCGGAATTGGTTTTCTGGATCACATGATGGAGCAGCTATCGCGCCATTCATTGATCGACCTGAACCTGAAAGCGGTCGGCGATCTGCATATCGATCAGCACCACACGACCGAGGATAGCGGCATCGCGATTGGTGAGGCGTTCTCGCAGGCGATGGGCGACAAAAAGGGCATCACGCGATTCGGCACCGCTTATGCGCCGATGGACGAGACGCTGACCCGCGTTGCGCTCGATATTTCAGGGCGGCCGTTTTTCGTCTGGAAAGTGAAGCTCGACAGCCCGCGCCTCGGTGAATGGGATACCGAACTGATCGAACACTGGTTCCATTCGTTTTCGCAGAGTGCAGGCCTGACCCTGCACGTCGAAAACCTATACGGGTCAAATAACCACCATATCGTCGAAAGCTGCTTCAAGGGATTGGCGCGGGCGTTGCGGCAGGCGGTCGAGATCGACCCGCGCAAGGCAGACAGCATTCCTTCGACTAAGGGGACGCTGGGCGGATGAAGTCGGTTGCGCTGATCGATTATGGCGCGGGTAATCTTCATTCGGTCGCCAATGCTTTGAAGGCGGTTGGCGCGGACGTTCTTGTCACCGCCGATCCCAAAGATGTTCTGGCCGCGACGCGCATTGTCTTGCCAGGCGTCGGAGCATTTGCGCATTGCATGAGCGCATTGTCCGCAATCCCCGGCATGATCGACGCGCTGGGCGACGCGGTTTTGCGGAATGAAACGCCGTTCCTCGGGATATGCGTCGGGATGCAATTGATGGCTGGCGAGGGTCGCGAACATGGCGTGACTCCCGGCCTTGGCTGGATCGCCGGGAGCGTGGGGCCGGTTGCGCCAGCTCCCGATTTGAAGATTCCGCACATGGGCTGGAACGATGTCGATGTATCCGGGCTGCATCCCGTCCTGCAAGGCGGGGAGGCGTATTTTCTGCACGGCTATGCTTTTACGGCCGATGACCCGGAACAGGTTCTGGCGCTGACTGATCATGGCGGACCGATTGTTGCTGCGATCGGTCGCGACAATATGTTGGGGGTGCAATTTCACCCAGAGAAGAGTCAGGCTTACGGTCTGGCGACGCTGGCGCGTTTTATGGAGTGGCGGCCTTGAGCCTTATCGTATTTCCCGCAATCGACCTGAAGGGTGGGCAAGTCGTCCGTCTGGCTGAAGGTGATATGGATCGCGCAACCGTTTACGGTGACGATCCGGTCGCGCAGGCAATGATCTTTGCCAATCAGGGCGCGGGTTATCTTCATGTGGTCGATCTCGATGGCGCATTTGCCGGGCATGGCGTCAACGCCGACGCGGTAGCGCGGATAGTCGCGGCATTTCCGGGCCATGTTCAGGTCGGTGGCGGCATTCGGACGATGGCTTCTATCGAGGCATGGTTCGCGGCGGGTGTATCGCGGGTGATTATCGGAACCGCCGCGCTGACCAACCCGCAACTGGTGCGCGATGCGGCAAAGGCATTTCCGGGCGGCGTCGTCGTCGGAGTCGATGCGCGCGACGGATTTATCGCGACGCAGGGTTGGGCCGATGTTTCCGATGTCGAGGTGATCGATATGGCGCGGCGGTTTGAGGATGCGGGGGTCGCGGCGTTGCTGTTCACCGATGTTGGGCGCGACGGGATGTTGAAGGGGTGCAACGTTCAGGCGACGGTCGATCTGGCGCGGGCGACCAACATTCCGGTTATCGCGAGCGGCGGTGTCGCGGGGATCGCGGATATCCGGATGCTGGCGATCCACGCGAAGGATGGCATCGAGGGCGTTATCACCGGGCGGGCTCTTTATGACGGGCGGCTCGACCTGAAGGTGGCGCTCGAACTGGCTGCGCTTTGAGCGTTCGGGTCCGCGTTATCCCCTGCCTCGACGTCGCCAATGGGCGGGTCGTGAAGGGCGTGAACTTTGTCGATCTGCGGGATGCTGGCGATCCGGTCGAGGTTGCGCGCGCCTATGACGCGGCGGGGGCGGACGAGCTTTGCTTTCTGGATATCGGAGCGAGCCATGAAGGGCGCGACACGATCATCGATGTCGTGCGCCGGACCGCCGAAGTTTGCTTCATGCCGCTGACCGTCGGCGGCGGAGTGCGGAGTGCGGACGATGCGCGGGCGTTGCTGCTGGCGGGGGCGGACAAAGTAGCGGTCAATTCTGCGGCGGTCGCGCGGCCTGAACTGGTGGCCGATATCGCCGAGCGGTTTGGGAGCCAGTGCGTTGTCGCGTCGGTCGATGCCCGGCGGGTCGGTGACGGCTGGGAAGTCTTCACGCATGGCGGGCGCAAGGCAACGGGGCTGAATGCTATCGAGCACGCGATCAGGCTGGCCGAACTGGGCGCGGGTGAATTGCTGGTGACTTCGATGGACCGCGACGGGACGCGCGATGGTTATGACCTGGAACTGACCCGGACGATTGCCGATGCCGTCGCGGTTCCGGTGATTGCCAGCGGTGGCGTCGGGTCGGTGGATCATTTGGTGCAAGGGGTGTCGAGAGGCCACGCGAGTGCGGTTCTTGCCGCGTCGATATTTCATTTCGGCGACGTAACGATTGCCGAGGCGCGCCGTGCGCTGGGAAATGCCGGGTTTCCGGTTCGGCACTGTCCCGAAACGGCATAGCTTCGCAGATGCAGCAACTGGCGACTCGGGGCGATTCGTGACATGAGCTTTCCATGCTCCGCGCGGTTTCCTTTCTGACAATATTTTGCGTCGCCAGCCCCGCTTTGGCGTTTGGCAGCGTTGAGATCCCCGAACCGGGCGAATTCGGCCTGTTCGCGCTGGGTGTCGTCGGCTTGATAATCGGCCGTCACGTCAGTCGCCGTCCCTAGCAGGCTTGACGTCGGCACCAGTCCGCCGCTTAACAACCCCGTGACCGACACACTGACACTATTATCCCGCACCATCGCCGCGCGCCGCGATGCCGATCCGGCGACGTCCTATGTGGCGAAACTTCACGCCGGTGGCCCACCGCTGATCGCACGCAAGCTGGGTGAGGAAGCTGTCGAAACGGTCGTTGCCGCCCTGACCGGCGATGCGAAGGATCTGACCGGGGAAGCCGCCGACCTGATCTTTCACCTGCTCGTTTTGCTCGATGCCAGGGGCGTCGCGTTTGCCGACGTCACGGCCGAGCTGGACCGGCGCGAAGGCATGTCGGGAATTGCCGAAAAAGCTGCACGAAAGACCTGAGTATGCCCGTCGACGCCACCCTGCCCTATGACGACCAGAACATTTTCGCGAAAATCCTGCGCGGCGAGATTCCTTCGAAAACGGTCTTCGAAAATGAATTCGCACTGGCGTTCAACGACATAGCGCCACAGGCTCCGACACACATATTGGTGATCCCAAAGGGAGCCTATGTGTCGTGGGACGATTTTTCCGCCCGCGCGCCCGACGCCGAAATCCTGGGGTTCGTTCGGGCCGTCGGAGAAGTCGCGCGAGCCGCCGGTCTGGTGACTTCGGGATATCGACTGCTGGCGAACACCGGGCTGGATTCACATCAGGAAGTTCCCCACCTTCATGTCCATATTTTTGCGGGCCAACCGCTTGGGCCGATGCTCATTCGTTAGCGAAAAGCATGGTCCACGCTAAACGCTTGCCTACACGCGATTACTGGCTAGGCTCCCGGCCAATAACAAGATTTATGGGGGCTCCCGCATGATTTTCGACCGCGTCAAATCTCTCGACGCCATTCTCGCTACGGCCGAGAAAAAGGGGCTGCACCGATCATTGGGTGCATTCCAGCTTACGATGCTTGGCATCGGTGCCGTCATCGGAACGGGTATTTTCGTTTTGACATCGGAGGCCGCGCAAAAGGCGGGGCCGGGGATGTTGTTGAGCTTCATCGTGGCGGGTTTCGTCTGCGGCGTCGCGGCACTTTGCTATTCCGAACTCGCCTCGATGGTGCCGGTTTCGGGGTCGGCATATACCTACACATACGCAGTCACCGGCGAACTGCTGGCGTGGATGGTCGGCTGGGCGCTGATCCTCGAATATGCGGTCGGCGCGAGCGCGGTTGCGGTTGGCTGGTCGAACCACGCGGTAGGGCTGTTACGCGGGCTGGGATGGAATTTCCCCGCCGTGTTAAGCAATGGCGACGCCCTGATGGCAAAGGTGTCACTGGCTTTCGGAGCAGAGGCAACGCCCGATCTCATCACCGCGACGCAGGTCGGCGGTTATTTCAACTTGCCAGCCGTTATCATCTCGATCCTCGTCACCGGCCTTCTGATCCTTGGCACGACTGAGAGCGCGCGCGTCAATGCGGTGTTGGTCGCGATCAAGATAGCGGCGCTGACAGCATTTATCGCCCTCACCATTCCCGTTCTGAAATCGGAGAATTTCACGCCGTTCCTGCCAACGGGCGGCACCGGCGTATTGGGCGCGGCGGCTTCAATCTTCTTTGCTTATGTCGGTTTCGATGCGGTTTCGACCGCTGCCGAAGAAACCAAGAACCCACAACGCAACGTGCCGATCGGCCTGATCGCCAGCCTTGGCGTGTGCACATTATTCTATCTGCTGGTTGCAAGCGGTGCCATTGGGGCGATTGGCGCGCAACCCGTCATGGATGCAAGCGGAGCGGTTCTTGCACCGGGTTCCGCCGAAATGGCCGGACGTTGCGCGGCGATTACCGCAAGTGGGATTCTCGAACCGCTGGTCTGTTCGAAGGAAGCACTCGTCCATGTCCTCGACAGCATCGGCTGGCCGGTGATGGGTCGTCTCGTCGGCCTCGCCGCCGTGTTAGCACTGCCTTCGGTCGTGTTAATGATGATGTTCGGTCAAACCCGTGTGTTCTTTGTGATGGCCCGCGATGGTTTGCTTCCCGCAAAGCTCGCCAGCGTCCACCGGAAGTTCAAGACGCCGCATGTCGTGACGGCGGTAACGGGCGTGGTCGTGACGATTGCCGCCGCCGTCCTGCCGGTCGGAAGGCTTGCCGATTACTCGAACTCAGGAACGTTGTTCGCATTCCTGATGGTCGCGATTGCAGTGCTGGTCCTTCGTCGGAAAGACCCGACGCGCAAACGTCCGTTCCGCGTTCCCGCAGTCGGCATCATCGCCCCTCTGGCGATTATCGGCTGCGTCGGATTGTATGTGTCGCTGCCGCTGCTCGCGATTCTGGTTCTGCCGGTCTGGGGCGGGATCGGGCTGATCGTGTATTTCATGTATAGCCGCAAACGCAGCCATGTCGGGTTGGGGCTGGATGATGTCCATGAGGACGATAGCGATATTCCACCCATGCCGGGGGCTGCTCCGCCGGTTTATTGAGGCGGCGGCGGCCCGTTCCGATGGTGTGTCGGGGGCGTTCGAAGGAGATGTCGAACGACCCCTTGCCCAGAATGCGTCATTCATCCGGCTAGGTTGGCATTCTGACAATAGACAGTGGGTTTCGACCGCTGGGGGACTTTCAGCCCACCGGGCGCGACAATGCCATCGTAGGGTTGGGCGCGAAAAGCCGCCTGCCGATTCGGTCCGGTACGAAGCGCGCGAGCCCGATCATGGTGATCATGCGGCCCAACGGCGTCGCTGGCGAAGGATAGTGCGCCACCACAACGGCATTTGCCGGGCGCTCCGCCTCCATCGAGAAATAAAGCGCGCCAACCTGCGGATTGCCTACGGTGATCCCGGTCAGCCCGTTCCAGCCGATCGGCAGCGATGCTCGGTGCAAGATTTCGGCATTCGTTACGATCGGTTGGCCACGATAATCCCGCCCGGCTTGCACAAGGGCTTCGGCAGGCCAGCGCGGAAACGCATTCTCGGCGCTCAACATCAACAGGTTGGCTCCGAGCGCGACGATGAGAATCATCGCACGCGGGGTCGCGCGCATCCGATCCAGCCAGATCGCCACCGCGATCGAGGCGGCAATTGCCGGGAGCACGAAGTAACGAGGATTGAGCACCAGCTTGGTATAAAGTCCGCCAACCAGCAGAAAGGCTGACAGTGCAAGCATGAAGAGGATATGCATCCGGGCGCGGCCCGCAGCATCGAGGCTGTTATGGAAACGCATCGCCACCGCCGCACCCGCCAGCCAAAACAGCAACGCGAAATCATTATTGACCAGCAGCACCAGCAGCGGATCGATCGCTGGATGGACGAGAAAATTGCCTTCGAGATTGGCCGCGCGATCGATGTGGCTGTCGTGATGGAAGGCGAGCGTCCAGCGATTGAGCGGATCACCCGTCAGCAGGAATTGAAACAGAGCCTCGCCAGCGAGCAAAGCAGCGCAGGCCAGCCCCATAAGGATCAGGGAACGGCGCGACACAGGGCGGCCGATCAGAAACAACGGCACAAAACCCAATAGCGCGAGCGATGTCGTCTCCCGGCACAGGATCGCCGTGCCGAACGAAAGGCCGGCAACGATAGGCAGCCACTGTTTATCCCTATCTATCGCGGCATCGCCGATTAATCGGATGCCGAGGACCAGGAATATGGCCTCGGTGAGATCGCACGACACGGTTGTCGCATTGGTGATCACCACAGGCATCGTGCCGACTAGCATCGCCGCCAGCCACCCGGCGCGCACACCACCGATCCGTGTAGCCAGGCTGTGGATAGCGAGCAGGAACATGGCGTACCACAGCAAAGCCGTCATATACATCGCGAGCGCGCCATCGCCGATCACGCCGATCATGGCGGCGAGCGTTAACACCAGCGGGAAGCGCGTCGCCCAGTGGTCATGACCGGGAAAGGGCGCGCGATACAGCCATTCGAGCGCGGCGGCATGATAGGCCGCATCGTCCGACGCCGAATAACCAACCCAGCCAATCGTGAGCGCGACAAGCGCGACAATGAGCAGAAGTGCGGGCCACAATAGCCGTGGCGATACAGGAAACCGCGTCGGCGCAATCCGAGATTCTTGGTCGATCATGCTTGCCGCTCTATGCGGACTGCCGTTAACAAAACGTGGGCCGAACCTCCAAGGACCGTAGCAGCCCGTTTTTCGAGAGCGCTCCTGACGTCTGCTACGGGATAGGCGCCGCCCAAAAGCGGACTGTCGCTTTTCCACCAAGATCGGACGAAGCCAATGTCAGCAACTCGACGCAGCGGGTTTCCCCGCGAACCGATCACCCAGCCAGTTCACCGTCTCGGGCGCCGATCGTTTTGCGACCGACACATGATCGCCCCCTTCGATAGAGATGAACCGCACATTGGCCCGCCGAGCGCAAAGTTTATCGACGAGCGCACGCGTGACTGCCGGTGCGACGATAACGTCAGCGGAACCCTGAACCACGAGCAGCGGCATCGTGAAGCCAGTCGGGGTTACCGAATTCTGCTGCATTAACGCTCCCGAGCGGGGCGATTCCGCGAGGTTCACATTGCGCAACTGACGCGCCAGCCGCAGCATCCCGATCTTCGTGCGAAGCGCAAAACCGTCGAGCGACACGCAGTTCCGGGCGATGGCTGTGATGAGCTTGGCAGTCGCGGGTTTGACGGCGGTCGTCAGCGGCACGTCGTAAACACGCGACCAGCTTTCGGCGGCGTAGGATGTCAGGAAAGCGCGCACGGCGGCGTTGGTGCCGCCGGTCAAATTGGCCTTTAGATCGGTCGGAGGCGCAGCAGCGGCCACACCGACCAGAGTCAGTTCAGGCGCATAGCGGGCGGCGAGTTTGCCCGCCCACAGCACGGAAAAGCCGCCCAGCGATTCACCCCATAGCGCGTAACGCGATGATGCCTTCGCACCCGGAAGCGCGCGGGCCGCCCGAACCGAATCGAGAACAGTATGCGCGCTTGCGGTGCCGACCAGAAACGGGTGCGGGCCGGTGTTACCCAGCCCCTGATAATCGGGCGCGGCGACGACATAGCCAGCCGCCAGCAAGCTGTTCAGCCCCGCGATCTGACCGAACAGCCCCGGTTTGTCGGAAAGCCCGCAATTTTCCGCAATACCCGATGCACCATGCGCCCAGACGACGACCGGACGTCCGCCTGCCGGCGCCGGACCGGCGGGTACGACCATGGCGCCACTGACGACGATCGGGCGGCCATCCTTGTCGGTCGATCGGTAATGAATGCGATAAGCTGTGGCACCGTCGGGCGCGCCGGCGATCCGGGTCGATGAGACTATTTCACCGACCGCAGAAGCCGCTGTCGGCAGGCTAACGGCCCCGATTGCCAACACGCAAAGGGCGCGGCGGATTGCTGGAGGAAACAAGGATGCCATGGCACTTCTCCACTGAACAGCAGTGGAACACCAGTAACGCAGTCACATTCGACGAGCAAACTACACCCCATCCCATAGTGTGGGACGGGGTGCGCGCGGGATTAGCCCAGTCGTTTTGCGACGAGAGCTTTCAGATCGCCCTCTGGACGCGGACCGTAATGCGAGATGACTTCGGCTGCGCAGACTGCACCCATAATCAAACTGTCCTCGAGCGAACGGCCTTGTGCCTGTCCGCTGAGGAAGCCTGACGCGAAGAGATCGCCTGCGCCGGTGGTGTCTACGACCTGAGCAATGGGTTCGGCGGCGATGCGGGCGTGCTGGCCGCCGCAATGCGCTTCGGCTCCGTTGGCACCGTGGGTGACGATGAGGGTGGGAACCTTTGCCGACAGGGCGGTGACGGCGCTGGCGACATCGGCCGTGCCCATCAACGCGTGAACTTC
Organism: Sphingomonas paeninsulae; assembly: GCF_003660165.1. Classification (NCBI taxonomy): domain Bacteria; kingdom Pseudomonadati; phylum Pseudomonadota; class Alphaproteobacteria; order Sphingomonadales; family Sphingomonadaceae; genus Sphingomonas; species Sphingomonas paeninsulae. The sequence continues at coordinate 1,063,389 of NZ_CP032829.1, forward strand.
GCCATCATTGGCAAACAGGATGTCGATATCCCCTGCGTCGATCATCTTGCGGAAATCGGCACCGTGGCGGTCGATCACAAAGGCGTCGGACAGAGTGAAGGCGACTTTGCGGCCGTTGGCCTTTGCCGTGTCGATCGCGGCGCGCATGGCGGCGCGGGGCTCTTCAGGGTCCCAGAGATAGCCTTCGAGATACAGGATTGCCGAGTCTGCGATCAGATCATGGTCGATGGCGGCGGCAGGCAGGAATTGCGATGCACCGAGGAAGGTGTTCATCGTGCGCTGGCCGTCGGCGGTAACGAGGATGAGGCAGCGGGCCGTGGGTGGCTGTTGCCCGCGCTTTGCAGTGTCGAAACGGACACCAAGCGCGCGGATGTCATGGGCGAACACTTCACCAAGCTGGTCGTCGGCGACTTGTCCGATGAACGCACATTTCTGACCGAGCGCGGCGAGCCCGGCGATGGTGTTGCCAGCCGATCCGCCGGAAACTTCGCGGCCCGGAGCCATGCGGCTGTAGAGTTCGGTGGCGCGATCGGCGTCGATCAGCTGCATCGATCCGCGCGTCAGGTTTTCGGACGCGATGAAAGCCTCATCCGCGCTTGCGATCACATCGACGATCGCATTGCCGATCGCCACAACATCGTATTTCGCCGTCATAAATGCCTTTGGTATGCGAGCTTGGGTTTTGCACCGTTCGCCCTGAGCCTGTTCAACCCCTGCCTTTACTTGGCTGGTTCAAAAGGGGAAGGGCAACTCGTTCGACACGGCCAGTTCGACGGAGCCAGTAATGCGTTATTTCCCGGTTTTTCTTTTTCCACCGCTGATCCTTGCCGGTTGCGTCTCTACACCGACGGCGCGGCCCGTGGTCATCCCGACACGCAGCGCGCCGATGCGGGCGACCGGGCTGGAGCGCGTGCTGGGCGAAAATGCGCGGGGGCTGGTCGCATTGTTCGGGCCTGCCGATCAGGACGTGCACGAGGAAGGATCGCAACGGTTGCAATTTCGCGGGCCGATCTGCGTGCTGGATGCGTATCTTTATCCCGAAAGCAGGGGGCGCGATCCCGTCGTGACCTATATCGATGCGCGGCAGCCCGATGGACGCGATATCGACCGGGCTAGCTGTGTTGCGGCCCTGACGCGGCGGCGAGAGGCGCGGTAAGGACACTCAGCGCCCAGTGTGCGGCTTCGGCGACGGTTTCGGATTCGTCGTTCAGCAGAAGTTTGAGCGGTTCGATCAGCGCCGTCGAGCCACTGTTTCCCGCAGCCACGGCCGCATTTCGGACCATCCGTTCGCGACCGATGCGTTTGATCGGGCTGCCGGAAAACACCTGTCGAAACCCGGCATCGTCCAGTCCCAGCAGATCGGACAATTCGGGCGCAGCGAGTTCGGGACGACCCAGAAACGCGCGGTTGGCGTGGGCGGCGTCGGCAAACTTGTTCCAGGGACAGACGGCAAGACAGTCGTCGCACCCGTAGATCCGATTGCCGATGGCCGCGCGAAATTCGTGCGGGATCGGCCCCTTATGCTCGATCGTCAGATAGGAAATGCAGCGCCGCGCATCGAGACGATAGGGCGCGGGAAAAGCGTTGGTCGGACAGGCGCGCTGACATGCGTCGCAATTGCCGCAGGTGTCGGCGTGGGGGCTGTCCGCCTCAAGATCGAGTGTCGTCATGATACAGCCGAGGAACAGCCAGCTACCGTGTTCGCGACTGACCAGATTGGTGTGTTTGCCCTGCCAGCCGATACCCGCCGACTGACCAAGCGGTTTTTCCATGACGGGCGCAGTATCCACAAAAACCTTGAGCTGGCCGCCGCCGTTTTCTACGAGCCAGCGGGCAAGCGCCTTCAGGTTGCGCTTTACGACATCGTGGTAGTCCGCGCCCTGTGCGTAGACCGAGATGCGCCCGATGCCGCCCTCTCCGGCCAGCCGCATGGGATCTTCGGCTGGGGCGTAGCTCATCCCGAGCGCGATCACGCTGAGTGCTTCGGGCCAAAGCGATTGCGGTGCGGCGCGTTGGTGGGCGCGTTCTTCCATCCAGCCCATCGTGCCGTGTTGCCCAGCCTCGATCCACGCGCCCAATGCTTCGCGCCCGTCGATGGCATCGGCACGCGTGACACCGCACGCCGCGAAGCCTAGGCGCGCGGCTTCGTCCTTTAAAGCTTTCGTCAGTCCTGTCTTGCTACGCGGCATAGCGTGTCGCTATCACGGCACAGGTCGCCTTTCGCCAAGGAAATTACCGGGTGAGTATCGAATTGGCGGTTTCCGCCCAGGGATTGGTCAAGAATTTCGGCGATATGCGTGCGGTCGATGGCATCGACCTCGCCGTCCCGCCGGGAGCGATTTATGGCGTGCTCGGTCCAAATGGGGCGGGCAAGACGACGACGTTGCGGATGCTGCTGGGCATAATCGATCCCGATGCTGGAACACGCTCTCTGTTGGGATACGACCGCCCGCTGGAGGCCGCGCCGCTGGTCGGGTATCTGCCGGAGGAGCGCGGACTGTATCCAGCGATGCAGGCGCGGGAGGCGATTGCGTTCATGGGCGCGCTACGTGGGTTGCCGCTGGCCGAGGGACGGCGGCGGGCCGATGCGTTGCTGGAAGAATATGAGCTGGGCCATGCCGCGAAAAAGACGATCCGAACGCTGTCGAAGGGCATGGCGCAGACGGTGCAACTGCTCGGCACGCTAATCCACAAACCAAGACTGATCGTGCTGGATGAGCCGTTCTCGGGACTTGATGCGCTCAATCAAGGGCGATTGGAAACGATGATCCGTGCGCAAGCCACAGAGGGCGCGACGGTGCTGTTTTCGACGCATGTTATCGCCCACGCCGAACGGCTGTGCGAGCGGATTGCGATTATCGCGGGGGGCAAGGTCCGGTTCGAGGGGCGCGTCGATGAAGCGCGCGACCGGCTGCGTCCACAAGTGCGGCTGCGGACGCGTGCGACAAGTGGGCCGTGGCGGAGTGCAATCCCGGCGGATGCAGTTCAGAACGGCGCGGACTGGAATTTCGAATTGCCCGATGACGGTATCGAACCGCTGTTGAACGCGCTGATCCAGGGTCAGGCGGGCATCGAAAGCCTGTCAATCGAGCGCCCCGGCCTCCACGATGCCTTTGTCGCGATAGCGGGTGCGAAGGCGGCGGCGGATATGGCGGCACCGACTGTTGCGGAGAAAGTGGCATGAACCGGACGCGCTTTCCAATTCTGGCTTCGATATGGGTGATCGCGCGGCGCGATTTCACCGCCACGGTGTTTTCGCGAACGTTCCTATTGTTTCTGCTGGGGCCGTTGATGGCGTTGGGTTTCGGCGGCTTGTTCGGCGTGGTGGGTGGTCGTGCAGACGATGCGGCGCTGCGTTCGTCGGTCGCGGTTATCGGAACGGCGCGCGACCTTGGTCCCATTCGTCAGGCCTATGATCGACTGAACCCGATAATGAACGGCGCGCTGCCCGACTTGCGCCTGATCGAACCAAAGGGCGATCCAATCGCACAGGCGCGCGGCTTGTTGTCGATGCAAAAGAATGGCGCGACGATCGTGATGACGGGTTGGCCGAAAGCGCCTCGGTTGATCGGCCCCAGTCGCCAGATCGACAGTTTGCAGGACGATGTGCGCCTGATCCTCGACGAAGTGGCAACCGAAAATGCGTTGAAGCTGGCACGGGTGACACGTTCAGAAATCAAGCTGGAGCGGACGGTGATCGACCCGGCGGGCGGCGGAACGTCGGCGGCGCGGCATATCGTCGCACGCGGGGCGCAATCGCTGCTGTTCATGCTGACGTTGCTGCTGGCCGGGATGTTGTTGTCCAACATGGTCGAGGAAAAATCGAGCAAGGTGATCGAGGTACTCGCCGCCGCGGTACCGATCGACGCGATTTTCTATGGCAAGCTGATCGCGATGCTCGGCGTATCGCTGACTGGCATCATCGTGTGGGGATCGGTCATCGGATTGACCGTGGTTAGCTTCATTCCGGCGGGCATTCCGCTGCCCCTGCCCGCGATGGGCTGGCCGTTGTTCATCGCGCTTGGCGCGGCTTATTATATCATGAACTATATGTTGCTTGGCGGCGCGTTCATCGGGATCGGAGCGCAGGCGAATAGCGCGCGTGAAGTCCAGACGCTGTCGATGCCGATCACCATGTCGCAACTTGCAGTGTTCGCGCTGGCGTCTGCGACGGTCAACGATTCCAGCGGGCCGCTGGCGACGTTTGCGGCAATATTTCCCTTGTCGTCGCCGCTGGCGATGCTGGGACGGGCGGCGCAGGATGCGACGATCTGGCCGCATCTGGTCGCGCTCGTCTGGCAGGGATTGTGGGTGGCGATCATCGTGCGCTTTGCCGCCAAACGTTTCCGTAGCGGTGTATTAAAGTCGGGCGGACCGAAACGGAGATGGTTCAAGCGATCCAGGAAGGTTGCAGAGTCGGGCGGCCTTTAGCGCCGTTGACATTCATGTTAATAGGCGCATCCTGATCGCTCAGGAGAGAGATTATGGCGACCATAGCAGCAGGAGTTGGACAGTCGGCTGAGCCCAGGGCATTCGACCCGACGGCCATCGACCCACTCGACGTCACGCGCGCCGAGCTGTTTCGCGATCACAGTTGGCCCGAACCCTTTCGTCGCCTCCGCGCCGAGGCACCGGTCTATTACTGCGAGAACTCGAAGTTCGGCCCCTATTGGTCAGTTTCCACTTACAAGCCGATCGTCCATATCGAGGCTCTGCCAAAGATATTTTCCTCATCATGGGAATATGGCGGGATTACTGTGGCGGGCGACACCAATTCCGTTCTGGAAGCCGAAGTCCGTATGCCGATGTTCATCGCGATGGACCCGCCAAAGCATCAGGCACAGCGGCGCACCGTCGCGCCCGCCTTCACCCCCAGCGAGATCGAGAGGATGCGGATCGAGACTCAGGCGCGAACCGGTGCAGTGCTGGATTCGCTGCCGATCGGTCAGGCGTTCGATTGGGTCGACAAGGTTTCGATCGAACTGACGACGGGTATGCTCGCCAAGCTGTTCGATTACCCCTGGGCAACGCGCCATGACCTGACGCGCTGGTCGGACGTGCTTGGCGATGTCGAGCTGTTCTCTACACTGGAAAAGCGCCAGTTCCGGCTCGGCAATGCTTTCGAAATGGGAACGGCGTTCAAGGCTTTATGGGATGCCAAGGCAAGTCAGCCGCCCGCGAACGACCTCATCTCAGTCATGCTGAATTCCGACGCGATGGCGCACATGGACGAAGGCGAGTTCATGGGAAACCTGATCCTGCTGATCGTCGGCGGAAACGACACGACGCGTAATTCAATGACCGGGCTGGCTTACGGCCTCGACAAATTCCCGGCAGAGCGCGCCAAGCTGGAGAACGACCCGTCGCTGATCGTGAATACGGCAAGTGAGATCATCCGGTGGCAAACCCCGCTTTCCCATATGCGTCGCACGGCCATGGAAGACGCCGAAGTCGAGGGGCAGATGATCCGCAAGGGCGACAAACTGGCGTTGTGGTATGTGTCGGCAAATCGCGACGAGAGCGTGTTCGATGACGGCGATGCCATCCGCGTGGACCGTGAGAATGCGCGGCGGCATCTGTCGTTCGGCTATGGCATCCATCGCTGCGTCGGTGCGCGCGTTGCCGAATTACAGCTTATCGTGTTGATGGAGGAGATGGCGAAACGGCGGCTGCGGGTGAACGTGCTGGCAGAGCCGGAGCGGGTCGCGGCGTGCTTCGTTAACGAGTATAAATCAATGCAGGTCGAGCTTTCGCGTTATTGATCCTCCTCCGCTGGTCACGCGGTGCAACTATCCCGCCTGCCCTGCGTATCTGATTGGACAGAAGGAGAGTTTTTAGATGACGTTTAGCCGCCGCGCTTTCTTGAGCAGTTCGGGCGTTGCCCTTGCCGGTGCGACACTGGCAACGGGGGCTTGCGCGAAACCGACGCCGAAGGGCCGGTACGAAATCAACCTGACCGATGCCGAGTGGAAAAAGCGGCTGACGCCCCAGCAATATGCGACGCTGCGTCAGGACGCGACCGACATTCCGTTCAAGAGTCCGTTCCTGAACGAGCATCGCGCAGGAATTTTTTCCTGTGCGGGCTGCGACCTGCCCGCGTTTTCATCGCGCACGAAGTTCGAGAGTGGAACCGGGTGGCCGAGCTTTTACGATTTCCTGCCGAACGCGATCAAAACCGAAACCGATACGACGCTCGGGTTTTCGCGGGTTGAGGTTCATTGCCGACGATGTGGCGGCCATTTGGGGCACGTCTTTGACGATGGACCCCAGCCCACCGGAAAACGTTATTGTATGAACGGCACCGCGTTAAAGTTTGCACCCAGCAAGGCTTGAAGTTCTCCCTCTCCGCCCCTCGCCCCCTAAGCGGAGAGGGGGAAACCGCAGCTTATCAGGCGTCAATGCTGTTGCCGAGTGAAGCGTTGACGATCCCTCCGTCAACGAAAATCGTGGAACCAACCACATAATCTCCCGCTTTGCTGGCGAGGTAGATTGCGGTCGCCGCCATATCTTCGGGGTTACCGATCCGGCCCGACGGAATCCGTTTTGCAACGTCTTCGCCGTGATCGCGAGCCGCCTTGTTCATGTCAGATGCAAACGCTCCGGGCGCGAGCGAGGTGACGTTGATATGGTCGGTGACAAGGCGCGCGGCGAGGCGTTTGGTCAGATAGATCAGCGCCGATTTCGACGCGTGGTAGCTATAGGTATCCCAGGGGTTCAGCCGCTCACCGTCGACCGAAGAAATATTAATGACCTTTGCCGGTTGATCGGAACGCGCAGACGCTTTCAGCAATTCGTGCAGAGCCTGCGTCAGAAAGAACGGTGATTTCAGGTTCAGGTCCATAACCTTATCCCACCCGCTTTCGGGAAAGGTTTCAAAGGGCGCTCCCCATGCGACCCCGGCATTGTTCACCAATATGTCGAGGGATGTTTCGTGTTCAGCGAACTGAGCGGCAAGCGCCTGACAGCCAGTAACGGTAGAGACATCCTGCGGCAAAGCGATGCAGTTGGGACCGAGTTCTTCAGCCGTTGCAAAGCAGGCATCGGCCTTGCGCGATGAGATATAAACCTTTGCACCCTGAGCGATAAACCCTTCGGCGATCCATTTACCGATGTTGCGCGAGCCGCCCGTGACAAGAGCAACGCGGCCGTCGAGGCGAAAGAATTTGCTGGTGTCCATTGTGCGTCCTTTAGCAGTCGGTTTTGAAGGAGCGGCGCACCGCATCGATCGGGGCATCGAAAAGTTCAGAGTCGAGGTGCACGGGCGTGATTTTTTAATATCCGTTCAGGCGCGCGACCCGATCGGCATGAAAGCGCGCGTCGCCGAAGAATTCCTCCAGCGCCCGGTCGCGTTTCATATAAAGTCCGATGTCATATTCATCGGTCATGCCGATGCCGCCATGCATCTGGACGCCCTCCTGAACCGCGAGCGCGCAGGCGCGGCCAGTCTTTGCCTTTGCCACCGCAACGGCGATTTCGGCGCGGGGGTATTCGGCATCCAGCAGTTGGGCCGCCTTGAGGACGGTGGCGCGAGCAACCTGCATTTCACCGTACAAATGTGCAGCCCGGTGTTGCAGCGCCTGAAATTCACCGATGAGGCGTCCGAACTGCTTACGGGTCTTGAGGTAATCAACCGTCGCGTCGAGTGCCGCACCACCGACGCCGAGCATTTCGGCAGCCGCGCCGACACGACCGGCATCCAGCAATTTGGTCAGCGGCCCCCAGCCGCCATCGACGTCACCGAGCACTGCGTCGGCATCGACCTGCACACCGTCCAAGCGGACATGCGACGCCAGCGAGGAGTCGGCGAGCAGCACCGGGTTGGCGGATAGGCCGGCAGCATCCTTCGGCACCGCAAACAAGGTGATGCCATCGGGTTCGCCAACAGCCCCTGCAGTGCGCGCAGCGACGATCAGCATGTCGGCAACATGGCCGTTGATGACGAAGTTCTTTGTACCGGTCAGTTTGAAACCATTGCCGGACCGCTCGGCTGTCAGGGCGATGCGGTCGGGGCGGTGCTTGGCGCTTTCCTCGATTGCCAGCGCGACGATCGCGTTGCCGCTGGCGATCTTTGGGAGCCATTCTGCGCCAAGCGTTGCAGAAGTCTTGAGCGCTTCGACGGCGGTGACGGCGGTTGTAAGGAACGGCGACGGGGTGAGGTTCCGGCCAATTTCCTCAAGCACGATGCTCGCTTCCACATGACCAAGGCCAAGCCCCCCTTGCGTTTCGGGGACGAGAATGCCCGTAAAGCCCATCTCTGCAAATTGCTTCCACAGGTCGCGGCTGAAGCCGGTCCTGTCGTGCGTATCGCGAAGCTGGCGGAGGTGCTTGACGGGCGCAGCGTCGGCAATAAACGAGCGTGCGGTGTCGCGAAGCATCGTCTGATCGTCGGTATGATACAGTGGCATGGGCTCAGGCTCCGGGCAATTCGAGGATACGTTTGGCAACGACGCCGAGCATGATCTCGCTCGTGCCGCCCTCGATGCTGTTGCCCTTTGTCCGCAACCAGCTACGCGCTTTCACGCCGCCGCCGGATGCTTCGCTATCCCATTCGAGAGCATCCGAACCGCCAGCCGCCATGATAAGTTCAAAGCGTTTCTTGTTCAGTTCGGTGCCGATGTATTTCATCATATTGGGTTCGGCCGGGTGGTTCTTACCCGCCTTCATTTCATCGACGAACTTTTCGCTCATCGCGCGGAAAGCCATAACCTCGACGTCAAAATTCGCCATTTCCGCCCGCAACACGGGTTCGTCGGCAGCAACGTCTTTGAATTGCGCGCCGATCGACATCATGTCGGTGCCGAGACCACCGCCAGAGATCATCTCTCGTTCATGGCCGAGCAGATATTTGGCAACGTCCCAGCCACGATTCAGTTCGCCGACAATCTGGTCCTTTGGCACGACGACATTGTCGAAAAAGGTTTCGCAGAACGGGGAACTACCGCTGATCAACAGGATCGGTTTCGTGCTGACGCCGGGCGTCGTCATGTCGAACAGCAGGAAGCTGATACCCCGGTATTTGTCCGTCTTGTCGGTACGGACGAGGCAGAAAATCCAGTCGGCCTTGTCGGCATAGCTGGTCCAGATCTTTTGGCCGTTGACGACCCAATGATCGCCCTTGTCCTCTCCAAATGTGGCGAGCGAGACGAGATCGGACCCTGATCCGGGTTCGGAATAGCCCTGGCACCAGCGGATTTCGCCACGGGCGATCTGGTTGAGGTAATGGACCTTCTGTTCCTCGGTGCCGAATTTCAGCAGCGCCGGTCCGAGCATCCAGATACCAAAGCTGGACAGTGGCGCGCGACAGTGAAGCGTCGCCATTTCCTGACGCAATATCTTTGTCTGTTCGGGCGTCAGTCCGCCGCCGCCATATTGTTTCGGCCAGTCGGGCACGGTCCAGCCCCTTCCCGCCATTATATCGAGCCACTGTTTTTGCGCAGGCGATTTGAACACAAAATTGCGGCCGCCCCAACATGCATCGGTTTCGTCACGCACCGGCTCGCGCATTTCGGCAGGGCAGTTCGCCTCAAGCCAAGCACGCGTCTCAATACGGAAAGTTTCAAGCGCTTCTTGTGTCTCCGGCATCGTCTCTCTCCAAAGTCGATTCTGAAGGCAAAGCTATGACGGCTTTACGTGCCCGGCAAGCGCGCTCGCAGGAGTGCCGCTTTCCGTAGCGGCAAAGTTTTGCCGGTTGACCGCTCCCGAATCGCTGACCTAGCAAGCTGCAAAATAATGAGGAGAGCGACGATGGATTTCGACCTGACGGAACGCCAGAGTTACTGGCGCGACCGCGTTCGCAGCCACATGGCTTCCCACGTTTTTCCGCGCGCGCAGGACTATTACGATCAGCAGGCAAAGGGCGAGCGCTGGAAGGTCTTGCCCGTGGTCGAAGAGGAAAAGGCACGCGCCAAAGCAGCGGGCATCTGGAACCTGTTCATGCCGCCGACCGCCGGTCGCGCGCACGTCGACGACAGCTTTGAATTCGAAGGGCCGGGACTGACCAACCTCGAATACGCGCTGTGTGCCGAGGAGATGGGCCGGATCGGCTGGGGAGCGGAAGTTTTCAACTGTTCGGCTCCCGACACTGGCAACATGGAAGTGCTGCACCGCTATGGCTCGCGCGGGCAGAAGGACCGCTGGCTGAAACCGCTGATGAATGGCGAAATCCGGTCGGCATTCCTGATGACCGAACCCGATGTCGCATCGTCGGACGCCACCAATATCGAGACTTCGATCAGGCGTGAGGGCGACGAATATGTCCTGAACGGCGTCAAATGGTGGTCATCGGGCGCGGGTGATCCACGCTGCAAGATCGCCATCGTGATGGGCAAAACCGATTTCGAAGCGCAGCGCCATTCGCAACAGTCGATGGTGTTGATGGAGCTGGACGCGCCGGGCGTGAACATCCTGCGCCACCTGCCGGTATTCGGGTTCGATGACGCCCCGCATGGTCATATGGAAATCGAACTGAAGGACGTCCGCATCCCGGCGACCAACATGTTGCTGGGCGAGGGTCGCGGGTTCGAAATCGCGCAGGGACGCCTTGGGCCGGGCCGTATCCATCACTGTATGCGCACCATCGGAACCGCCGAAGTTGCGTTGGAAAAAATGACCAAGCGCCTGCTTAGCCGTGTCGCCTTCGGCAAACGGATTGCCGATCACAGCGTCTGGGAACAACGCGTTGCCGCCGCCCGCATCGACATCGAATTGAACCGGCTGCTTTGCCTGAAAGCTGCCGACATGATGGACAAGGTCGGCAATAAATCAGCACAGGCCGAAATTGCGATGATCAAAGTTTCGGCCCCCAACATGGCGCTGCGGATTCTGGACGATGCCATTCAGGCGTTCGGTGGGGCCGGTGTGTCGAGCGATGCTGGACTGGCCGAGGCCTATGCCCATCAACGCACGCTGCGCATCGCGGACGGCCCGGACGAGGTTCACGCGAGGTCGATCGCGCGGATCGAATTCGGGAAATATGGCGAAAAGGCCACGCGTCCGCTTTCGAGCGGGGACATGGGGGCCACCCGATGAAAGCGGCAGTCCTTTATAACGCAAAGACCCCGCTGACGATCGAGGATCTGCGCGTCGATAATCCGCAGCCGCGTGAGGTGTTGATCCGCACCGCAGCCTGTGGGGTTTGCCGGTCCGATCTGCACTTCATCGATGGATTTTATCCGCACGAGATGCCGTGTGTTCCGGGGCATGAGGCAGCAGGCATCGTCGAAGCGGTCGGGAGCGAAGTCCGCACGGTCAGGGTGGGCGATGCCGTCGTCACATGCCTTTCCGCCTATTGCGGACATTGCGAATTTTGCGTGACTGGGCGGCTGTCGCTGTGCCTTGGCGGAGACACGCGGCGTCAAAAGGGTGCATCACCGCGGATTGTCCGTAGCAGCGACGATACTCCGGTGGCCCAGATGTTTAACCTGTCGGCCTATGCCGAAATGATGCTGGTCCACGAACATGCGTGCGTCCGCATCAACCCCGAGATGCCGCTCGACCGCGCGGCCATTCTGGGCTGCGCTGTCGTGACGGGTGCAGGTGCAGTGTTTCATGCCGCCGATATTACGCCCGGCGATATCGTGGCGGTTATCGGTTGTGGTGGCGTTGGGCTGGCTGCGGTCAATGCAGCGAAGATTGCCGGGGCCGGGCGGATTATCGCCTGTGATCCGGTTGCCGACAAGCGCGAGCTGGCCCTGAAGCTGGGTGCGACCGATACCGTCGATGCCGGAGTAGAGGATGCGGCCAGGCAGATCGTGGAAATGACAAAGGGCGGCGTCGATCATGCGATCGAGGCGGTCGGACGACCTGCTTCGAGCAAGCTTGCGGTCGACATACTGAAACGCGGGGGCATGGCGACAATCCTCGGCATGATGCCGCTGAACGAGAAAGTCGGCCTCAGCGCGATGGATTTGCTGTCGGGCAAAAAACTACAGGGTGCTTTGATGGGGGCGAACCGGTTTCCCGTCGACATTCCAAAGCTAGTCGATTTCTATATGCGCGGGCGGCTCGACCTCGACACGATCATCGCCGAGCGTATCCCGCTCGACCGGATCAACGAAGCCTTCGATACTTTGCGCACTGGTGACAGCGCCCGCAGCGTGGTGGTGTTCGGATGAGCATCGATGCTTCTGTCGATATGGTCGGAACCGTTGCGGTTCCCGAACGCGACCGGCTCGACGAAGGACGGCTGACCGCGTGGATGAACGCCTGTGTCGAAGGCTTTAAAGGGCCACTGACGCTGTCGAAGTTCGCCGGCGGGCAATCTAACCCGACATACCGTATCGACTGTCCCTCGGGGCCTTATGTGCTCCGTCGCAAGCCGTTCGGCGTCCTGTTGCCGAGCGCTCATGCGGTGGATCGTGAATATGCGGTCATATCGGGACTGTATTCGGCGGGTTTCCCAGTGCCGCGCCCTTATGGCCTGTGCACCGACGACGCGGTGATCGGGTCGATGTTCTATGTGATGGGTCTGGTCGTCGGACGGACGATCTGGGATGGCGCTCTACCCGATGTCGCGCACGATCAGCGGCGACCGACGTATGAGGCAATGATCGACACGCTCGCGGCGTTGCACTCGGTCGATTACGAAGCGGCGGGTCTGGGCAACTATGGCAAGCCCGGCAATTATTTCGAGCGCCAGGTCGGGCGCTGGACCAAGCAATATCGTGCGTCGGAAACCGAACACGTGCCCGATATGGAGCGGCTGATCGAGTATCTGCCGCAAACCATCCCGCCGCAAACGCGAACCAGCATCGTGCATGGCGATTTCCGTATCGACAACATGATCTTCGACGCTGCTGAACCAAAAGTGCTGGCGGTGCTGGACTGGGAATTGTCCACGCTCGGCGATCCGCTTGCCGATGTCGCCTATCTGTTGATGAACTGGGTGACTCAGCCAGAGGGGCGTTCGGGATTGCTGGGTTTGGATCTGGTTGCGCTGAACATCCCGACGCTGGATCAAGCCGCAGCGCGTTATTGCGAAAAGACCGGGCGCGACGGGATTCCCGATCTGAACTGGTATTTCGCCTATAACATGTTTCGGTTGGCCGGGATCGTTCAAGGCATCAAGAAGCGCGTGGTCGATGGCACAGCGTCGTCGGCATTTGCTGCCCAAACCGCCAAACGCGTTCCTGCATTGGCGGCGACGGCATGGGGCTTCGCACAAAAGGCAGGTAAATGATGAACGGACGACTGACAGGCAAGACTGCGATTATCACCGGCGCGGGGTCGGGAATCGGCCGTGCGACAGCGATTCTGTTCGCCAGTGAGGGCGCGAACGTGGTGATCGGTGACTTGTCCGACGGCGTACACGCCACGGCACGCGCGATCGAAGCGGCGGGCGGAACGGTGGCGGCGGCCCAGATGGATGCAGGGTCCGAAAATGACGTGGCAGCGCTGGTCGCCGCCGCGATATCCAGACATGGCGCGGTCAATGTCGCCTATGCCAACGCCGGAATTTCGGGCGGGATGCCGGGGATATTCGACCTTACCGTCGAAGATTGGACAGAGATTTTGCGGGTGAACCTGATCGGCCCCTGGCTGATGGTGAAACACGCTGGCCGTGCCATGATGGACGCGGGGAACGGCGGGTCGATCATCTGCACCGCCAGTGTAGCCGGGCTGCGTTCGGGCGCGGGCAGCCCTGCTTATTCGGCATCGAAGGCGGCCGTAATCAATCTGGTACAGACCAGCGCACAACAGCTTTCGGGCACCAACGTTCGCGTCAACGCAATCTGTCCGGGTCTGGTCGAAAGCGGCATGACCGAACGGGCCTTTATCTATGCGCGCGAAAAGGGCGTGATGGAAAAAGTCGGTCGCCTCAATCCCTTGCGCCGCGCGGGTCAACCGGTCGAGATCGCCCAGACGGCACTGTTTCTGGCATCCGATGCGTCGAGCTACGTCAATGGACAGGCGATCGTCGTGGATGGCGGACTGTCCTCGTCGCACCCTGTCACACGGCAGGAAACGGGGAAGAGCGCAGCATGATGCCGACCGTTTCGGACCCTGAAGAGCTTGGTTTCGATGCAAGTCGCCTTGCGCGGATCGATGATCTGTTGCGAAGCAAATATATAGAAGGCGGACGGTTTCCCCATGCCGCTTTGTTGATCGGGCGCGGCGATGAGGTCGCGCATCTGTCCGTAATGGGCGATGCGCGTGCTGGCGAACCCTTGCAGGCGGATGCGATATTCCGCATCGCGTCGATGACCAAGCCGATCACGACGATCGCGTTCATGCAACTGGTCGAACAGGGAAAGATCGCCCTGTCAGATCCCGTGACAAAGGTGCTGCCCGAATTCGCAGACATCGGGGTTTTCGTGTCGGGTGGCGGCAACACACCCTTCGTCACGCGTCCCCCCGCCAACCCGATGAGGATGGTCGATCTGCTGCGCCACACGTCCGGACTGACGTATAGTTTTCAGGACCGCTCGAACATCGACGCCGCTTATCGCAAGGCCGGATTCGAACGGTTCGACGGGGGATCGTTGGAAGAATTCGTGCTAGCTGTGGCAAAGCTGCCGCTAGAGTTCGACCCCGGTTCTGCATGGAATTATTCTGTTTCGACCGACATTGTGGGGGCAATCGTTCAGCGCGTGTCGGGACAGTCGCTCGATGCCTATTTTGCCGAACATATCACCGGCCCGCTCGGAATGGTGGATACGCATTTCCAGATACCCGCCGAAAAACTGGCGCGCGTTCCCGACTGTTACGTCTGGACCCCGGTCAAGCCGATGAAGATGTACGATCCCGGCGAAGGCACAGCCTGGGGGCGGGCACCCAAGCTGCTGTCCGGTGGTGGTGGACTGGCCTCGACACTGGCGGACTATCACCGGTTTGCGCGGATGTTACTCAACGGTGGTGAGTTGGACGGTGCGCGCATCGTATCGCCGCACACCATACGGATGATGACGGCGAACCATCTGCCGGGCGGTCGCGACCTGACGCAAATGTCCAAATCGATGTTCAGCGAGGCCGAAAATGCAGGCGCGGGTTTCGGACTCGGTTTCGGCGTCGTGACCGATCCAACCGCCACGATGTTACCGGGCAATGCCGGTAATTTTTATTGGGGCGGAATGTTTTCCACAGGGTTTTTCGTCGATCCGGTCGATGACATCATCATGGTTTTCATGACGCAATTGATGCCGTCGAACGCCTACCCGGTCCGCGGCGAACTCAAAACAATGGTTTACTCGGCCCTGATCGGCTGATTTTCGGAGAGTTTAACAATGACTTCCCCCGTCACAACCGAGCGCCATGACGATGTTCTCGTCATCATTTCCAATAATCCACCGGTCAACGCGCTAGGCGCGAACGTCCGCATCGGGCTGGACGCTGGCATCAGGGAAGCGTTGGCCGATGAAAGCATAAAGGCTGTCGTCATTCGCTGCGACGGACGCACTTTCTTCGCTGGCGCAGACATTACCGAATTTACCAAGCCTCCGGTCGAACCCGGCCTGCCTGATGTCGTGAACACGATCGAGGCATCGACCAAACCGGTAATCGCGGCGATCCACGGTACGGCACTCGGTGGAGGCTGCGAAGTTACACTGGGCTGCCATTACCGGATTGCCGTGCCTTCGGCGAAAATGGGCACCCCCGAGGTGAAGCTGGGATTGTTACCGGGCGCGGGTGGCACCCAACGTCTGCCGCGCGTTGCTGGCATCGAGGCTGCGGTTGAGATGTGCGCAACGGGAACGCCGGTCGGCGCAAAGAAGGCACTTGAGATCGGGTTGATCGATCGGCTGGCAGGTGAAGACAGCCTTGCGAAGGACGCCATTGCATTCGCGCGTGAAATGATCGCCAAGGGACCACGTCCGTCGCGCAATCTTCCGGTAAAGGGCGATGTTGCCGCCATTGCTGCTTTTGCAAAGGTCAATGCGCGCAAGTTTCGCGGTTTCGAAGCACCCGCCGCCAACATCACCTGCGTCGAAGCGGCGACGCGTCTGCCGTTCGAAGAAGGTCTTGCGTTCGAACGCGAACAGTTTTTCAAACTGATAATGGGCGTTCAATCAGCCGCTCAACGTCACATTTTCTTCGCCGAACGTCAGGCACAAAAGATCGATGGCATCGCGCCGGACGTGAAACCACGAACCATCAACCGCGTCGGTGTGATCGGGGCGGGCACGATGGGTGGCGGAATTTCGATGAACTTCCTGAGCGCAGGCGTTGCGGTGACAATCGTCGAGATGAAGCAGGATGCGCTCGACAAGGGCACCGGCATCATGCGCAAGAATTACGAGGCGAGCGCGGCCAAGGGTCGCATGAAGCCCGAGCAGGTCGAAGCTGCAATGGGCCTGTTGAAGCCGACACTCGCGTTGGAAGAACTGGCCGATTGCGACCTTATTATCGAGGCGGTTTATGAAAACATGGACGTCAAAAAGGAAATTTTCGGCAAGCTCGACAAGATCTGCAAGCCCGGTGCCATCTTGGCCTCGAACACCAGCTACCTCAATATCGACGAGATCGCCGCCAGCACGAGCCGCCCGCAGGATGTGCTGGGAATGCACTTTTTCTCGCCCGCCAATGTCATGAAACTGCTTGAAGTCGTGCGGGGGGCAAAGACTGCACCGGACGCGCTGATGACCGCGATGGGACTTGCCAAAAAGATCGGCAAGGTCGCCGTTGTTGCCGGCGTATGCCACGGCTTCATCGGCAATCGTATGCTCGAGCCGCGTCAAATGGAAGCGATGAAACTGTTGATGGAGGGCGCAACGCCCGCCCAGGTCGATCGGGTCCACGTCGAGTTCGGAATGCCGATGGGACCGTTTCAGATGGCCGATCTGGCCGGCGTCGATATCGGCTGGCACCGCGACCCGACCCGGATTGAAAATATCCGCGATGCGCTCGCCGCAGTGGGGCGCTGGGGTCAGAAAACCGGCAAGGGATTCTATGACTATGATGAAAAGCGTAACCCGACCCCGTCGGTCGAAACACAGCAGATTATCGACGACTTCTCGGCAAAGGCTGGCCTGACCAAGCGCGAAATCAGCGATCAGGAGATCATCGAACGGACGCTATACACGATGGTCAACGAAGGCGCGCGGATACTGGAAGAAGGCATGGCGCAACGGGCTTCGGACATCGATGTTGTGTGGATCTATGGCTATGGCTGGCCGGTCTATCGCGGCGGACCGATGTTTTGGGCCGATACCGAAGGCAATGACAAGATCGTCGCCGGTCTGGAAAAGCATGGCTTCGCAATCGCCCCGCTTCTCAAAAGGCTGGCGGAGACCAAGGGGCGGTTCAATCGATAGAGCGGCACACTAAAGGACGCGCTTTGATAAGCGCGTCCGCTATATTGTAACCATTAAAGTTCGACGCCCTCTCCGGCTGGCATTCTGAATGTAAACCGCGTGGCGGCGTCGGTGGATGTTACGGTTATCGCGCCGCCATGTGCGCTCGCGACCTCGGATGCGATATACAGACCTAGTCCCAGCCCCTGTTGGTTGGACCTGATATCGCCACGCGCAAAAGGTGCGAACAGACGATCCATCGCTTGGGGTGAGATAGGGTCGCCGGCATTTTCAACGGAGAATTCGAAACTATCGTCGATCGTTACCGCGCGAACATGGACCGGGGATTCAGGACTGCCATGTGTAATGGCGTTGGCCATCAGGTTCGAGAAGAGTTGTGCCAGTCGCGCCGGATCGCACAGCAATTTTTCCATTGGCAAGAACTCTTCCGTGATGATCTTGTCCGGAAAAGCGGCGCGCAATTCGGCGGCAACGTGTTGGACCACCTGGCCGATAACAACCGGTTTTCGCTGCACGATGATTCCATCACCCATGCGCGTGCGAGCGAAGTCGAGAACATCATCGATCAGTTTGGACATACGCCGCACCGCGCCCTTGGTGAGATCTATCACGCTTAAGCCACGGGGGCTCAATGAATCACGTCCAAGTGTCTGAATACCTGCGTCGATCGCAGCCAGTGGATTGCGCAGATCGTGACCCAGCACCGCAATGAACTGCTCACGCAACGCCGACATTTCGCGTTCGTTACTAAGGCTCGCCTCGCTAACGGCCACCCGGTCGATCGCATCGAGGTGAAAGGCGATCAGTTCGGCAAAGAGTTTGAACATCGCAACGATTTCGGGATTTTCCAACTGCGCCGGGCGTGGGTCGATGGCGCATAACGTTCCGAAAAAGCGTCCGTCGGGCAGGACGATCGGCATCGAGATATAGCTTTTGAAGCCATAAAGCGCGGGCGTCGGATGTGTGAGAAAGGAGGATTTGTCGACATCGTTAATGATGACAGGTTCGCGATGTTCACGGATCTCATTGCAAATCGTTGTTTCGATTTTAAGCTCGCCGCCGGGTGCCAGCCCAAAAGCGATATCGTCCTTTACGCTGCAGGCGACCCAGCGATCTTCGGTTACGCGAGCAACGGCGGCGAAACCCATGCCAGTCGTGCGACAAATGACGTCAAGGATCGATGGCACTGCGGGTATTCGAGCGATTGCGGCAACGTCGCGCGCAATCCAGTCATCCGCCATCATTCTTCAGCCCCCTGTCGGCTCCAACTCGCTTAAAAGGCCAGCCATAATTACCTAGTGCAGCGTCGCATGATCGTAAATATCCGAAACAAGCAGGATATTCCCGCAGTTTGTCAGGCTGAAAATCGCTTCGTCCTGCTCGTCGCGCGGCTCATCGCGGGCGAGCCCTCCCATCTATTTCCTCTTAACCAATTGCCCGCCACTAAGGTTCCAGAGAACGCAAAAGGGGTTTGCAACAGTGCGGTTTTTGGCACCGATTTTCGGATTGAGCGTATTTATGCTCTCGATATTGACCCCCGCACCTGCTCACGCTCAGTTTTATCAGTGCGTTGCTTATGCGCGCGAAGTCACCGGCGTCGAAATTCGTGGCAATGCCAACACCTGGTGGGGACAGGCCGAGGGCCGCTACCAGCGCGGCAAGGCTCCCAAAGCGGGTGCGATACTCGCCTTCAAATCAATGCATGGTATGCCTGCGGGCCATGTTGCCGTCGTTGCGAAAGTCTTGAACGATCGCGAAGTGCTGCTGGACCACGCCAACTGGTCGAGCCGTGGCCGTGTCGAACACGGGGTACGCGCTGTCGATGTTTCGCCCGAGGGCGACTGGAGCCAGGTTCGCGTATGGTACGCTGGAATTGGCGATCTAGGCACTCGGACCAATCCGACCTTCGGGTTCATTTACCCCGACAGCCGCCCTGCCCCGGTTTATGCCGACGCCGCGCCGCATAAGGCTCGCGGATCACTGGTGAGCCAGGATGTTATTCAACTGGCGATGCTAGAGCGCTGAACCAGCGACTTTACTGTCAAGACGGGTTCGATCAACGAACCCGCTCAACTTAATCTCATTTATTCCGAAGCGTTAGTCTGTTCGGCAGGAGCCTCGGCGTCCCCGGCATCGGCAGACTTATCAGTGCCTGACTTGTCGGCATCCAGATACCAGACCTCGATCGGCCCGGTCAGCTTGATCGTCAGCGGATTGCCCTTGCGGTCGACCTTTTTGCCGAGCGAAACGCGGATCCAGCCTTCGCTGATGCAATATTCGTCGACATCGGTGCGCTCTGTTCCCTTAAAACGCACGCCGATACCACGGCTGAGCAAATCAGCATCGTGGAATGCGCTGGAGGGATTGATGGCGAGGCGATCTGGCGGTGTATCTGTCATGATACGCGCCATGCCCGCGAATGGCGCTTATTTCAACCGATCAGCGCAATAGGCCCGCTGCACGCAGGGCGTCGTCGATGACCTTGTTCACGCTTGTCGCAACGGGCGTGTTCGACCGGGCCATCTTGACGGGCGGCATCTTAGTTTTCGCTGGCACATCGGCACCAGCTTTTGGCCGAGCGCGCTTTGCTGAAGTTTTAGAAGCGGTCGTCAAACCCCAGAACGCCGCAATGTGCCGTGTCGATGCGATACCCGCGTTGAGCATGTAAGGGCCAGCTACACCACCGCCAGCCGCTGCCCCGGCCACGGGATCGAGCGGTGTGCCATGTCCCATCCCGGCGATCCGGTAATCCTCGATAACCGCACGTCCTGCGGCGTCGATCCATGTCCTGCGCGGTTGCCCATCGACAATCTCGGCGTGCGTTGGTTCGGGAGGCAGGTCGTGCAATGCGCGCCATTGATCGACCAACAGCGCGGCATTCGAATGATCGACCGTATTATCGGCATCGCCATGCCAGACGGACAATGTAGGCCAAGGCCCCTTATGCTCAGAAGCGTTTCGCACCAACGAACCAAGCGCCGCAGCATCCGGCCCACGGCTGCCCCGCATACGATCGAACGCTCCCGACATTGTCGTCGCCGTGCCATAGGGTATTCCCGCAATTACTGCACCGCCGGCAAAAACATCGGGGTAAGTTGCGAGCATGACCGCCGTCATCGCCCCACCGGCGGACAGGCCGGTGACATAGATGCGCGCAGGGTCGAGACCATAAGCGTCGATCATGCCGGCGACCATCTGGCGGATCGATAAGGCCTCGCCACTATCGCGCCGAATGTCCTCGGAAACGAACCAATTGAAGCAGACATTGGGATTATTCGCGCGCCGCTGTTCGGGATACAGGACGGCGAACCCGTGCGCATCGGCCAGTTCAGACCAACCGGAACCAAGATCATAAGCCGCACTGTTCTGCGTACAGCCGTGCAGGACCACAACGAGCGGAGCCGACGCGGGCAAGCCTTCAGGAACATAGGTACGCGCGACCAATGCCCCGGGGTTCGATCCGAAGTCGGTCAGTTTTCCAAGGCGGCCTGTCCCACTTGCCACCGACCCGAAGGAATCAAGGCCGCGAAAGGCCGAAAGTCGGGCAATGGTGTCCGACAGATTACGCATGAACGGTCTCCGGCGGCGCTGCACCAAGCGGCAGCGAACGCTGTTCAACGATCACTCTAGCTCATCTATTGCTGCGCTGCACAATAAATATGCAGTCTAATGAACGAATCTTGCCACCACGTCGCGATATGAGCGACTGACTTTTACCTGCGCTCCCGAATCCAGCACCAGAAAGCATTCGCCATTGGTGTGCGGCTTCACCTGTTTGACAAGGTCGAGATTGACGATCGTCGAGCGGTGGATACGCTGGAATCGACGCGGATCGAGGCGTCTTTCGAGATCCTTCATCGTCTCTCGAAGGATCAGCGTGTTATCACCGGTGTAAATGCACATGTAATCACCGGCAGCGTCTATCCGCTCGATCGTGTCCACATCGACACGGAAAATCTGACCGCGATCCTTGATATTAATCAGCTTTTCGAAACGGTTGGCGGCCGGTCCTTCGCTGTCGGCCATTTCCTCGGCCGCATCGGGAGCGTGCTCGGTCAGAGCTTCCATCAGGCGGCCCGCTTCCTCGACACCCTTTTTCTCGGCAAGGCGCTGGCGCACCCGGTCCAGAGTATCGGCAAGACGCGCTTCCTCGACCGGCTTCATCAGATAATCGGTTGCCTGTGCCTCGAACGCGCGGATGGCGTGGTCGGAATAGGCCGTCACGAACACGAACAGCGGCGGCTCGACTTCCATCAGGCCAGACACGACCGAAAATCCGTCGAACCCAGGCATCTGAATGTCGAGAAACACCAGATCAGGCTTATTCGTCTTGATCGAACGGATCGCCTCTCTCCCGTTCATGCACGTATCGACGATTTCCACGTCGGGATGATTGGCGAGCCTAAGCTCCAGACCCTGGATAGCCAGTTTCTCGTCATCGACCAATATTGCTCTGATTGTCATGCGACCTCTTGGCTTGCGTCTTCGACCAGGAACGGAATTTCCACCGTCACGACAAACCCGCTTTCGGGATTATTGCGAGCATCGAAACGGTGATCCGGTCCATAAGCCTGCGCCAGCCTGTCCCGAATATTGGCAAGGCCGACGCCGGTTGAATAGCTGGGGCGGACGCTGCCGTCGTTCAACCCCGGACCGGTGTCGGACACGGTGATCTGCACTCGTTCGCCGACCAGTCGCGCCGCAACGGCGATTTCGGCACCTTCTTCCATCGGCGTCACCGCGTATTTGATGCTGTTTTCGACGAGCGGCTGAAGCAACAAAGACGGAATGCGCGCGCGCGCGGCCAACGGATCAAGATCGAAAGTCGCGCGCAATCGTTCCTCGAACCGCATCTTTTCGATGTCCAGATACAGTTTCAGCGTTTCGAATTCCTGATCCAGCGTCACCTGAAACTGCGGCTCGTTGACCAAAGTGTAGCGCAGGAACGACGACAGCCGACTGAGCATCGCATTCGCGCGGTCAGTTTGCTTCAACAGGACCAGCGTCGAGATGCTGTTGAGCGTGTTGAACAGAAAGTGCGGGTTGAGCTGATAGCGAAGCATGGCGAGTTGTGCCGACGAAGCCGCACCTTCCAGCTTGAAAAGCTGGACGCGCTGATCCTCGGCAATCAGGAAAAAGTTGATACCGTAATAAAGCGCCGACCACGCACCCAGCAGCAGACCATCGATCAGCACCGACGCTAGCAGCAGCGCCCCTTCGAAAGCACCACCGCGATTGACCATCGAAAACACAAAGGCATCGATCACCGAATAGGCAGCGACCGCCAGCACGACCGCAGTCAACGACCCGGTCCAGATGATGATCGGAGGTTTACGGATCAGCAAACGGAACGCCGCAGCAATGACGAGCGTCAGCGAATAGCCGGTGGCGGTCGAGACCAGCACCGGGATGAAGAACGAAATGCTCATCCCGTTGGCAACGCCCTGTGCCGCACGCAGCAGGAGATAACCGGCCCATCCGGCACCCTGAAGCATCCAGAAAGCACGGTTTTTGTCGTCGAAGAATGTCTGGGGTCGAGGTTGAACGGTGGCCATCGCGCCGACGCTAGCGTTTTCAGGAGGCTGGGAACAGTCGGAGCCGCGGAAACGCGATCTATCAGTGACAAAACTGTCGATCGCGCGTTATCTTGCCAAGAGAGAGAGGAGAGCCAAATTGGCCGATACTGAAACTCCGGGCCGGGCCGGGTTCCGCAATTTCAATGAGAGCACGCAGGAAGACTGGTCGATAATCGCGCGCCATTTCCGCGCGTTCGCCGGCGGACTTGCCGATCGGGTGTTGGCCCATCTGAAATTACTCGACGGAGATTACGGCGGCTTTCCGATCGATCGACTGCAACATAGCCTCCAAACCGCAACACGCGCGCACCGTGATGGACGGGGCGAAACTTATGTCGTGATGGCTCTTCTCCACGACATAGGGGACACGCTGGGCGCGTATAATCACCCCGATATAGCAGCCGCTATCGTGCGACCGTTCGTGACTGAGGAGGAACACTGGATCTGTGCCCGACACGGCGAGTTTCAGGGATATTATTATTTCCACTTCCTCGGCGCCGATCGCAACGCACGCGAGGCGTATCGCGGCAATCCATATTTCGAGGCGTGTGAGGAGTTTTGCCAGAAATACGATCAGGCAGCGTTCGATCCCGACTATAATACCGAACCGCTGGGCTTTTTCGAACCCATGCTCCGCCGCGTTTTGTCACGCCCGGTAAATGGCATGATGGCGCGGGCGATCGCCGAGGAATAGCTCAAACGAAAACCGCCGCCCCTTGGGTAAAGGACGGCGGCCTATCGTCGCGATTGTATTTTAGAAGCTGATGCGAGCGCCGATGCGGATCGCGTAAAGCGACGATCCGTTGGCCGTTACCAGCTGGTCAGCCAGAAGGTTGGCCGGGGTCGGTGAAGAATACTGATATTGCGCGCAGGTATTCGCTCCTGCGGCAACACACGTCACACGCACCACGGATTTGTTGTAGTTGAAGGTCGCACGAAGCTGCTGACCCCATTTGTGATTAAGCAGG
This sequence comes from Sphingomonas paeninsulae, assembly GCF_003660165.1. Taxonomy (NCBI): domain Bacteria; kingdom Pseudomonadati; phylum Pseudomonadota; class Alphaproteobacteria; order Sphingomonadales; family Sphingomonadaceae; genus Sphingomonas; species Sphingomonas paeninsulae. The sequence continues at coordinate 1,087,182 of NZ_CP032829.1, forward strand.
TTAGTGAAGTTTTCGATATCCCCGAACACCGTGAACTTGCTGCCCAAAGGTAATGGAAGCTCCTGCTCAAGATGCAGATCGATCTTTGTGAACGCCTTCGAACGGAAGGCATTGCGAGGTGCGATCTGGCCCCGATATCCTGCAAGGCCGCTGCCCGTGATGATCGCTTCGACAGCAGCCTGTGTAGCAACGCTGTCATAAGTAACCCGTGGATCGTTTACCGTGGGTACATAAAACAGATAACGCGAGTTGCTTCCGGTCGTGCCAAAGACGCTGCTGCGATTGCCGGTCGCATCCTGGAACGTGTAGCTGAACGGCGATCCGGCACGCGTTTCACCGAACAGGTTGAGCCGCGTGTGATTGTCGCCAAAGAGCTTCCGATCAAAGCCGACGCCATATTTGAATGACCACTTCACCTGATCGTTGGACGGGCCATAAGCCACGACGTTCGGATCGAGATAGGCGCCATTGCTGTAATTCGACAACGCGACAGACGACGTGGCAGGGTTCTGATCCTTTACGTCCTGCCTCGTATAGCTGCCAAAGAAGTTGACGCCGAAGTCGAAGGTTTTCTCAAACCTGACGACACCGACATAGCTCCGACCCAGCTTGGAATTCGTCAGCAAAATATCGTTGTTACCGTCGGTATTGGACACACCGGGAATGGCGTTCTGATAGCGCTGACGACCATCAGGGGTAAACGATCCGGCCACCGGAATCGACCGAATATCGGTGAAGAGGACCTGATTGCGAACCTTCGAATAGAAGAAGTCAGCTCCAAAGTTCCACCCGTCGCCCAACGGGCCGAGATTCGCACGATAGTCGGCCGACAAGGTTGCCCTGAACTGGGAGGGAGCCTTGAAATTCGGATCGAGCGCCGCAGTGCTGGTGCGGTTGTTCAATACGGTCTGTACACCGGCAGAAGGCGATATCTGCGAGATGTTGACGTTGTTCAGGATCGACTGGCCATTTGCTGTCGTCGTGTTCGCGCCATTGACCTGATAAGTACCGCCATTGGTGAGAACTGCACTCAGGCTATTTTGCAGCACGCCGCTGTTGGCAAAGCTGTTCGACACATAGACGTCGGGAGTACCGCCGCCGAAAATACCGCCGCCGCCGCGAATGCTAATCCGTGAAATCGGGTGGAAGTCGAACCCGACGCGCGGCTGAAACAAGCCAAGACCGTTGATGTAACTGGTATTGGTGAACCCATAGCGTGACTGGAAGAACGGGTTAGTGGCAGGCCGACTGGAAAAACCGAACAGATCATAGCGCGCGCCATAAGATACATTAAGCATGTCGTTTACACGCCAGTCGTCCTGAATACCGAACGTGTACGTCTGGTATCGGAAGCTCGCTGCCGCGTCCTGCTGGTTCAGCGAAGCCGCATTGCTGTAGTTAAAGCTTTGCGCATTACCTGCCTGATAGTCGGCAATTGAATCGAAATAATAGGTGCCGTTCCCGGGACTCACGAACAGGTTGAACGTATCGACGTTTTGATAGTCCGCCAGTAACCGCAGATTATGGTCGTTGAGCGAAAGACGCGTGACCAGCGAACCGCCCCATGTCTTTGTGCGCAACACGTTGAACTGGCTCGGACCGCCAGGGCCGATCAGTACGCTGGGCGTTCCAACCGGACAAACTGTAGACAGGTTGGTTTGGGCAGGAAGGCCTGCAGGGTCCGACCGATCGGAGGTCGGCGCAGTGCAGATCGTAAACTGCGCACCGTTGGCGAGCAGGGGTATCTGGCCGCTCTTGTAATCCTTGTACAGAACGCGTGCTTCGGTCGAAAATGACGACGACCATTGCGAGTTTAGCTGGAAAATACCGGCATGAACCCGGTTCGGCTTGGTATAGGCATTGGATTCGAGGCCAAGGGACGTGTTGCTGTTGGTCGTTGCCGTGATCAACGAATCCTTGGTGTAGATATAAGTCAGCGACGCACGCTGCGTGTCAGAAATGTTCGCATCCAGCTTTGCGACCAGGCGGTCGTCCTTATCGCCGTTGCTCCGTAACACGCCGCCAGCATCATAGCCGTATTTCGTTTTGGCGATGCCGACGATCTGGCTGACAATGGCGTCGGTTACGCCAGGAACGGGCGATCCCGCATTGGTTTCAACCGTGCCCGAATTGATCGGCTTGCTGGCGCGGACCCGTTCGCCCGCAACCATGAAGAACAATTTATCGGCGATAATTGGGCCGGAAAGTTCAGCACCAAAGTCGCGATCTTTGTACTTCGGTGAATTGATGATTCCGGTCGTGTTCGTGATGTACGGCTTTGTGCGCGACCCGATCAAACCATCGGAACTGTATGTGTAAAACGCCGTGCCGTGGAAATTGTTCGTACCCGACTTCAGGATCGCATTGACCGTACCGCCCTGGAAAAACCCGTCACGGACGTCATATGGCGCGATCTTCGTCTGGAACTGTTCGATAGCATCGAGTGGCACGGGGCCACGACGCGAGGGAAGTCCATCGGGGTTAAGACCGAAACCGTCCGTGATCGGAACACCGTCGATCGTGAAACGATTGTAGCGCGCATTCTGGCCCGCAAAGCTGACGTTCCTGCCACTGGTGCTGCTGGTGTCGAGCGTTGCAAATGGATCGCGCCGCATCAGATCGCGGATATCGCGGTTGATGCTGGCGATCTGGGAAATCTGCTCACTGCCAAGAACCGTTGCAGGCCCCTTAGAGACCGTTCCGGCATTCGTCACTTTCGAAGCGGTAACGATGATGTCCGCACCACCGGTGGCGATATTGATAGGCAGATTGAACGACTGCCCGGCGACTGTGTACACATCGGTAACCGACGTTCCATTGACCGTAACGGTGAATGGACCGTAACGGTGAATGGACCGCCGACCCGCAGTCCGCTGACGCTGAAATTGCCGTCTGCACCCGTTTTCGCCGTCGAGCGCGTGCCCGATGGAACGTGGGTGACAACGACCTCAGCGCCAGACACTGCGGCGTCACCTTCCGTCACCGAACCCTGTATCGATGACGTCGTTTCCTGCGCACTGGCCGTGTTCGGTGCAACCAGCGTAACGATCGCAAAACCAGGAATCGCGAGCGCAAACAGCGCCGCGCTCGATAAAAGCTGCTTCTTCATAAATATGGTACCCCCAAGTGGACAATGATGCCCCTGCACAACGCCGCCCTGCGTTATGTCATCGCCCTTGGGATCATTCTGTTGCGGTTCAATGACAGCCGCAACACTTTGGTAGAATGAAGTAAAAGACTCTTTTGCTGCGTTGCAAAAAAGCCACGTTTTTGACTAATGGCCGACAGCAGGCGCTCCACCTTTCACACTGGGTGCCATCCACACGACCATTGCGGCAATCAGGAATATCGATGACGCGATCAGGAATACGTTGAGCATACCGAGGGTCGATGCCTGGATATCCACCAGGTGATCCAGCGATGCCCGTGCCTGTTCATAAGTGAGCCCACTCTGCTGCATTGCGCTAACCGTAGCTGCCGGATCGTTCAGTGAAGCAACAGCTTCGGACCGGGACACACGACTCGCATTATCCCATGCTGTCGTCGCCAGAGCCGTCCCGACCGCGCCCGACAATGTCCGCATGAAGCTCATCAATCCCGCAGCCGACACGGTTTCGCTGGGTTTCACACTTCCAAGCGTCAACGCCGTAAGCCCGATGAAAAAGAAAGGCATACCTGCGCCCTGCAAAAGCTGCGGTAACGATAGCGTCCAATAGTCGGCACCCGAGGTCCACCCGGCCCGCAATGCGGAGGTTGCCCCCAAATACAATATTCCTGCGCTGACCATATAGCGCAGGTCGATTTTACCGATCATTCTGGCGGCAAGGGGAGAGAGAAGTACCGCAAACAAGCCGCCCCATGCCACCGTATATCCGGAATCGGTCGCGGTATAACCAACCACCTGCTGGAGCCAGAGAGGAGTCAAAACCACGGTTGCGAAATAGGCGCCGAACCCGAGCGAGATCGCAACAGTGCCCGCCAGAAAACCGCGATGCCGAAAGATGCGGATATCCACGATCGGTTCGTCGGTAGTCAGCTCCCAGATAATGAACGCCACAAATCCGACCAGCGCGATAAGGCCGAGCGTGACGATATAGGCCGAATTAAACCAATCGTTCTCGCGCCCTGTATCGAGCATGATCTGGAACGCGCCGACGAACAGTACGAGCAATGCCAGTCCGCCCAGATCGATACGACGTTTCACCACCGTCGTTTCATATGGAGTGACCAGCCGCGTTACACCGAAAATACAAATGGCGACGACGGGCAAATTGATAAAGAATATCCACGGCCACGACCAGTTATCACTGATCAGACCGCCGAGAATTGGCCCAAGGATCGGAGCGCACGTCGTTGTCATCGCCCATATACCGAGTCCCACCCCGCTTTTATTCTTGGGAAATATCCGCAGCAGCAATGTCTGCGATAATGGCATCAAGGGACCACCGGACAGTCCCTGCAGAATACGGAATGTGATGAGCATCCCAAGCGTACCCGAAACGCCGCACAGGAATGAAAACACGGCAAAGCCGCACAACGATATAATGAACCAGCGCACACTGCCGAACCGCGCGGACAGCCACCCGGTCAGTGGAACGCTGATCGCATCGGCGACGGCATAACTGGTGATGACCCAGGTGCCCTGCGTCGGCGAGACCGCAAGGCCGCCCGCGATGTGAGGCACCGATACGTTGGCAATCGTCGTGTCGAGCACGACGACGAAATTGGCGAGCGCGAGCGCAAATGCGGCAAGCAACAGCTTTGCCCCGGTAAGCGGTTCCGGCTCGGCAGGCGCACTTGCCATGATTATTCGCGCCCTGTGTCGCCGCGCGTATCGATTATTGCATCCATCGACAGGCCGACGCGCAATGGATGATCCCGAAGCTCACGCGCATCGAGCGTGACGCGAACCGGTAAACGCTGGACAACCTTGATCCAGTTACCCGTCGCGTTCTGCGCGGGAATCAACGAAAACGCCGCGCCGGTCCCGCCCGCATATCCGGTTACGCGACCATGATAGACCACGCCGCTGCCATAGAAATCCGACGTCAGTTCGACCGGCTGGCCGATCTTTATCCGCCTGAACTGGCTTTCCTTGAAATTGGCATCGACATAAACCGATGCCAGCGGGACCAGCGTCATGATCGGGGTACCCGCCGCAACCCGCTGTCCGACCTGGACCTGACGGTTCGTCACGACACCATCGATCGGCGCACGGATGATCGTGCGTGACAAGTCGAGTTGCGCCTTGTCCAGACGCGCGCGGGCCGATGCCACGTCAGGCGTAGTCGAAACGTTCGTGCCGCGCGTCAAAGCTTCAGTGGCAGCAACATCGCTCAGCGCCGACGTGCGTGTCGCCTGAGCCGTCGCAATGCCCGCCGCTGCAAGATCGCGATCGGCCTTGGCCGCAGAGTAAGCCGCACGGGCCGATGAAAGCTCTTCGCCCGATACGGCACCGCTACCCACCAAGGCTTCCCGGCGTGACAAATCCACGCGTGCCCGCTCCAGCTGGGCCACAGAATCGGCAGCTTTGGCGCGCGCCTGCGCTATGTCGGCGACGCGAGCATCGACTTTGGCGCGGGCCGCACCGACGTTGGCATCTGCCTGTCCGTATCGCTGCTGCGCTGCGAACAACGCTGCCTGTGCGGTCGCAACATCGACCTTTGCGTCGGCATCGTCGATCACGACCAATATGTCGCCCTTGTGAACGACCTGCGTTCCTCCGACGCGCACTTCCTTGACGGCCCCGGCAACCAACGGCGTGACCTGCGCCGTGTCTGCACCGACATAGGCGTTATCGGTGTGAACGCGGCCCGCCTGCGTTACGAAATACCAGATGCCCCAAAGGATCGCGATTACCGCGACCACGATCGCAAGGATCAGAAACAGCTTTTTCCGTTTTGCGTTGTTTTCCCTTGGGGGAGCCTTGTTCTCCGCCTGATCGTTGGCGGAGGGGCTTTCCTCTTGAGCAGCGGTCATTTCGGATGGGTTTGCGTCGGCCATTATCTGGCTCCTGATGAAATTCGGGTGTCACGGTAACCACCGCCAAGGGCACGGATGAGGGCGATGTCGAGCGAAAGGCGACGCGCTTCCAGATCGGCGACGGCGCGTCTGCTGATCAACACCGTGTCATCGCCGTTCAGCACCGGCAACTGGTTGGAAAGTCCGCCGCGATATCGAAGTGCTGCGATCTTGCGCGCTTCTTCCGCAGCGGCAAGTGCCTGACGCTGATCGTTCAGGCGCACATCTGCCGCTTGCCGGCTCGACAAGGCATCGGCGGTTTCCCGTAACGCCGCGATCAACGTCGAATCGTACCGCGCAACGGCTTCGTCATATTCCCCGCGAGCTCCGCGATAGCGCCCGGCAATCCGGCCACCGTCGAATATCGGCAAGCTGAATGCCGCACCGCCAGTGCCATAGCTGGAACCGCTGTTGAACAATTGACCCAGGCCCAGCGACTGCAAGCCCACAACTGCCGACAAGCTGATGTTTGGGTAGAAATCGGCCTTCGCGACTTTGATCCGCTTGGCCGCGGCTTCTGCACGGAGCCGTGCAGCAACGATGTCCGGACGTCGCCCAATAAGATCGACTCCGGCATTCATTGGCACCCCGGTGGGAGCATCGCGCAGCACGGGCCGTGCAATCTGCAATCCCCGATCCGGCCCCGCACCAAGCAGCGCGGCGAGGCGGTGTTGGGTCAGTACGATCGCCTCGTCCAGCGCGGCGATGTCGGCGCGGGCCGAAGGAACGCGTGACTCCGCCTGCCGCAAGCTACCGCGCGTATCGACGCCCACGGCGACACGCTGCGATGTCAGGTCGACAGTGGACTGACGAACTTTAAGCGCATCGACCGCAACATCACGCTGGACGTAATATTGCGACAGATCGGCATAGGCCGACGCGATGCCAGTGCTGAGCATCAGGCGGGCCTGTTCGAAATCGACGCGTGCGGCTTCGGTTTCTGATGTGGCGGCCGCAAGCGCCGCACGGTCCCTGCCCCACAGATCGAGGTTGAACGAGAACGTGCCGGTCACACGTCCGGTGTCCTGAATGCCTTTCGGAACGAATGCGGGGGGATGCCCAGATTGTAACTCTGCTTGGTTCCGCCAGCCATACCATCGAGCGTTGCACTGGGCAGCAATGCGGCACCGGCCTGCTGTGATAATGCTTCGGCTTGCCGGATGCGAGCGGTAGCTGCGGCGACATCGGGGGAATCCTTCATGCCCTCGTCGATCAGACCGCTTAACGCAGGATCTCCATAAGCGGTCCACCATTCGGTGGTCGGCCAGTCCGAATGCGTGTGCGGCAGGCTGGTCGCCGATGCCAAAGTTTCAGGCGCGCGAATCTGCGGCGTTGCACCGAGGTGCGACACTGTTGCGCACCCGCCAAGGCAGACGAGAATTGAAAGGGCAGAAAACGACAAACGCATAGAGAAATGGACCGTACTATCTGGTACAAAAATTTGATTGCGGCCCACTCGCGCGATTCCGACCAGTTGTCAATTGCAATGATACTCGATAGTACGGAAATATGGTTATGACAGCTTCGCCAATCGAATGTGCGCAAGACGCTCGCCGCAGTGCTTTTGTTACAGCAGCCCGCAACGCGTTCTTTCAGAACGGTTATGCCGGAACCACTATGTCAGCGATCTCGGCGCAGGTCGGTGGATCGAAAACAACTTTGTGGACCTATTTTCCCTCGAAGGAGGATTTGTTCACGGCGGTCGTAGATGATGTCGTCGAGCAATATGGTTGTGCACTATCAGTAGTTTTATCGCCCGAACGCCCGGTTGCAGAGGTGCTCGAACACTTTGCAGCCGCGATGCTTTCGACGATGTTGTCGCCACCGATTATCAATCTGCATCGCGTCGTAACGGGAGAAGTTGGCCGTTTTCCCGAACTTGGCCGCCTGTTCTTTGAACGCGGTCCAAAGCGGGGCAAAGCGCGTCTCGCCGAATATCTCGCTGCAATGATGGACGATGGCCGGCTTCGTAAAGGCGACCCCGCGCTGGCATCGCGGCAGTTTTCGTCGATGTGCCAGTCGAACTCGTTTCAGCACGCGCTTTTCGGCATCGAAGCCCCCGCCCCCGATGCCGTAGCACGCGATATTACGGCTGCCGTCGATAGCTTCCTTCGGGCCTGGGGACCAGAGACTAAGGCCTAAACCCTATGTGTCGTCGCCCATGCGCAGGGCTGCGATAAAGGCCTCCTGCGGGATGCTGACGCTGCCATATTCGCGCATCCGCTTTTTGCCCTCTTTCTGCTTATCCAACAGCTTCTTCTTGCGGCTGATGTCGCCGCCATAACATTTCGCGGTCACGTCCTTGCGCATCGCGGCAATCGTTTCGCGCGCAATCACCTTGCCACCGATTGCAGCTTGAATCGGAATCTTGAACAAATGACGCGGGATCAGATCTTTCAATCGCTCGCACATCCCTCGCCCGCGCGCTTCCGCCGTGCCGCGGTGAACGATCATGCTCAACGCATCGACAGGCTCGGCATTGACCATGATATTCATCTTCACGAGATCACCTTCACGGTGGCCGATCTGATGATAATCAAAGCTGGCATAGCCGCGTGAAATCGACTTCAGCCGGTCATAGAAATCGAATACCACTTCGTTAAGCGGCAGTTCGTAAGTCACCTGCGCACGGCCACCGACATAGGTCAGGTTCTTCTGTATACCACGACGGTCCTGACACAGCTTCAGGATAGACCCGAGATATTCGTCCGGCACATAGATCACAGCCTCGATCCACGGCTCCTCGATAAAGTCGATCCGGCTGGCATCGGGCATATCGGCCGGATTGTGCAGTTCGATCGTTGCCGCACCATGATTCATATGGATTTCATAGATCACGCTGGGTGCGGTCGTAATCAGGTCGAGATCATATTCCCGAGTCAGGCGCTCCTGAATAATCTCCAGATGTAGCAGCCCTAGGAACCCGCAACGGAAACCAAAGCCCAATGCCGCGCTGCTCTCGGTTTCAAAACTGAAGCTGGCATCGTTCAGACGCAGCTTGCTGATGCTTTCCCGCAGTTTCTCAAAATCGTTCGCATCGACCGGGAACAGGCCGCAGAACACGACTGGCTGAACTTCCTTGAAGCCCGGCAGGGCCTCGAGTGCAGGCCGCTTCGAATCAGTAATCGTATCGCCGACTCGGGTCTGTGCGACTTCCTTGATTTGCGCGGTGATAAACCCGATTTCGCCTGCAGCCAGTTCGGGCAAAATCTCCATCTTGGGCCGCATACAGCCGACGCGGTCCACCAAATGCTTGGTGCCGGCCGCCATGAACTGGATTTCCTGCCCTTTGCGCAAGACGCCGTCGATCACGCGAATCAGGATAACGACACCCAGATACGGATCGTACCAGCTATCGACGAGCATCGCCTTTAGCGGCGCCTCTCGATCGCCCTTCGGCGGCGGAATACGCTCGACGATCGCGTCCAGCACTTCCTCGATACCGATGCCCGATTTAGCCGAGGTCATGACCGCGCGCGACGCGTCCAGACCGATGACTTCCTCGATCTCCTTGCGAACCATTTCGGGTTCCGCTGCGGGCAAATCGATCTTGTTGATGACAGGCACGATCTCGTGATCATGCTCAATCGACTGATAAACGTTGGCAAGCGTCTGCGCCTCGACGCCCTGCGCGGCATCGACCACCAGCAGCGCCCCCTCGCACGCGGCAAGGCTACGGCTGACCTCATAGGCGAAATCGACATGGCCCGGCGTGTCCATCAGGTTGAGCTCATAGCCCTTCCATTCCAACCGCACGGTCTGCGCCTTGATCGTGATCCCGCGCTCTTTCTCAATATCCATGTTGTCGAGAACCTGAGCCGACATCTCACGCGCGGTCAGGCCGCCCGTGGTCTGGATCAGCCGGTCCGCCAAAGTGGACTTACCGTGATCGATATGGGCGATGATCGAAAAATTACGGATCTTGTCGAGAGGTGTCATTCGTCAGCGCCTAGCAGGGCATTACGCGCAAGTCAGCCTCTGTACGCGAAGGGTCGCTTTTCCGAATAATTGGCGGCATAGCGAATCGCAAAGGGCGCAACAGATTCACATTCAGGACGGGGAATAAAATGATTAGAAATGCAATGCTTGCCGGAGCGGCGTTCTCGCTCGTGGCAACCTCACCTGCATTCGCGGGCCCAGCCAGACCGTCTGGCACACAACGCACGCAGGAAGCGGCCCTGACCGATGTTCCGCACTGCACACGCAAGCTCGGCACAGTTTCTGTCATGGATGGCGATGATCCATCGGGTTGGACGCAGTTTCAACTGACCGGTCCGCAGAAACTCATCAAAGTTCTGGTTCAGCGCTCGGGTTGTTTCAATCTCGTCGACCGTGGCTCGGGCCTTAGCGCCGCACAACGTGAGCGTGACATCGGTGGCGACCTTGGCCTCCAGCGCCGGTCCAACGTCGGACAGGGCCAGATCAAGGCGGCCGACTATGTTCTCGTTGCCGAAGTTCAGGCTTCGAATCGCAATTCAAGCGGCAGCGGTATTGGCGCTGGCATCGGCGGCCTCGTTGGCGGACGCTTTGGCGGACTGGTCGGCGGAATCGGCAGCAAGAAAATGGAGGCCAACACCGTCCTCTCGCTCACCAACGTTCGCACGACCGAAACGATTGCGGTGCAGGATGGCTATGCCGTCAAGAATAGCCTCAGCTTCGGCGGCGGCGGCGGAATGGGCTTTTTCGGCGGCGGCGCTGCTGCCGTTGGTGGCGGATACGACAATACCGACATTGGTCGCATCGTGACGCTCGCCTTCATTCAGGCCTATTCGAAAATGGTAATGGATCTGGGTCTGGTTCGTCCCGGCAGCGTCGGCACTGCCGAAGCAACCCCGACCAAAACCTATACGGCGATGGGTGCCGTGGCGATGCGCGCAACGGCCGCCCCCGGTGGCCGCGTCGTCCGAACAGCGCCTGCGGGAACGATCCTTTATCCGACAGGTCGCAAAGAAGGCCTGTGGTGGGAAGTCACTGACGAAAACGACAATACGGGTTGGGTTATCAACACGCGATTGACGCCTTCTCAGTAAGTTCAATTTGGCCCCTTCGGTATCATATCGAAGGGGCTGCCTTGCACACCGCCGCAATTGCCTTAGCATCACCTCCGACAATGACGTCGGGAGAGCAAAACATTGCGCCACATTGCCATCATCGGGTCCGGTCCGGCCGGATATTACACCGCAGAAGCCTGTCAGAAGGCGTTCGGCGATGACGTCCGGATCGATATCATCGACAGGATGCCGGTTCCCTATGGCCTGATCCGCACCGGCGTCGCGCCCGATCACCAGTCCATCAAGGCCGTTGCCAATCGTTTCGAAAGCGTGTCGCTCAGCGATAACGTGCGCTTTGTCGGCAATGTCTCCGTTGGCAGCGATATCAGCATTTCCGAACTTCAATCTCTCTATGATGCAGTTGTGCTTGCCACCGGCGCACCTGCCGACCTGACACTTGGGATCCCCGGCGACGACCTGCCCGGCGTCACCGGATCGGCGGCATTTGTCGGTTGGTATAACGGCCACCCTGATTTCGCCGACCTCGATCCACCGCTCGCTGGTCCCGGTGCGGTGGTCGTGGGCAACGGCAATGTCGCTCTCGACGTGGCGCGCATATTGGCCAAGACACGCGGCGAATTCGATGGATCGGATATCGCCGCCCATGCGCTCGATGCTCTCGATCATTCGGCGATATCGCGCGTGACGTTGCTCGGGCGACGCGGGCCACACCAGATTGCCATGACGCCGAAAGAACTTGGCGAACTCGGCCGTCTCGAGCGCGCCCAACCCTTTGTGGCGTCTCATCATTTGCCCCATCCTGACAGCGACGCGCAGTTGGAACCCGGTGTACGCAAATCGGTGGGCCATCTCCGCAACTTCGCGATCATAGAGCCTGCGGGAAAACCCATCGGCATCGACTTCGATTTCTTTGCGCGGCCAATCGCGATCGAGGGCGATGGCAAGGTCGAACGCGTGATCGTCGAACGCACGCGACTGGACGAGGATAACCGATCGGTAGGCACCGGCGAAACCTATGTCGTGCCCGCCAGCCTAGTCGTTGCCTGTATCGGATATCGCACACCACCAATCGACGGCGTGCCCTATGACAAAGCCCGTGGACGCTTTGCCAATGACGATGGCCGCATTCTCCCCGGTCTTTACTGCGTGGGCTGGGCACGGCGAGGTCCAAGCGGAACGATCGGTACCAACCGCCCCGACGGCTATATGATTGCCGATCACATCGTTGCTGATATCGGTGATGGAGCAGGCAAAGACGGACGCGCCGCCCTCGACGTGTTGCTGGACACACGCAAAGTCGAGGTTGTTACATTCCGCGACTGGCAAAAAATCGAAACCGCCGAAGCCGCCCGCGCCCGCGCTGGCGCACCGCGTGAAAAGTTCGTCGATGTCGCCGAAATGCTTGCCGCCGGCCATTCGGAGCAGTGATGATTTGTCAGGCTTGATGGGCCGCAACCGCTCCGCTAAAGCCGCTGCCTTGCCGCGCTTGGCGCGACGATCGGTCGGGGAATAGCTCAGCCCGGTAGAGCACTGCCTTCGGGAGGCAGGGGCCGGAGGTTCGAATCCTCTTTCCCCGACCAGTTTTCCGGTATAGTGTAGCAGACTAACCAAGCTACATTTACCGCCTGGTATGATCCAGCTGCTATGGTCCCACGCACACTACGGTAGGGAATCATGGGCGCGAGCAATCTCCGGGAATCTCTCGAAACCAAGATGGGGCACTGGGCCGCGGAAGCCCGTGAGCATGCGGAAGAGATAGCGCGCATCGAATCGCTGTTTCAGCGCCTCGATGGATTGCGTGACCGGGAAGGTCGTCTTCGACACGTGCTGCAATGCGCGGATGTGGTGATGCAGGAGATCAACCCCGAATGGGTGGCTGGCGCGGTCAAGCCGATCAAGCAGCATGTTCACAAGTCATCGGTGCGTCCAGGTCAGACGACGAGGCTAACGCTCGATATCCTACGGGAGGCGGCGGCTCCGATACCTACTCGCAAGATCGCCTTGGAGGTGTTGAGGCGCAACGGCGACGAAACGCCCGACAAGGCCCAGATACGCAGCACCGTCAATGCCGTAGACTCAACCCTGCGGGCCAAGGAGAAGGACGGCATCGTCAAGCACACAGACGACTACGGTCGAAGCTGGTTCATCGCGGTGTAGCCTCGTGCTGGCGCGCTGACCAGCCGTGCAGAGGCAGGCACCGCGGTTTCAGGTACGGCGATCGGGGCGATCGTCGTTAGGTGGTCGCGATGACGTGGCTTGAAAGGGCGATCACTTCGTTCAGACGCGACCGAAGTCTGGTCATTCCCTGCGGGTGCGACAGGCCCGACACGCCGATTGCGACCGCGCTTAGATTGCCAGTCGGAAGCTCCTCGCGCTGCACGATCTGCACGGGTTCATCGACAGACACACCATCGATGCTCGGATACAATAGGATGGCGTCCTCGGCACCGGTCGCCATCATGAAGGCCATCGCTTCATACCGGTCTGCAGCGGAAATCGGCTCGTAACCGCGTCCATCAGACCTCCATCGGCCTTTATACTTGGCATCGACCACCAATGGTCGACCGACGTCGACAATGGCGTCCGGAATCACCGTAACCGTCGAGATGCGACCGTTCCTGTCTAGCCTACCGAGGCTTGTCTCCTTCTGTAACTCGACACGCGCCGCGCCCAATGCGGCAACAAGCCCGCGCTCGATCAGCGTCTCCCAAGCCCGCCACATGTCCAAGGTGAACTCGAACGTCGCCTGATGGCCGGCACCAGGGCTCATGCTGGCCCCCTGCGCGAGTTCGAAGCACAAATCGTATGGCGATTGCCATACGGACAACCGGGGCGGCAGCAGCCTATGGAACCGACTGGGTGGCGTCGTTGGTCGCCCCCAACGCGTTACCGTATCGCTCAGTCTGGCGGCGATCTCGGCGTTGCGAACGTGAGGCAGCAGAACGAGCGCGCCGCGATGAATGGTTGCCCAATATTCGTTGTCCCGGCTCATGGCGTAGGAATGCTGACGCCATCCTTCCTCACCCGGATTGAGCAACACGTCGGGGTCCATTTCCCCCTCGGGTTCGAAACTCTCGATCGTCCTCGCGCGTCGCGTTCGCAGCGGTGCTCGCTGATTGCGTTCGATCGACAGGATGACGACGCGGGCGACCAGGTCAGCCAGACTGTTCGCCTCGGAAACAAGGGACGATATGGAGGAGGCGGTATCGATGTGTCCATGTCTGGTGATGACGGCAAGAAACACCAGATCAGCGTGCCAATCAGATCCGGGCGCGGCGAACTTCGGCCTGATCTCGAGCTCAATACGCGGGGACAATGCAATCACACCCGCGATGCCTTTAGCGGTCACGCCGTCGCTGCGGATCTCGATCGGGTTTTCCTTAAGCCCGTGGCGACGCTGCAGTCGCTCGCCATGGCGCCTGAGTAGCGCCTCGGCTTCCGATGCTGTTGACCGTGCCGCTGCTGCGATCTCCGCGATTACCGGTTCCGGCGTGCCGTATTCGGCGATGGTGATCCTGACGACGGGGCTACGCACCGGAAACGCGCTTCAGCACGCCGTAGATCGTTGACGGGTCGATGGTTGGCTCCACGATCCGCTGACGCTCGTCCTGACCATATGGGGCGTTGAGCAGCTGATATCCCGCAGGATCGGTTCCGGCGTTCAAAGCCACTCCAACGCCGAGCACGTCGCCGTAGAAGACCTCGCGCACGTGGGTGTGGATCTTGCGCCACCAGCCTGTAGCGAGCTCGAGCGCTTCCTGGATGGTCGCTGGAGCGTTCGGTTGCCCGAGGAAGATGCCGTGCCCAAGTTGGTAGTCGGCGGAACGGCCGATGGTGATCCGCTCGTTCACATGTTCCCATGCGCGGACGGCGGCCTCCGTCACGTGTGCCGGCCCGACTGGAGCTGGCGGCAGCGCAACTCCGACCCCGGCGGCAGCGAGATGAACTCTCGCCAGTGCCGGATCCGGCATGACCGGTATCGTCTCGAAACGGCGAAGGAATGCGACGTCCAGCGGCTCGATCGACGTGTCGGCCATATTGATCGAGGACAGGATGTAGAGATGCCGTGACAGGTAGACCGGCACCGTCGTGCCGCTCTTGTCGAGGACGCGCATAGGCCAGCTGTTCAGCGTCGTCTGATCATTGTGGTCGAGTCGCTTGTCGGTTTCGATCGAGACGATGGCATCGCCGAAAAGCTGAACAGCGGGCCCTCTGTTCAGTTCATCGATCACCAGCAGCGCTGCGCCCCCTGACAACGCCTGATCGTTGGCACGGATCAGAGCGCCAGTCTCGACCATAAAGCCGATCGACGCGCTACCCGACGCGCCCACCATAGGCACGAACGCGCTAGTGAAATCGCGTGCCTTGGTGTTCGCGGAGAAAGCGATGCGCTCGACATGCCTCCCAGACCGTCCCGGACTCGGCATTGTCGGGATCGGCCCCTGTGGGGTGGGTGTGTTCGCCGGGATCGCGATGCGTGCCGAAGCGGAACGAGGGCCGCTGGACGGCGCCACAGGCGCCCAAATTGAGAATGCGTTCGCGACCGCCTGCATCAAGTGCGTTTTGCCACTCGACGGAGGTCCTGACAAAAGGACGTTCTGTCTTTCCGACAAGGCGCGAAGCACCGCATCGATGGTCGGTGTCGCGCTCACGGCTCCTTGGTCCACGACGTCTTGTTCACGAAATCCTTGTATCCCATCACGGCGTTTGTGGTCGCGGGCGTCTCCAACAGCTTCTCGAAGAAGTCGTTGATGCTCTTCTCCCAGCTCTTGGCCTTCACGTCGTGTTCGGTCACGAACGCTATTCGCGGGGTGAGCGCCGTATCGTCCTCGAAGATCAACAGAAAGACTCTGCCCTTGTCGGAAGGCGGGGCAAGGTCGAGCTTGCTCACTTCGCCAAGACGACCCTCGTTGGCGCGGACCTCGGTAGGAGGCCAGTATCTCAATGTCTGGACCAGGTAAGGCTGATTTTCGTGCTGCATCTCCTTGGAAGGATTGGTCCGGTGCGTATCATCGGCGTGGACAGCGATGGGCGAAACGTAGACCGTCAACTGTTCGGTCGTGCCGTCCTTCTTCTTTCTGTTCCTGTGTTCCGGCTTGCCCTTGAACATGGCGTTAAACACGTCGTCGAATTTGTCGTACGGGCTGAACCTCTGGTCACGCGCTCCACCACCGCTTGTGCTGTCGGCGGAGGTCGCGCTGAACTTGCGCAGATCACCAGATTTCAACTCCTTAAAGACGAACCGCTTGACCGCACCGCTACCTGACATTTCAATCCGCTCCCCGTCTTACGATTGCGCGGTATGGTTGGCGGAAGAAGCCTCGCGGTCAAGTTCCACCTGCGATGGAACATAGGCCACAGCGCCGATGCGTTCGGCTTCGGCATTACGCTGCCCCGCTCGAACGCGCTGCCTGCCGGGCAGGGCTGCCAACAGGAAGTCGACCGTAACCGTCGAGCGCCGTTCACCCGGAAGCGCTGGCTGGCTGCGATCGATGCTCGGGAAATCGCGGGCGATCAACTCCAGATCGTTGCCGTCGAGACCATAGGCCCGAAGGCAGATCAGGTCGATGTCGCGCCGTGCCGTTGCGATGATCGACGGGGCGTCAGCGCTGCCGGACACGTCGGCAGCGACGATACGCTTTGCGGCGTCGATAATGCGCCGTGCGGGAAGCGACCCGGGCGTGATCGGTGGCAGCGGAACGCTCTGCAGAAGGAAATAGTTGACCGTCGTCGTGAGCACCCGGCGCAACAGCCAGTCGAATGCCATGCTGTTGACCATTCCGCACCACAGGTGCAGCGCATCCTCGCCGGGGCTATTCGGAAACAGGACCGTGGGAACCTTGTTGCCGCAGGCCGCTCCCGCTGGCACGACCGCGGCGAGCATGGAGCGCTCGTTAGTCTGGCCGGCGATATCGCAGAAGGCGGCGCGAACGGTTCTGGCCCGCGTGCGGCTCGCACCGGACAGATGGACTGGATCGATCCAGAACTGCGGACGAACCGAAGCGGAACCGAGCGGCGCGGCGTCCCAGATCGCCTTGCGGCCCGTCCCGTGGACGTAGCTCTTCGCCCCGAAACGATGCTGATGAACCATCCGCCCTTCGACTAGCGGGAGGGTGTTCTTTGCGCGCTGTTCGAGGAAGTGGCGGCGTTCACGCGTCATATCCACTTCGCGGCAGAACTCCGGATACCACACGTCGCCAGGTGTCTGCCAATCGACGCCCCGCTTGGCCATCTTTAGATAAAGGCGCCATTCTGCCGCATCCTTCACCTCGGGTACGGTCATATCCGGACGCAGGCCACGCAACGTCGTGACTGGAACCTCGGTCGTTTCGCCGACGCTGCAACGGTCATCTAGACCAATTCCATGTTCCAGGGCGATGCGACCTGCGACCCGACGTCCGGTTCGGGCCTCTCCTGTCACGGCCAGAAACTTGAAGCGCGTATCGATCGCGAAGAATCGGGCGCGGTTGTCGAAGATCGTGATGCCGACGCGGTCGTATCGGTCGAGAAGCCGACGACGCAGTTCCTCGGTCCCACGCGATCGGATAAGGCCGGCCGGAAGCAGGGCGGCCATGCCGCCCCCCTCCGCAAGCTCCATCATCAGCTGGGTGAAGCCTGCGAAAAGATCCACCTCGCCGCCGCCGACCTGCATTCTGCCAGCAACCGAACGGGCGTATTCCCTGACTTCGTCCTGCCGGCGGAAGAGGTCGGGCGTTTCGCCAACGGTGTGGGCGGCGCCGTAATGCCTGACCTGCCCGTTCGCCAACGCCTCCTCATGCCGATGGACCTTGAGCTTTTCCCAAGGCGGGTTGCCGATGACTGAGCCAAACCCGGTCGGCGCGCCAGCCAGCCATTCGTCCGCAGGCCGAAGAAGGCTGTCCCCGACATACCATGCGCTGGTCATCGACCGCACGGCGCCGAGATCGCCGGTGAGGGATGCCAGAGAGAGACGCGCACCGCGCAGAGCTTCAGCCGACAGGTCTGCGGCGACGACGCGATCCGCAAGGAAACGCGCCGTTTC
The DNA here is from genome assembly GCF_003660165.1 of Sphingomonas paeninsulae. Taxonomy (NCBI): domain Bacteria; kingdom Pseudomonadati; phylum Pseudomonadota; class Alphaproteobacteria; order Sphingomonadales; family Sphingomonadaceae; genus Sphingomonas; species Sphingomonas paeninsulae. Next base: position 1,105,236 of record NZ_CP032829.1, read on the forward strand.
CTTGCGATCAGAACCGCAGGTGGCGACGGCCGTAGCGACGAGCAGGATTCCGGATCCTGCCGCCGGATCGATGACCGGGCGACGATCACGGTTAAGGGCCGCGACCTTGCCACCGAGGAACGCGGCCAGCCGAAAATCGGTGTAGTGTGCGCCCGCCTTGCGCTGGTCCTGCGTGGAAAGACGTTCCCGGGCAAGCGCCGCGAGGGCGAGCGACGGATGCATCGGCGCATTCTTTATGAGGTCGAGGATGGCCCCTGCCGTGTCGTCCAGTGCCTCCCACGGCTCGATCGTGTCGATACCGAATGCGGCGTGGTATTCCAGAAGGTCGAAACCTCCGAGGCGGGCGGCTACGGCCTCGATCGCCTGTATGCGTCGTTCCGCGACACCACCCATGCGACGCGTCTGGACGAACGCCTCGAGACGGCGCTCGGCCGGCAGGAGCAACTGCTGTTCAAGCGGCAATGGTGCGCTCATGCCCTCAACTCCTGCATGGTCGTGGTGGCGTCCTGGCGAGTGGCCCGCGCCGCGGCCCGGTGGGCGCGATAGGTGATCACGTATTCCGTAACCGTGTCACCGCGGCTGCTTGCCGTTCTGTTCGGACGATACCGTCCGATCCCATCGATGTCGGTGCACGCCACATCGCCGGTAAGATCGAGTGCGGTAAGCAGATCGTCCAGGTCAACGTGACCTTCGGAACTGTAGGACAGGATTACCTGCCCGCAGGTGTAGCCAGTCACGGTGTCGATCAGAGCCTGCAACGCCTTACGCTTGTAGCAGAAGACGGAAGCCTTGGCATGCCAAGGCCTCAAGCCACTGACGCCCTGCACCTCCGGCTTGTCGTCCAGCACGATGCTCTCAAGGATGTGGTAGTATGACGCATACTGCCGCTTCGTGTATGGCGGGTCGAGATAGACCAGATCGTCTTTCCCCACCTTCAGCCCCTCTGCATTACCGGTAGTCGCCTTCCAATCCACCGGTTGCGTTCTCAGCAGACGCGGCGTCATGGCGAGATCACGAAGAGCGTTGGGCTGCCAGCGCGACATGAAGCAGCCATAGGTTCCGGCAATGTTTGCAACCCTGTTAACCGCGCCGATGAGGTCGCCGAGCAGCAGCGCCTCCTCGTTTTGGTCGATCATCCCCGCAAGGCGCCAATCTGCAATGCGATCCCTGATAGCATCGAGCCGACATGCGTTCGGCTCCGAAAGATACATGCGGGCAATACCACCCCCCTCGGACCGACTGGACGCAGGGCTATAGGTGGCGTGAAAATAGCCGTCCACCGGTGCGAGGCCGTTAAGATCCTCCACGGCGGCCTCGTAACCACCCAATGGCTTGAATTGCGTTTCCGAAGCCGAGAGGAGTCGGGCGTGAGACATGACCATCGCGCTGGTCAGGGCATCGTTGACCCACACTGGCCAGCCTTCATCCGCTGCGGCCGACGCGACGGACCCTGTTCCGGCGAATGCATCGACGAAACGCCCGCCATCCTTCAGGAACGGCCTGATCGCGACTGAGAGTGGCTGGGTCAGCCTCGCCTTCGAGCCGATGTATCGAAAGGTCATGGTCGCTCGTCCTCAATCTGAATGCCTGTTCCGTCGCCGGGAACGACCGTGTGTTGTTCTAGGATGGCATCGCGGCATCCGCAAACGAGCTCGCGGCCCATCAACAAAGAAAACCCCGAGGTCGCAGAGCCACGGTGGGTGCCGTTTTCAATTTCCCGAGATGAACCGCGCACACTCATCGGGACAGATCCATGGTGGTCCGGCCCAGTGACGAATGCGGACTACCGGGCCGTCTGATCTGCTGGGCACGGCGCAACACCGCTATCTGCTCGACGATGAGGCGGGCGTCGTAACCATCGGCGAGATACATGTGAATACCGTTCACCGCTTCGCTGGCGTAATCGCCGACGACTTCCTGGTCCGCTCGCTCCTCGATAGTGGAACGGGCGCGTGGGTCGGATGTGCTGGCCTTGTTGGCATCCTTGGCGCCCCGCCACCTATCACCTGCCTCACTCGCGTGGTGAGCCACGCGCTCAGCGCGGACTCGCATAACTGCATACCTCCGGAGATGCGTGACGCGATCCGTTATGCGGATCAGGCGTCTGTTGGCAGCCCTTGATACGAATGGCTGATCGCACCCGACCTCACGTGCAATCACCTCCTGGACCGGAAGAAACGGACTTTCGAGAAGCAAAGCCAATCGCTTGAGGATCATCCAGGATTTTTTAGGACGAGTCGTCATGATACGAAGAATACCACATAATCCGTATAAAGACTATGCGAATTATGCGGTATTATGGTTTTAACTTCATTTGCGAGAGATAGAGACGCGATGCATCACTGGACCCAGCCCGCGAAAGGATTGTCGTCGGTGCCACGCCACAAGTTGGCGGCACCGAACTGGTAATAGCCGCCGAACGTGCGCGAAGGTGGGGCCTGCATGATGCATCCCAACGCGCGCTCCAGCTTGGCGCGATCGTCGAGCTCGCGGTTGTTCTCGCGCCAGACGCCGTCGCACGCGTAATAGGCGAGATACTTGCCCGAGATGTGGTGGTGGGTGCCGACCTCGAACCGACGGAGACGGGAGAACAGGCTCTCCATCTGGTTCGTGTTGATGAAGCCGTCCTTCTGGTATTCCTCGGAGTGGTTGACCTGCAGCAGCTTGTGCGAGGCGAGCAGATTGTCCCACTGGCCTTCGTCCGAATAGACGGTCGAACTCCGATCGAGGTGTTCACGCAGCCAGGGAATGGATTGCCATTCCTGTTCGAACACGCGTGCGATCGCACGGCCATGGCGCCCGCGTTCACGAGCACCGACGACGACCAGGCGCTTACCGTTGAGGTTCTCCTTCAACCGGCGGTCCACGCGGTTGATCTTGCGGTTCTCGGGCTTGATGTATCCACCGAACCAGGCGCCATCGATCTCGACCTCGCCTTCCAGCGTAATCTCGTCGATGCAGTGCTTCAGGCCGTCACGGAATTTCTGCTGGAGCAGGAACGCCGTCTTATACTGGATCCCGACGTCCTTCATCAGGGTGCTAGTTGCGTTGCCCTTCGACCCGAGGATGAAGGTGCGCAGCGCTTTGAGCAGCGTCGGCAACGGCAGCTTGGTATGGTGGAAACCGGACCCGCTGGTGATACTGAACTGCTTGTGGCAGCCCTTGCACTTCCAGCGCTGTTGGTTCTCGAGCCACCAATGATCGAGGCCCTTGCATTCCTTGTTGGGACAGACCGGCTCACCGTCGGTTTCTGGCCAGCGCATGCGGCGGAAGAGGCGTTCGTAATCCTCCTCCTTCATCGCATACAGGTCGTCGAGCGTGAACGTACGGTTCCGCTTCGCCTGTGTGTGATGTTGTGGCCGTTGCCGGCCCCCGCTTGCCATTGGAGACGTGTTTCCGCTACTGAACGTCGCACATATGCTACTTCAACGCGGCTAAGGCAAGCAGAAAGACGCATATCCGCTACCTTTGGCATCGGAAACGCGACGAATGGCTGACGAATCTGGGATCACTGACGCTGACTGGGAATCGGTCGCGAAGAATCTGCTGCGAGGTCAGCTGATGACCAAAGGGCTATCCTACGCCAAGCTGGCAGAGGCGATGGCTGGCATCGGCGTCGAGGAGACAGAGGTCAGCATCAAGAACAAGGTGGGGCGTGGGCGCTTCACCTTCATGTTCTTCCTGCAGGCGATGACGGCGATCGGCACGAGCAGGATCCTACTGCCGACATTGGCCGAACTGGAGCAAGGTCATGGCGTCGGCCGAGGCGGTGCCCAGACGTTCGCAAAAAAAGTAAGTCTCTCGGATACCGACTGACCGAACGTCGGCCTATAACCACGCGCGTCCCCCTTGACGCGTTACGACATGGTCCGCGCTGGGTCTGGCTTCGCCAGCCCTCAGCTTCAACCATGCCGACTGGTTAAGCTGCTACACTATACCGCAGTTTTCAGATTGTTGTGACGACCGTCATTCACGGCGTAATGATCATGCTCGCTCTACAAGCGGACATTGATGAATGACCCTGTCGCCGGTTGAATGGTCAAGCTTGAAACCCCGGCAATGTGCGTTTTTTAGTGCGTTTTCCGCGTAATTTCCCTATGACCATTCAATGACAGATACACCGACTGATGCCCTCCCCGAAAACGTCCCCAATGCCAATGAATATGGCGCAGATTCCATCAAGGTTCTCAAGGGGTTGGACGCCGTTCGCAAGCGCCCCGGAATGTACATCGGCGATACCGATGACGGGTCGGGCCTGCACCACATGGTGTTCGAAGTTTCGGACAACGCCATCGACGAAGCACTGGCCGGACATTGCGACCGGATAGAGATCACGCTGAACCCAGACGGCTCGGTCACGGTCGAGGATAACGGCCGCGGCATCCCGACCGGCATTCATGCCGAGGAGGGCGTTTCGGCAGCCGAAGTCATCATGACCCAGCTTCACGCCGGGGGTAAGTTCGAGAACACGTCAAACGACAACGCTTACAAGGTTTCAGGCGGCCTGCACGGCGTCGGCGTCTCGGTCGTCAACGCACTCAGCGAATTTCTCGACCTGACGATCTGGCGTGACGGGCAAGAACATTTCATGCGCTTTGCCTTTGGCGATGCCGTGGCTCCGCTGAAACTGGTCGGCCCCGCGCCGGTCGGCAAAAAGGGTACGAAAGTCACCTTCCTGCCGTCGCCCGCGACGTTCAAGATCGTCGAATTCGATTTCGACAAGCTCGAGCACCGCTTCCGCGAGCTGGCGTTTCTGAACTCGGGCGTGCGCCTGTTCCTAATCGATGCGCGTCACGAAGAGCGCAAGGAAGTCGAACTTTACTACGAGGGCGGAATTGCCGCGTTCGTGAAATATCTCGACCGCGCAAAGTCGCCATTGTTCCCCGAACCGATCTCGGTCACCGGCCAGCGCGACGATGTCAGCATCGAGGTCGCGCTTGAGTGGAACGATTCATATTATGAAAACGTGCTGCCGTTCACGAACAACATTCCGCAGCGCGACGGCGGCACCCATCTGGCCGCATTCCGCGCCGCGTTGACGCGCACGCTCAACAACTATGCCGAGAAATCGGGAATGTTGAAAAAGGAAAAAGTTACGCTGACCGGCGACGATATGCGCGAAGGTTTGACCGCGATCGTTTCCGTCAAACTCCCCGATCCGAAATTCAGCAGTCAGACCAAGGATAAGCTGGTTTCATCCGAAGTCCGCCAGCCTTTGGAAAGCCTGATGGCCGACAAGATGGCCGAATGGCTCGAGGAAAACCCCGCTCACGCAAAGAGCATCATCCAGAAGACTATCGACGCCGCTGCTGCGCGCGAGGCGGCCAAAAAGGCGCGCGAACTGACCCGGCGCAAGGGCGTAATGGACATTGCCAGCCTGCCTGGCAAACTCGCCGATTGTCAGGAACGCGACCCCGCGAAGTCCGAACTGTTCCTGGTCGAAGGAGACTCCGCAGGCGGCTCAGCCAAACAGGGCCGCGACCGCCATTATCAAGCAATCCTTCCCCTGCGCGGTAAGATCCTGAACGTCGAACGTGCGCGTTTCGACCGAATGCTGTCGTCGCGGGAAATCGGCACGCTGATCCAGGCGATGGGCACCGGCATCGGGCGGGACGACTTCAACCTCGCCAAGCTTCGCTATCACAAGATCGTCATCATGACCGACGCAGACGTCGACGGCTCGCACATCCGCACGCTGTTGCTGACGTTCTTCTATCGCCAGATGCCCGACATCATCAACGCCGGGCACCTCTACATCGCCCAACCCCCGCTTTATAAAGCGGCGCGCGGACGCAGCGAAGTCTATCTCAAGGACGATGCCGCGCTCGACGATTATCTGGTCGAAGCAGGCGTTGCCGGAACCCGCCTTGAAAGCGCTGGCGGCGCTCGTGCGGGTGAAGATCTGAAGATGCTGGTCGATCATGCCCGCCGGATGCGCGCGTTGATGAAGTACGTCCCACGGCGTTACGACCCTGCCATCATCGAGGCATTTGCCCTGATGGGTGCACTCGATCCGAATCTCGCCACAGAGGGGCGTCAGGAGGCCGCAAACCGTTCGGCACAATGGCTGAACCGCGCCGATCCCGAAGCCAAATGGAGCGCGCGTATTGCGGCAGAGGGAGGCTATCACCTCGAGCGCTTGTGGCGCGGCGTGACCGATCACCACATCATTGAATCCGCGTTCCTGATCTCGCAGGAAGCCCGCCGCCTCCACACACTGGTTGCCGAACAGGCCGAAAGCTATGCATCAATCGCGCGACTGGTGACGATAGCGAAAGCGCCGGCACCATCGACCGTTGAGATCGTGGTTCCGAAAACAGGCGTTGCAGATGGCGACGATGCGGACGTCGAAGTCGAAGACACCGCTCCGATCAATGCAAAGGGCATTCATATCACGCGCCCGTCCGACTTGCTCGACGCAATCCTGACCGCAGGGCGCAAAGGCCTGTCGATCCAGCGTTACAAGGGTCTTGGCGAAATGAACGCCGAACAATTGTGGGAAACCACTCTCGACCCACAGAATCGCGCGATGCTCCGGGTCGAAATTTCGCAAGCCGACATGGCCGACGAGATTTTCACGCGATTGATGGGCGATGTCGTCGAACCACGCCGCGAGTTCATTCAGGAAAATGCGCTTAACGTGGCGAATCTGGACGTCTGAGAATTCAGAAAACCACGCATCCTCGGCCAACTGGCAGATGATGCGTGGCATTCTCGCTACGGCTCATCCCCGTCGCATCGGCACTAGGCCGTAAGTTCTATCGCGGTCCTGCTATCCCGCCGGCGCAGCATCAGAACCAGCGCAAGCCCGCTTCCCGCCATTAACGCACCGGCCAACGAAACTGCCGGATAGCCAAGCCCGGCGCTTATAACGGCCCCGCCGAGCGCTGCACCGATCGCATTTCCCAGATTAAACGCCCCGATGTTCATCGCTGAGGCAAGATTGGGCGCTTCCGCCGCCTCCGTCATCACGCGCATCTGAAGTGGCGGGACCAGCGCGAAACTCGCCACCCCCCACAGGAAAATCAGCACCACCGCGACTGCGGGCCAGTTCATTCCAAAGGCGAACAGGATCAACAGCCCCATCAGGCTCGCCAGCGTCACGATCAAAGTGCCATCGACCGAACGATCGGCATAACGCCCGCCCAGCCAATTCCCCACCGTCAGTCCGATGCCATAGATGAACAGCATCGCCGCAACGAACGCGGTCGAGGCATGTGCCTGCGTCTGAAGAATCGGTGCGATATATGTGAAGACCGTAAACATCGCGCTCGATCCGATTACGGTCAAAGCCAACGCCACCAACACAGGCCCCCGCGCAAGCACGCGCAGTTCGGCCCGCATATCGCTGCCGCTATCTGCCGGGATCACTGGTAACGCGAAGCGCAATGACGCCATCGCTATCAGACCAAGGCCAGTAACTCCCCAGAACACTGTCCGCCAACCGAATTGTTCGGCGGCCCAGGCAGCGAAGGGCACGCCACCGACATTGGCGATCGTCAGTCCCATGAACATCGCGGCGACGGCACCGGCGCGCTTGTTCGGCGGTACCAGACCCGCTGCAACCACCGATCCCACGCCGAAAAATGCGCCGTGGTTAAACGATGTAAAAACGCGCGCGAACATCAACGTCGCATAGCTTTCCGAAAGCGCCGCCAGCAGATTTCCGACGGTGAAAATACCCATCAAGGCGATCAGCAATGTCCGCCGAGGTACCCGCGCGGTCGTCAACGTCATCAACGGCGCGCCGATCAGCACACCGATCGCATAGGCACTGACCAACAGCCCCGCGGTCGGGATCGAAACGCCCAAATCGGTCGCTACGATTGGCAGCATTCCCATTGGTGCAAATTCGGTGACACCGATGCCAAACGCTCCAACCGCAAGGGCCAGAATGGCGGGATTAAATTTCATGGCAATTTCCGTAAATGTTCACGCAGCACAGATGGTCGTTCCGTCCACAACGCGGTAGATCGATTAACGGACCAACAGTTTTGCTGGGAAATCACAAATGAGCCGATCAATGGTGGATCGAGCGGGCGAAATGGAAGCGTTCGACGCGGTCGCTCGCACTGGGAGCTTGTCGGCGGCGGGTCGTTTACTTGGGCTTACCCCATCGGCGCTCAGCCGGATCATATCGCGCATTGAATCCCGGCTGGGTGTGCGCCTGATGATTCGCACAACCCGCACATTGTCGCTCACCCCCGAAGGCGAAGCTTATCGTTTGGCTGCGCGCCGGATTCTGGCGGATATGACGGAGTCCGAAGGCGCGATCTCGTATCAGGCGTCGCCACGCGGGCGACTGCGCGTCAGTGCATCGCTTGCCTATGGTCGGCTTACAATCGTGCCTCTGCTGGGTGAGTTCGTGGCCCTCTATCCCGAGATATTGGTCGATCTCAGTCTTGGGGATGAATTGACCGATGTGCTCGGCGGAAAGGCCGACGTCGCCATCCGGTTCGGTCCGCTGTCCGACAGCCCGCTTACCGCGCGGCGGCTCGGTTCGAACGGTCGCACGATCATTGCGTCTCCTGAGTATCTGAAGCGAGCGGGGACGCCGACCGTGCCAGAAGACTTGCTCGATCATAACTGCCTCAACTTCAACTTCAGGCGCGCGGACCCCGGCTGGCCGTTCATGCGCGATGGTCATCAGATCGCCCTGAACGTCGGCGGAAATATCGAAGCGAACAACGGGGAAACGCTGGTTCAACTGGCGCAACGGGGCGTCGGCATCGCTCGCGTCGGCAGTTTTCATGTCGAGGCTGATATTGCCGCAGGCAATCTCATCGCATTACTGCAACTCTATAATCCCGGTGACACCGAAGACCTGAATGCTTTGTTCGTCGGGGGTGCCAGCACGCCCCGCCGCGTGCGCGTATTCGTGGATTTTCTGGTCGAACGATTGGCCGAGCAACGTTGACCCGGCCGACGTGCTGCAAAATCAGCTGATCCGCTGATGCATCACAGCCAGTTTCAATTCCGGATACCAGGCCCGTGCACCCTCCGGTTCGACTTCGCTTGCGACGACGGCCAACTGGCGATTAACCTTCGAACGGTGATGCATCCGCGCGGTGTTTTCCTGACCGATGTAACAGCCTTTGGTAAAGCTCACCCCGTTCAACTCGCGCGCGTTGGCTTCCAGCCACAGCGTCTTGTCCTGCCCCAGTTCGTCTGCTCCTTCGGCCACGCCCAATGCCAGTCGATGCTCATGCCAGCCGGTCGCAACTCCATCCGGCGCGGAGATCCAGCGATACCCGAGCGCAGAGTTGCGCGGATCCGGCGTCGTTCCCTCGGTCAACGACCAATGCACCGCCAGCCCCGGATCCTTCGCAATCGTAATCGGTCGGCGCAATCGATAGATCGACAGTCGGCGGACCAGCGCATCGGCCTGCGCCGCCTCGCAGTCGATCAGCAGATCGGCACCATCCGACCAGACAATAAAATCGAACAGCGCCTTACCCTGCGGTGTCAGTAGCCCTGCCCAAACCGGCAACGGCCCCGCGACATCGTTCGTCACCAACCCTTGCAGAAACTCGCGGACGTCCTCGCCGGAGAGTCGGATAATGGCGCGGTCTGCCAAAGTCGTGGCGGGTGATGTTGTTTCAGTCATGCCGCTAATCTAGGGACTGGCCAGCGGAAACCCAAACCGGAGCCCCGATGACTGCTCAGCCCGTAACCAATCTGACGATTCGCCGACCCGATGACTGGCACGTCCACCTCCGCGATGGCGCAATGCTCGGCGGGGTTGCGGGCTATACGGCGCGCCAATTCGCACGGGCGATCGTGATGCCGAACCTTGCTCCACCTGTGACCACAGCAGCAGCCGCCGCCGCGTATCGCGCGCGCATTATCGACGCGTTGCCACCGGGCACCGACTTCACACCGTTGATGACCTGTTACCTCACCGATGCCGCCGACCCGGACGAGATTGCGCGCGGGTGGGAAAGGGGCGTCTTCACGGCCGCCAAACTCTACCCCGCTCATGCGACGACCAATTCCGCGCATGGTGTAACCGACATCGGCAACCTGACCAGCACATTGGAGCGTATGCAGCGGATCGGAATGCCTCTGCTGGTTCATGGCGAAGTTACCGATCGCGCGACCGATATCTTTGACCGCGAATCCGTTTTCATCGATCGGACACTCGTCAAACTCATCCGCGATTTTCCCGCGTTGAAGGTCGTTTTCGAACATATCACGACAGCCGAAGCGGTCGCTTTCGTGGACGCTGCCGGCCCACAGGTCGCCGCGACGATCACTCCGCATCATCTGATGCTGAACCGCAATGCGATGTTCGACGGCGGCATTCGCCCTCATGCCTATTGCTTGCCCGTCATCAAGCGTGAGCGTCACCGTCTCGCCCTGCGGAATGCGGCGACTTCGGGTTCGTCCAAATATTTCCTCGGCACCGACAGCGCGCCGCACGCGGTTTCAGCAAAGGAAACGGCCTGCGGCTGCGCAGGTATTTTCAACGCGCCCTATGCACTCGAAAGCTATGCGACCGTGTTCGACGAAGAAAACGCTCTCAACCGGCTTGAAGGATTTGCCTCCGAACACGGCCCACGTTTCTACGGCCTGCCACTAAACGCGGGCACAATTACTCTGGAGCGCGCGCCTGTTGCCATTCCCGCAAGTCTGCGCTGTGGTGAAACCGATGTTTCCCCGTTTCACGCCGGGGAAACGATCGGTTGGCGCTTTATAGCTTAGAACGGCAACCAGCGGCTCTTTTCGGTGAACTTCATATAACCGATATTGGCACCCAACCTCATCCCGACGCCGAGCCTGACCGGGATCAACACGATATTGCCGCGCCGCAGATAGGTCGCAGAGAATCCGCCTACGAAATAAGCCCGTCCTTCGACTTGTGGATATCGGCGGAACAGATCCTGACTGTCATACAGGTTGTAGACGAGCGTAAAGACTTTGGTCGCATCACCGCCGACATCGAAACCGACCGAGGGGCCGGTCCAATACGCCGGTCGCTGGCCTTCGACCTTGTGGCTGAGCGTACCCGAACCGTAGCGCAAGCCGACGACGAACGCTCCTGATGCTTCCCGGCCTGCGATATAGGCGTTCGGTTCGCCCTGATCCTTCAGGATTTTTTCGAGCAGTCCCGCAAGCCCCGCTGCGCCCTTGCCAAACACACCCTCTGCCGCACCGATCAGATCGTCCTTGTGATAGGTTGGCGTGGCCTGTGTCGCGAGCGAACTGGCAGGAGCAGTCCCTGCCGCCCCTGTCGTCTCAACAGGCACCGTCGTTGTGTCCGCAGGCGGAGGTGTTTCGTATTGTGGCCTGTCGTACTGTGGCCTGTCATTCTGTGGCTTATCATATTGCGCCTGGGGTGGCGGCGCTTGTGTCGCATAGCCACGTTCGCCCGGAACAGGTTGAGAAACATCGGCCTGGGCGGCGGCGTTGGGATCGACCGTCCGAACCTGGGCCAGAACGGGTGTTGCTACCAACGCAAATGCGGCGGCGATTAGTGAAAATACAGGCTTGCGTAACATGATCGATCCCCGGGACGCGCTCTTGGTCAGACGGTTAACCGCGTTCGCCCTGTCCGTGCAATGAACGACGCGCTGGTGCGAGTCGATTTTGCGCCAGCTTGCTTATGCCGATGGACGGTTGAATGCTCAGCAAGCCCCCGCTATAGGCGCAGTTCGCTACCAGCCGGAGACGTGGGTGAGTGGCTGAAACCAACGGTTTGCTAAACCGTCGTAGCGAGTAATCGCTACCGCGAGTTCGAATCTCGCCGTCTCCGCCAATAACCATAGTATGCAGATTCGCGCCCGGTGCGGCGGGTGTTCACTTGGTAATGGTGGCCAATCCGAGACCAGCTCAATCGTTATCGATAGTTTTGATCGAAACTTTTGCTATCTTTCACGGAAATAAGCGGCACACTCATCAACAGAGCCAACCAGCCGCAGCTATGGACATATACGACGTGTAGCTGATTTTTGGGCCGCTTTATCGACAACATATTGAAACGGCCGGTCGAAGTCGCAAATGCTCAAGCTTGAGGGGGTGCTGATCACTGAAAGAGTAGGTCAGGGACACTTGCATGAGCTTAGCGCGTAAAGTCGGCGGCAGGATTTTCAAAACATTGCGGGGCGTTCGATCGCCCGTGCCGGATATCATAGGTCATACCGAATACAGGTCTTTGCTGAAGATGCCGCCATTCACCCACGGCAGCGGAATGCTCTTCGATCGGCCCATCGCATTCGCTGACATCACCGGATATCTGCATTCAGTCGCCGAAATCTTTGCCGAAGAGGTGTATCGGTTTAATTGCGAGACAGCCGCACCGCACATCATCGACGCCGGCGCGAACATTGGTCTGAGCGTAATATATTTCAAGCAACTGTTTCCTGGTGCCACCATTGTTGCTTACGAACCCGATCCTGAAATGTTCAGGCTGCTGGCTCAAAACATCAGCAGCTATTCAGGGATATCGCTTCGACAGGCTGCTGCGTGGGTCGAGGATACGGAACTCACTTTTTACACCGAAGGATCGCTTGCTGGGTCGAGCGAGGTAGACTTTCTGAACACTGGGGCCAGCACGACGGTGGCCGCTGTCCGGCTGAAGGACGAGTTGCGTAAAAAGCACGTAGATTTCTTGAAGATCGACATCGAAGGAGCGGAAAATAGCGTCTTGTTCGACATTGAGGACGAGTTGGATAACGTCGGCCTGCTGTTTTTCGAATATCACAGTCCACATACAAAGCCGCAACTTCTTGGTGAGATGCTAAAGATGGTCGCGTCAAAGGGTTTTCGTTATATCATCAATGGCGCACACGCTCCCCGACTCCCCTTCATCGAAAAATTGGCCTGTGGCTTCGACCTCCAGCTCAATGTGTCGTGCTTCCGACCCTGATTACGTCAAACAGGTTTGCGCGAAAGTCGTAAGCACTCGATAACACTCGGCGACTTGCCCCGACGCGTCGCGCCCGGCATACGCGCACCTATGTCAGAACTCCTCAAGATCAGCCTTCCCGACGGTTCCGTGCGCGAAGTTCCACACGGCACAACCCCTGCCGATATCGCTGCCGCAATCGGTCCGGGCCTTGCGAAGGCCGCACTGGCCGGACGCGTCAACGGTGAAGTCCGCGACATCATGCGGCCATTTGATGGCGATGCTACGCTGGCGTTGATCACTTCGCGGGATGAGAGCGACGCGCTGGAACTGGCGCGCCACGACTTCGCGCACGTCCTCGCCGAAGCAGTGCAGAACCTGTTTCCAGGCACACAGATCACGTTCGGACCATCGACCGACGACGGCTTTTATTACGACTTCGCCCCCGCTGGCGAGCAGTTCACCGAAGAGGACCTGCCTGCGATCGAAGCCGAGATGCGCGCCATCATCGGTCGCGACGAAAAGCTCATCCGCGAAGTCTGGGCCCGTGACGATCTGATCGCAAAGTGGCAGGCCGAGGGCGAAAGCTTCAAGGCCGAATGGGCTGCCGGACTTCCGAGTGGCGAGGAACTGACTGTTTACCGTGCGGGCAACTGGATGGACATGTGCCGCGGGCCTCATCTTGCCTCCACCGGCAAACTTGACCCGCAGGCGTTCAAGCTGACGCGCGTTTCGGGTGCGTATTGGCGTGGTGACCAGAACAACGCGATGCTCAGTCGCATCTATGGCACGGGTTGGCTGAACAAGAAGCAACTCGACGCGCATCTCCTCCGTCTGGAAGAAGCCGCCAAGCGCGACCACCGCCGCATCGCTCAGGAAATGGACCTGTTCCACCTCCAGTCCGAAGCGCAAGGCTCTATCTTCTGGCATCCCAAGGGCTACATTCTGTGGCGTCAGTTGGAGGCCTATATGCGCCGCCGCCTCGACGCTGCGGGCTATGCCGAGGTCAAGACACCACAGCTTATGGACGCGCGTCAGTGGGAAGCATCGGGCCATTGGGGCAAATATCGCGAAAATATGTTCGTGGTGCCCGATGAGGTTCCGAATATCGAGGACGAAGGCCCGATCCTGACCGGTGAAGGCGACCTCATGGCGCTGAAACCGATGAATTGTCCGGCGCACGTCCTGATTTTCCGTCAGGGCATCAAGTCGTATCGCGACCTGCCGATGCGGCTTGCCGAATTCGGCTGCTGCCATCGCAACGAGCCGCATGGCGCGCTGCACGGCATCATGCGCGTCCGCCAGTTTACGCAGGACGACGCGCACATTTTCTGCCGTGAAGACCAGATCGTCGAGGAAGTGCGCCTGTTCTGCGATCTCCTCGATGTTGTCTATAAAGATCTCGGGTTCGCCAACTATGCGATCAAACTCGCGCTGCGACCTGAAAAGCGCTTTGGTTCAGAGGAAATGTGGGACCGCGCCGAGAATAATTTGCGCGATGCCGTCCGTCAGGCTGGCCGCGCGGGCGAAGAATATGGCTGGGAAGAGTTACCCGGCGAAGGTGCCTTCTATTCGCCCAAGCTCGAATTCCACCTAACCGACGCGATCGGACGGACGTGGCAGTGCGGCACAATCCAACTCGATTACGTCCTGCCCGAACGTCTCGACGCGTCATATGTGGGAGAGGACGGTGCCAAGCATCGCCCGGTCATGCTCCACCGCGCCATCCTCGGCACGTTCGAACGCTTCATCGGAATATTGATCGAACACCATGCCGGACGCTTTCCACTGTGGCTTGCCCCTGTACAAGCGGTCGTTGCCACGATCGTTTCCGAAACCGACAGCTACGCGCATGAGGTCGTCGCCGCACTCACGGCGGCGGGCATTCGCACAGACATCGATCTGCGGAATGAGAAAATTAACTACAAAGTCCGCGAACATTCGCTGGCCAAGGTGCCGCATTTGCTCGTGGTCGGAAAACGGGAGGCCGATGAGCACACCGTGGCAATCCGGACACTCGGATCGGACGGCCAGCGCATCATGAGTCTCGACGAAGCCGTGGCTATGCTTGCATCGGAGGCTCGCGCCCCCGATATGCAGTGAAGCAATCTCGCCACATCGTCTGTGGATTCGTGCGCGTGGGCTTTGCCAAAATCCCCGCGATCGCGTAAAGATTGATCGACATAACTGAAACACTGGAGTCCGCGCTATACCACCCCCAATGACTCGCCGCCCCATGGGGCAGGCGCCAATGCCAAACAACGGCCCCCGTTTCAACGAATTCATCCAGTCGCAGAAGGTGCGGGTGATCGATGAGAACGGTGAGAATCTGGGTGTGATGCTAACGCGCGAAGCGATGGAAGCTGCGCGTGAAATCGGACTGGACCTCGTTGAAGTGTCTCCAAACGCCGATCCACCGGTCGCAAAATATCTCGACGTGGGTAAGTTCAAGTACGAGGCGCAGAAAAAGGCGAACCTCGCACGCAAAACTCAGCACACGCAAGAGATCAAAGAGATCAAGATGCGTCCGAACATCGACGATCATGATTATGATACGAAGATGAAGAAGATTTTCGAATTCATCGGCGACGGTGACAAGGTGAAGGTTACGCTGCGATTTCGCGGACGTGAGCTTTCGCATGGTCAGCTCGGCATGGCGCTGCTTCAGCGTGTGCAGGCCGATATTGTCGAGATTGCGAAGATCGAACAGCATCCGCGCTTCGAAGGGCGCCAGATGTTGATGGTCGTTGCACCTAAATAATCTAACGGCCCCGATCCCATTGGATTGGGGCCTTCGATTTCCGTAACGTCACCTCCGCAACACTGTTGCAAAAAAGCCGCGATGACATTGAAAATGTGGCCGCATCGGGCACATCGCTAGCACGACTTCTATAAACCAGTCATTCTTTCCTCAAGGGACCAAAGCGTCCAAAACGAGGAGAGAGAAATGTACATACAATCCAGTGGTAAACTGCGTCTTGTTGTATCCACATTCGCTTTGGCCGCAGCGCTGAATGCTATTCCGGCCCTGACTGAATCGGCGGCGGCCCAATCGGCACCCCAGTCAACCGACAACACACCGAATGCCAGCACGTCGCAATCGACGCAGATCAATTCGGTCGATGAAATCATCGTCACCGCTACGAAACGTAGCCAAAGTCTGCAAAATGTGCCGATCGTCGTAACGACGGTCAATCACCAGCTCCTGCAGGATACGGGAGTGAAAGATATCAAGGACCTTGCGCTCCTTGCACCGGGGCTGCTTGTCACCTCTACGAGCAGCGAGGCATCGACCACTGCCCGCATTCGCGGGATCGGAACCGTTGGTGATAACCCCGGGCTCGAATCTTCGGTGGGTGTCGTCATCGATGGCGTCTATCGCTCGCGCAATGGCGTTGGCTTTGGCGATCTTGGCAATGTCGATCGCATCGAAGTGCTTAAAGGGCCGCAAGGATCTCTGTTTGGGAAGTCTGCCACTGCAGGCGTTATCAACATCATCACTGCGCTTCCCCAATTCACCTTCGGTGCCAACGCTGAATTTACGGCGGGAAATTACGGTGCCTATGGAGGCGCTGCTGAAATTACCGGTCCGATCATCAGCGACAAACTGGCCGCCAGCATCTACTTCGCCGATCGTCAGCGCGATGGGTTTTTCAACGTCGACACCGGGCCCGGCCCACGGACGGAAACCAAGGATACCAATCGTAACTTTTACACGATTCGCGGTCAGTTGCTCGCCAGGCCCACACCCGATCTGACGCTGCGACTGATCGGAGACTATTCCAATCGGAAAGAAAATTGCTGCATCGCTGTGATTACACGAGCCAGCCAAGCACCTGCGCCGAACCTCGCCAACAACATTGTCGCGGCGCTCGGCGGCAATGATGGCAATCCCAATACGCCCTATGATCGGAACGCCTATGCGAACCGCCCTGACAATCAGCGAATTCACGATGGCGGTGTTTCGCTTCAGGCAGACTGGAACATTGGCCCCGGCACACTGACATCGATCACGGCATACCGTGACTGGAAAACAACTGGCGGGTTTGACGCTGATTTCTCCACCGCCGATATCGACTATTTACCGTCGGATGACAGCAACTCGTCGCAATTCCGAACCTTCAGTCAAGAACTCCGCTATGCTGGTTCGACCGACAAGCTGGACTATCTGGTCGGCGGATTTTTCTCGAATGAAAAGCTACGTCAGAACACAAGTGTTCTCGTCGGCACTCAGTTTACGCCTTACCTAAGTCTGCTCTTTTCTTCGCTGGTAGAGGGCGCGCCCGATCCGCATTTTCTCCAGACAGGCCTGACATTCCCCTTCGTCGGCGGCGTGAATTATGTTCCCGGATCTGGATCGGTCGACCAATACCGGCAACGTGATAACACCTATGCAATTTTCACGGACAATACATATCATGTAACGAGCAAGTTCGATCTGAATGTCGGCCTTCGCTATAACATCGACAATAAGTTTCTAAACCAGAACAGCACGAACATCGGAGGGGGCGGTGGATGCTCTTCGGCCAATGCTGCCTTTGGAATCCTGAATGCGGTTAATCCTGCGGCAGCCGCTCAATTGGCTGCTGTCAACGGCACTCTGTGCCTGCCGTTCTTAAGCCCGGGTTATAACAACTTCACGAACCAACAATCGAACCACGAGGATGCGCTGTCAGGTACGGCGAAGGCCGCTTATCGCTTTGACAGGAATTTCCTCGTCTACGCCTCATATGCCCGAGGCTATAAGGCAGGTGGCTTCAACCTCGACCGCGTTGAATGCACCGTAGGCCAACCCGGTTGCGCGCCGGGTAGCGCAGCTGTGAATACGCCAATTCTTGACACACGATTTGGAGCCGAACGTAACAATTCATTCGAGATCGGCGAAAAGGCGACACTATTCGATCGTAAGTTGCTGCTGAATGCGACCCTGTTTTACCAAAAGTATAACAACTTCCAGCTCAACACCTTCAACGGTCTCGTGTTTGTGGTCGATTCGATTCCGCACGTTGTCAGCAAAGGTATCGACGCTGACTTCGTCTGGTTCGCCAGCAACAAACTGAGCTTCCAGGGCGGCCTAACCATCGCCGATACGCGCTACGATCTTACGGCTTCCCAACTCGCGGACCTGGAACTGAAAACCGGCTTTCTGGGAGGGAGCCATTCGCGCTTGTCGCTGGCACCACTGTATTCCGCGTCATTGTCGGGAACCTATACTCAGGATCTTGGCGAGCGATATAAAGCGCGCTTCAACATGGGCGCGAAATATTCGTCGGGGTATAATACAGGCTCGGACCTCGATCCCGGTAAATATCAAAAGGGCTATGTTCTGGCGAATGCGCGAGTCGCATTCGGACCGCAAAACGATCGCTGGAGCGTGGAGGTCTGGGCCGACAATTTGTTCGATACCGATTATAAGCAGGTTGCCTTCAACTCGGGATTTCAGAATGTCCCGACCAACGCGACAGGTGTCCTTGATGCCTTTCTTGGAGCGCCCCGGACATTCGGCGGAACGCTTCGTGTGAAATATTGACAGGCGAGCACGCTAACTTGCGGAGCAGCGTACCTCTGGTGTAAAAGGAAATTGCATTTTCTAGCTTTGGGAGAGGCGTGGTCGGGTCCAGAGCCCATCGCGACCGAAGCTTGGGGTAGGTCGAAAGGCCTGCCCCATTGCTTTTACGACCCAGCCAAGCTTTTTACGCTTCGCTATAACTACGCGGCTATCCCACGCGGCTTGATCGAGCGAATCGACCTTTCGAGCAATATCGCCGTAAATCCCCGCTGCCGCCAGCACCGCCCAACGTGACCGGAATGGCAATCGGGCCGCGCCTACCCGCGCCGAGTTTTCATAGTCGCCAACCATATTCGCCAGCCACCACGCCATATCGGCAAGGCGCCCACGAAAATGAGGGCGCATATGTTCGCCGGGCGGAATATCGGCCTCGACCAGCCAGTCCATCGGGAGGTAGCAGCGCCCGACGGCATCATCCTCAGATATATCGCGCGCGATATTCGCAAGCTGGAACGCGAGGCCAAGATCGCAAGCCCGATCAAGGGTTTCCTCGTCATCGGGAGGTACGCCCATGACGACCGCCATCATGCAGCCGACAACGCCCGCAACATGGTAGCAATAAGTTAGTAGATCGTTTTCGGTGCGCGGAGACCAGTCGGCGGAGTCCATCGCAAAGCCAATAACCAGATCGTCAATAAAACGGCGCGGCATGTTGGTTTCACGCACCACCTGCCCGATCGCATCGAACGCCGGATCGCCGGTAGGTTTTTCGGTCAGCGCCATTGCAGTCAGATCGCGGATTTTTGCGATCCTGGCTTCGGGATCGGTAACAGCCGCGCGCGCGCCGCCGTGATCCTGACCGTCGGCAATATCGTCGCACTTACGGCACCAGGAATAAAGCAGCCACGCCCGCTCACGCGTTTGCTTGTCGAACAATTTGCTCGCTATTGCGAACGACTGGGACCCGCGCGCGATGGAAAGCCGCGCCGTTTCGACAAGCGCGGCACGGTTCACAGGTTTGCTGCTGTCATTCGAAAAATCGTTTCGTGCGGATGATAAGCAGCCATTTTAGTCAGCAATCCGTCGAGTTCATCGCCCACTATCAGGATGCCGCTATGCTGGGGCCGGATGAAACCGGTGGCGATCATGTGCGCGTTGAACGAAATCAGTCCATCGTAAAAACCTGCGACATTCAACAGGCCAACCGGTTTTTCGTGGTAACCGAGTTGCGCCCAGCTTACCGCTTCCCACAATTCATCCATCGTCCCGACCCCACCGGGCAGCGTGATGAAACCATCGGATAGTTCGGTAAACAATGCTTTGCGTTCGTGCATATTCTCGACGACGCGCAGTTCGGTGCAGCCACGATGCGCGACTTCGGCATCGACCAGCGCACGCGGGATAACGCCGATCACTTCGCCCCCGGCAGCCAACGCCGCATCGGCGATGGCACCCATAAGGCCCAGCCTGCCACCGCCGTAAACCACGCCGATGCCGCGCTCCGCCAATGTTCGGCCCACGTCACGCGCGACATCGATATAGATGGGATCAGCAGGCGTCGCCGAACCACAATAGATCGCGATACGCTTCATCGAAGATCGGCCATCATTAGCGCAGCGGTGGCTTTCGCACTACCGACGACGCCCGGAATGCCCGCCCCCGGATGCGTGCCTGCACCGACGAAATACATGTTGGAGATCACATCGTCGCGGTTATGGACACGAAACCATGCACTTTGGGTCAGCAGTGGCTCAAGCGAAAATGCACTGCCGAGATGCGCGTTCAGGTCGCGCCCGAAGTCGGCGGGAGAGTAGAAAAACTCGGTCAAGATTCGCGACCGGATGTCGGGAATCAGGCGCTTTTCTATCTCGTCCAAAATGCGCTCTTTCAACACTTCGCCGACATGACCATCCCAGTCGGCGGGGAACTTACCGGTGTGCGGCACCGGGCACAGCGCGTAAAACGTAGAGCACCCCTCTGGTGCCATCGACGGATCGGTGACGGTCGGATGGTGCAGATAGAGCGAGAAATCCTGCGACAGCACGCCGTTTTTATAAATGTCGTCGAGCAACCCCTTATAGCGGGGGCCGAACAGGATCATGTGGTGCGGAATGCCTGGCCACGTCCCTTTGATGCCGAAATGCACCACGAACAGCGATGGCGAGAATTTCTTGTGCGTCAGCGACCGCCCTGCTCGCCGTCCACGCGCCGATCGCTTCAACAAGTCGCGATAGGTGTGAACGATATCGCCATTGCTCGCGACCGCGTCAAAATCGCCATGCCAGCCGCTCGCTGTCGATACGCCGGTTACGACATCGCCCATCGTTTCGATCTCCGTCACCGCATCGCCCAGTCGCAGCGTACCACCGAGCCTTTCGAAATGCGCAACCATCGCCGCTATCAGACGGTTCGTGCCTCCCTTGGCAAACCAGACACCCCCGTCTTTTTCGAGCTTGTGGATCAGCGCATAGATCGCGCTTGTTGTCATCGGATTGCCACCGACAAGTAACGTATGAAACGACAATGCCTCGCGCAGTTTTTCGCTCTGCACGAAACTCGACACCATCGAATAGACACTGCGCCAAGCCTGATATTTGGCGAGAGCGGGCGCAGCTTTTATCATGGAGGCGAAGTCGAGGAACGCGACGCTCCCCAGCTTTTCATACCCCTCGTGGAAGACACCCCCCGCATATTCAAGAAACCGCGCATAGCCCGCCACGTCGTCGGGGTTCAGCTTGGCGATTTCAGCATTCAGCGAAGCCTCGTCGTTTGAATAATCGAAATTCGTGCCATCCGGCCAGTTCAGGCGATAAAACGGCATGACCGGCACAAGTTCAACGTCATTGGACATCTTGCGCCCCGACAATGCCCAAAGCTGTTCCAGACAATCGGGATCGGTGATGACGGTCGGCCCGGCGTCAAAAGTGAAGCCGTCTTTTTCCCAATAATAACCACGGCCGCCCGGTTTATCTCGCGCTTCGATAATGGTCGTCTCTATTCCCGCCGATTGCAGCCGAATAGCGAGCGCAAGGCCACCGAAGCCCGCCCCAATGACCGCCGCGCGCTTCATAATTTTCTTCCAATAAGCAGCGCTTTCATGGCGCGACCGATAGGGACCGGCGGTCGTCCCGCCAAGATACGCATCTTATCCAAAATAGTGGAATGTCCTGAGTAAAAACGCCCTATTAATGCAGGGCGCAGACCATAGAAACGCTGCAACACACGGTATCGTTGCGGTGGGTCGGCAGCTTTGAATAACATTGTTGTCAGCAGTCGATAATAACGACCCGATCGCCAGTGCGTGCGGGCATACGTGTGCGTTGCAGTCGCAAGCGTCGGGCCATCGAATCGCTCGCCTCGCGCCAGATTGACGGCAAAGCTCACTGCGTCGGGCAGAGAATAGCTGGTGAGCGGATGGAAAAGTGCGGCGCGGACCCCCGATTTCGCAACGCCAACGCCCGTCGAATCCCAATAGCACTCGAAATCGCCACCCATTGCGACCGGTAGAACACCTGTTTCCTGACGCTCGGTTGCTGCGACCCGCCAACCCCGTGCTGCTGCATAGTCATCGATCCTTGCGCCCAGTGTTTCCACATCGAGCGTTGGACTATCGCTGTAATAAGTATCCTCGATGAAAACACGATTCGTGTCGAAAGGAAGGAGATAGACGAATCGATAGCCTTCCGCCTGATCAACGGTCGCATCCATCACGACGGGTCCGGTCAGGCCGTGGCCTCCATCGATCGTTAGCAACCGACCCAAGAATTTCTGCCACCCGCAGACCAGCATTGAAAGATCGCCAACCCCGCGCGCGTCAATCACCGCGCCTGCCGATATGGTCCGTCCATCGGCAAGAGTGATGCCGTCCGTCCGCACTTCAATGACATTGCCCCGAATGATGCCGTCGCCCATTGCGCCGCGCACGACTTCATCCAGACGCTCCGACTCAATCGAATTATATCCGGCAGCGAATCGGCGTGAGAATCCCGGAAAGGCCACATCATATTCCGCCCAGCGATGGCCAATCAGTGGATCGACCAGCCAGCGGTCCTCCGGTGCAACGTCGCTGTCGAAAAAGGACCAGATATGATTGCCGCCGATCGTCGATGCTGCCTCGACAATCCCGACGGAGAGTTGCGGCTGCAGCCGGGCAAGTGCCAGCGCAATTAGCCCGCCCGAGAGTCCGCCACCGAGAATCAGAATGTCGAACCGGTCTTTGTCGCCCATCACACGGCATTAGCGGCTGTTGGATGGAGATCACAGACAGCAAAATGCCGCCGGCCCTTCGACCGACGGCATCCTGCTGTCGACTGATTTAGGCGGCTTGTGCCTGCCCATAAGATACGCGGCGGCGACGCAGCGAATAGCCTGCCGCTCCGAAACCAAAGATCATGAAAGCCCATGTCGCTGGCTCAGGCGCGGCAGAGCTAATTGCATTCAGAGTGAAGTTGGCCTTGACCGTGCCGCTACCGCCAATGCCCTCACCTAGGCCACCCAGTCCGAAGTTGAACGACGTATCGTTCAGGTGGACCTGCAATTGGCCGCCATTACCGAAATCGAATACCGCGTTTCCGCCATTATTCCAGTGCACGACGCCATTTTGGAAAAGGCCAAAAAAGGACCGCTCGCCGACGGTCGTTCCGTCAAGAACTCCTCCAAAGGCTGGCGACGTGAAAGTAAAGCCAACCTGTATTGCCTGACCGACCAGATCGTCCGCGCCGACATCTGTCTCGTTCGTGTAAATCTTGAACAAGTCGGAAGAAACAGTCTGGCCGACGTTGTTGAGGGTAAATTGCAAATCAGGTGCCAAGCGCTGCGTGTTGATCAGCAGGCCAGAACCACTGGAATTAACAGTCGTCGAGTAATTTCCCGTAAAGTCCGTGGCATACGCTGGCATTGACCAAGCAAGTGTAAGAATAGCAGCACATGCAAATTTTGAAGACGTTTTCATAAAAAGCTCCCCTTAAGAATCGAAAAATGTATGATTGACGTTCGCTTAACCTGAACATTGAATCAACTGCTTGATCCGGGGCGTTTGTGCCTATTTGGGCCACGCGAGACATTAACCATGTTTCGAAATTGGGGCTTTTAGAGAGATGATATCCTTCTCTTTTTCCGACCGGTCAGCGCCAAAGAGTTAAAATCGCGGCCCTACGGTTGCAGATGGTGGGTGCCAAAGTTAGAAACCTCAGTTACGATAATATGTCAGCGTCGGCTTGCGGGAGTCGATCGAGGTGATGGCAAATTGCAGGGGCCTCGGCCCAACGACAAGCCGAATACTTCGCGCGGACAGGACGTCGGTTATAGTTGCGGTCACGGATTCTCTGATGACACGGGAGCAGTACATGAGGGAAACACACCGGGTGACATCATAACGATTTTTCGGAGGTGGGGAGAGTGACCGTCACGGTGTTGCTTGCTGCGATGTTGTTTGTCACCTCACCAGCTACCCCCGATGCGGTACAATCTTCGCCGTTGGAAATGCCGGGCGGTACGGTATCGAACAACCAGCCTGCGTCGATAACAGCTTTGGGCGCTGAGGTAGCCGCACCTGTGGCTTCGGTTGCGCCAGCGACGGAGCAGACGACATTATCTGCCTCGCCTCCCCTGCCCTCACCAATCGGAACAGAACCACCACCGGTTCATCCCACCGTTTCGGAGGAGCATGACATCGTCGTCCGCGCACGTGCGCACTCCATACCGGGCGATCCGTTGCAAGCGGTCAATGCCAAGTCCTATGCGATCACTCAGTCAGTCGATGTGGCTGTCATTCGTCCGGTTGCGCTGACGTATCAGCGAATTGTCCCCGATCCAGTCCGCAGCGGGATTCGAAACTTCATCAACAATCTTCGCGAGCCGGTCGCCTTCCTCAATTTCATGCTTCAGCTAAAACTCGGCAAAGCAGTGGAGACAGTCGGTCGGTTCGGCATCAACACCACCGTCGGTGCCGCCGGGCTGTTCGACGTGGCACGCCGCAAACCGTTCAAGCTGCCACGTCGGCCCAACGGCTTTTCCAATACGCTGGGCTATTATGGCGTAAAATCGGGGCCGTTCCTCTTCCTGCCGATCGTCGGACCGACGACCGTGCGCGATTTGCTGGGCGATAACCTCGATCGACTGATACTGCCCGTTGCGGTCGGCAAGCCATTCACCAAACTGTACGTCGCTATCCCGTTGGGCGCGTTCAGCTCGCTCGACCAGCGCGCCGAATATGACGAAAAGCTGCAAACAATACGCGAGGGAAGTATCGATCCCTACACCGCGCGACGGGAGGACTATCTGCAAAGCCGCCAGAATGCGATCGATGCGCTTCACAGTCAGAAATGGCGAGACAAGCATCCGCGTGCGTGGCTAAATTTGGTGCCGGGGGTGAAATAAGACCGTCAGTTTTTTCACGTTTGAGGCTGGAATTAGGCCAGTGTAAAGCTAACTCGCGCCTCTCCTTATCACGCGCTAAACTGCGCTCATGCTCGCAATCGCACTTTCTGCCCTCGCAATGACGCTGATTGTCGGCGTGCGCTATTTGTTAACCAGCGGAGCCTTCGCACTGGTCACCAGCCGGGTCCGCCCCGGCCTTTACGATGGTCTGGCCCCACAGATGCGCCGGGAGGTTATGTGGAGTCTAACTTCCGCTGCGATCTATGGCGTCCCGGCCGGCCTGGTTGCATGGGGCTGGCAGAACCGCGGGTGGACTCTGATTTACACCGACGTTCACGCACATCCGCTCTGGTATCTGCCGGTTTCGGTGTTCGCATACCTGTTTGCGCACGATACGTGGTTTTATTGGAACCATCGCTGGCTCCACCGGCCCGGCCCTTTTAGACGCGCGCACGCAGTTCATCATGCCAGCCGCCCGCCGACCGCATGGGCCGCGATGAGCTTTCACCCATGGGAAGCGCTGACCGGGGCTGTGGTTATTCCGTCACTGGTGTTCGCAATTCCGATCCACGTCGGCGCGCTGGCGGTTGTCCTGACGGTGATGACGGTTATGGGTGTCACCAACCATATGGGGTGGGATGCGTTTCCGCGGTGGCTCGTTCATGGGCGGTCAGGAGCTTGGCTGATAACAGCGAGCCATCATCAACGTCATCATGCCGAGTACAGGTGCAATTATGGGCTCTATTTTCGTTTCTGGGACAGGCTTTGCGGCACCGACAAGGGCCTTGGCAGCTTTGGGGATACCCATATTTCTGTGGGCCTCCCTGATCGGCGCGACCGCTCCCGGATCGATTGATGCAGGCGTAGAGGGGTTGCGTTCGGCCAAGGGACAGGTGCTGGTCTGTCTAACAATGCGGCCCGACCATTTCCCCGATTGCCAGGGCGATCCGCAGGCGCGGCGACTGACGGTGCCGACGGCGAAGGCTGCGGCGCTACGGTTCACCGATCTGCCCACGGGTGGCTATGCAATTGCGCTGATCCACGACGAAAATGGTAACAACAAACTCGACACGTTTTTCGGGATACCGAAGGAGGGCTTCGGCTTTTCGCGCAATCCCGTGATCCGATTCGGCGCACCCAAATTCGCGGCGGCGCGCTTCGATGTTGCCAGTGGGAACGTCGATGAAATGGTACGTGTAAAGTATATGCTCTGAAACCAAATGCCCGCTTGGCCGTTACGACCGCGTAATACGACAGGGAAAACAATTAAAATGCGTTATGCTTTTCTGCTTTTGGCCGCCACGACCATAGCTACTCCCGCTCTTGCCCAGGATGCTGGCCCGCCCAAGGATTCGATCACGATCGGCGTTGGAGCAGCCTATGTTCCCCGGTATGAGGGATCGTCGGACAACACCGTCACCCCCGCCGCCGCCGCACGCGGCACGATCAGCGGCATCGGTTTCATGCTGATCGGCACCACGCTCTATACCGATTTCGTGCCTGAGACTTCGGCGACCGGCGGCAAGCTCGTTCTCGGCCCCGTCGTTCACGTTACACTGAACCGCACGAGCAACAAGCGCACTCGCGACTTTCAGGTCGCGGCTCTGGGTGAACTCGACCCCGCAGTCGAGATCGGCGGCCAGATCGGTTATTCGCAGACTGGCGTAATCACATCCGACTACGATACGGTATCGTTGACCGTCGGTGCGGTTCACGACGTTTCGGGCGTGCATGACAGCTATATTATCACGCCGCAGTTCTCCTATGGTACGCCGCTCAGCCCGAAGATCTATGTCGGCCTCAACGTGTCGGCGGATTATGTCGGCGGCAAATATGCGCAGACTTATTTCGGCGTGACACCGGGGCAGTCGATAGCAAGTGGCCTCGCTACTTATACCCCCGGCGACGGCTTCAAGGATGTTTCAGCAGGGCTTGGGGTGAACTATTCGCTGACTGGTGATCTGCGTCATGGCCTGTCGTTGTTCGCTGTCGGCAGTTATGAGCGGCTTCTTGGCGACTTCGCTCGCTCGCCGGTCGTCAACGATCGCAGTCAGCTTATCGGTGCGGCTGGACTGGCCTATACTTTCTGAACCAGCGGCCTTAGACATCTGCCATTCCCCGGGGAGCCGTAAGGGCTGAGAGGTGCGGTGCAAATCCGCGCGACCCGCTGAACCTGATCCAGTTTACACTGGCGTAGGGAGGGAGCGGCAAATGATCCCGCACCCTTTCTCCGCCCGAGAAGGAAACGCAGACATGGCCGATTACGAAACACCGAGTGAGCCTAAAGTAACCACGGGTGCGATCCGGGGCAGTCGCAAAATCAGTGTCGGGCCACTCGGCGTGAAGATGCGCGAGATCCATCTGGAGCCGGGCTGCGGTGAACCGCCCTTGCGGGTTTACGACACCAGCGGTCCCTACACCGATCCCGATGAGCGGATCGACATCAACAAGGGGCTGAATCAACACCGCCGCGACTGGATTATGGCGCGCGGTGATGTCGAGGAATATGACGCCCGCGAATTGCAGCCCGAAGATAATGGACAGACCGGCCCGGACCGCAGCGGCGGCGTTGCGCAGTTTCCAAACCTGATAAAACGCCCGTTGCGCGCCAAAACAGGCCAAAATGTCAGCCAAATGCACTATGCGCGGCAGGGAATCATCACTCCCGAGATGGAATATGTCGCAGTTCGGGAGAATTTGGGCCGTGCGCAGCTCGCCGAAGCAGCCGTCCGCGATGGCGAAGACTTTGGTGCAGAAATCCCCGATTACGTCACGCCTGAGTTTGTCCGCAGCGAAGTCGCCCGCGGCCGCGCGATCATCCCCAACAACATCAACCACCCCGAATCCGAACCGATGGCGATCGGACGCAACTTCCTCGTCAAGATCAACGCCAACATCGGCAACAGCGCGGTCGCATCCGATGTCGCCACCGAAGTCGACAAGCTGGTCTGGTCGATCCGCTGGGGCGCGGACACCGTCATGGACCTGTCGACGGGCCGCAACATCCATGACACGCGCGAATGGATCATCCGCAATTCGCCCGTCCCGATCGGCACCGTGCCGATCTATCAGGCGCTGGAAAAAGTCGGCGGCGTGGCCGAAGACCTGACGTGGGAAATCTTCCGCGACACATTGATCGAACAGGCCGAACAGGGCGTCGATTACTTCACGATCCACGCAGGCGTGCGGCTGGCCTATGTTCCGATGGCGGCAAAGCGCGTCACCGGCATCGTCTCACGCGGCGGCTCGATCATGGCGAAATGGTGCCTGTTCCACCATAAGGAGAGCTTCCTCTACGACCATTTCGAGGACATTTGCGAGATCATGAAGGCGTATGACATCGCCTTCTCACTGGGCGACGGCCTCCGCCCCGGCAGCATCGCGGATGCCAATGACGAAGCCCAATTCTCCGAACTCTATACCCTTGGTGAGTTGACCAAGATCGCATGGAAGCACGACATTCAGGTCATGATCGAGGGACCGGGCCACGTCCCGATGCACAAGATCAAGATCAACATGGAAAAGCAGATCGAAAGCTGCGGCGAGGCGCCCTTCTATACATTGGGACCGCTGACCACCGACATCGCGCCGGGTTACGATCACATCACGAGTGGCATCGGTGCCGCGATGATCGGCTGGTTCGGCTGCGCGATGCTTTGTTATGTGACGCCCAAGGAGCACCTCGGCCTGCCCGATCGCGACGATGTGAAGGTCGGCGTGGTAACGTACAAACTGGCAGCACACGCGGCCGATCTGGCAAAGGGCCATCCGGCAGCCCGGATGCGTGACGATGCCCTGTCCCGCGCGCGCTTCGAGTTCCGTTGGCGCGACCAGTTCAACCTGTCACTCGATCCCGACACGGCGGAAAGCTATCACGATCAGACTTTGCCAGCAGAAGGCGCAAAGACCGCGCATTTCTGTTCGATGTGCGGGCCAAAGTTCTGCTCGATGAAAATTTCGCAGGAAGTCCGCGAGTTTGCGGCCAAGCAGAATGCTGGGGCGGAGACATTTATTGCCGCCGAGGAAGCCGAGGCCGGGATGGCGCGGATGAGCGAGACGTTCAAGGAAAAGGGCGGGGAACTGTATTTGCCTGCGGAGTGAGGGGTTCGAACCATCACGCCATCTTCAAAAAATCTCTCCGCTTCCTTGAGCCTGTCGAAGAGTTGTCCTTCTTGCTTCGATGAACAGAAGGGCAGCCCTTCGACAAGCTCAGGAAAGCGAAGGGCGGAAGCGGGGTGTGGTGGTGCGCCCGCTTACGCTGAGTTGGGCGTTATTTAGACGCCCACAGTCCCCTCATCCTCACCATCCCAATAATGTATCCGCCCGGCACGCACCCGGATCAGTACCATTCCCGGCGTATCGACACCCTGTTCGAACCACTGGTCGAGATCTTTGGTCCAGTGCGCTTCGAATTGCGCCTTGTCGCGGATCAGGTCGGCAATGCCGTCGACGGCAATGAACAAAGGACGGGAGGCCAGGAAACCGGCCTTGCCCTGATAGCTCAACCCGACGGCGGGGTTGGCTTCGATTTCGGGGACCATCAAAGCGGTTTCGTCGGTAAAGAACCAACTGTCACCATCATAGTCGACTTCGCGGTTGTTGCTCATCGGACGCGCGGCGATGCCGCCGGTGCTGGTGTGTGTGTTGAGCATACAGAAATCCACGTCGCGCATCGTTTTGGAAATGTCGGACAAGGTTTTAGTCGTCTGAGTCTTGGTCATCACTGGCTCCCATAAGTTGCCAGCGTTGAACGCAGTGTGCCGCCAGATGATCCATGCCAAATGGCGGCCCGCAGCTTATCGCTTCTTCACGAACTCCGCGCGCAGGACGAGACCCTTGATGCCATCGTAGCGGCAGTCGATTTCCTGCGCGTCGCCGGTCAGTCGGATGCTCTTGATGAGCGTGCCGCGCTTCAGGGTCTGGCCTGCGCCCTTTACGGTCAGGTCTTTGATAAGTGTGACCTGATCGCCGTCGGCCAGCAGATTGCCAACGGAATCACGGACCTCGACGGTGGCGGACTCAAGCTGCTTTACAGCCAGGTCCGCGCCGCTGATCCACTCACCGCTGGCTTCGTCGTATACATAATCGTCGCCAGAATCGTTATCGGCCATGTTTAGCTTTTCAGCGTGACTAGGCCGGACGTTCCGCCCTTTGTGCTGGGGTTCGACACGTTGGTCTTCTTGGCTTTCTCAGCCTTTGGCTTCCGCGTTTCTTTGTTCGACTTTTTCTGGGCTTTGGCCATGACTGGCTCCTCTACGGGCAGGTTGCCCGCCGTCTGTCTATCCGATCGGCACGCCGGGAGCAAAGCGCGCAGCGATCATCGCGACCACGGCCTCGTGCAGCGGTTTTTGAAACATGCAGCCATAGGTGAACACGTTGCGCCACGCGATCACCGCCTCGAACGGGGAGAAGGTCGGGATCGTTACGAACACGCGCTCGCCGATGCTGAGGCCGTAAAAGGTTTCGCAGCGGAATCCGGTGGCTGACAGATCGAGCAACGCAATGTCGAAGCGCGCAGTGCCGGGCACGCGGAGTTGCGCGGGGATCGCAACTGGAGAGCGAGGCGTCTGGCGCATATCATTATAGTCGTGGGCAACGTTCATCACCGTCCTTATCGGCCGTCGGATGGTCCCCTAAAACATTCTTAAACGCCTATGGTTGCTGAGAGCTTAATGAGCGCGCCTTGCAGAGCAACAATCGACACGAATGCACGACCAAACGCAGAGGGTGAGACATGGCGACCCGCGATATCGGTTTAGCGGAGCCAGTGCCAACGCGTTAAGCCGGGATCAACAACCCGGCCAGCGCGGCGGACATCAGGTTGGCGAGGCTGCCCGCTGCCAGCGCCCTCAGCCCAAGGCGCGCGATGATGGGGCGTTGGTTGGGGGCGAGGCTGCCGGTGACCGCCATCTGGATCGCGATCGAGCTGAAATTGGCAAATCCGCACAAGGCAAAAGTGATGACCGCCACGGTGTGGGGAGACAGCGTGTCCTTTGCGTGGCCGAGGTCGATGAACGCCACAAATTCGTTCAACACGATCTTTGTCCCGAACAATCCACCGGCGCGCACGGCTTCGTCCCACGGCACGTTCAACAGGAACATGATAGGCGCAAAGACACCCCCGATGATCGCCTGAAAGTTGAGGTTCGGATAACCGAACCAGCCACCGATACCACCAAGCAAGCCGTTCGCCAGCGCGACCAGAGCCACGAACGCCAGCACCATCGCGCCAACTGCCACTGCCAGCTTTACGCCGGTCTGCGCGCCCTCTGCCGCCGCCATGATGATGTTGGCGGGACGTTCTTCGCCGAACGGAATATCGCCGACGACGCTGGGTTCCTTGCCCTGATCGGCGGGATTATCGGGCATGATGAGTTTGGCCATCAGAACACCGCCGGGAGCCGACATGAAACTGGCTGCCAGCAGATACGGCAAAAGCTGCGGACCGAGCATCGAGGCATAAGCGGCAAGGATCGTACCCGCGACCCCGGCCATGCCAACAGTCATGATGCAGAATAATTGCGAGGGCGTGAGTTCGGCGAGATAGGGGCGGATCACAAGCGGAGCCTCGCTCTGCCCGACGAAGATGTTGGCAGCGGCTCCCAGTGATTCGACCTTGGATATGCCCGTCACATACTGGATCGCGCCACCGATCCAGCGGACGACGAATTGCATCACGCGCAGGTAGTAGAGGATCGAAATGAGTGCCGCGAAGAATATGATGACCGGCAGCGCAGCGAGTGCAAAGCTGTGGCCGCCGAGTTCAGGTTTGGCGAGAGGGCCGAAGATGAAGTCGATCCCCGCCTGCGCATAGCCGAGCAGATTGGTGACGCCATGCGCCATCCCCTCGATCACCGTTTTCCCGAACGGCACATAAAGGACGAGCGTGGCGATACCGGCCTGCAATGCGAAGGCAGCACCAACGATGCGCAGGCGAATCGCGCGGCGGTTCGACGACAGCAACACCGCGATGGCCAAAAGCAATGCAATTCCGGCAATGCCGACCAACAACCTGTTCATTCGGCACGCGCCCCTGTCCTGATGCCGCCAAACGGCAGCGCCGGGACGTTACACGCTCGCCATGGGGCGGCAACCCCCGATGAACCTCGGACTTTCGCTCGGGAGCCAAACCCGATAGCAGGCCGTCATGAACTCTCCGGCGCTCCCGATTTCCCGCTCGCTCTTTGCATTCTCCGTTTTCTATGGCGGGATGGTCTGCATTGCAGGCGTTCTTGGCGTCAAACAGGTCGCGCTGGGGCCACTGGCGGTCGAGGCCGGGATTTTCGCCTTTTTGTTGCTGGTCGTTATGTCGAGCGCGATTGCTGAACTTCATGGGCAAAAAACTGCGACGGCACTGGTCCGAACGGGATTCGTGCCGCTGATCGTGTCCGCGCTGCTGATACAGTTCGTGCTGGTCCTGCCACACGATCCGGGGATGTACCCGCCCGCCATCGACGCGTTTCCAATCGTCGTCGGACAAAGCGCGCGGATGATGATTGCCGGGCTGATTTCCTATGGCACTTCGCAGACGCTGAACGTGTTCATCTTCGACAAACTCCGAAGCAATACCGGCAAGCTGGTTTGGCTGCGCGGCATGATTGCCAGCATCGTGTCGCAAATCGCCGATACGATCTTGTTCATCACCATTTCGTTCTACGGCGAGCGGCCGATCCTCGGGCTGATGGAGGGGCAGATGCTCACCAAGGTTGTGTTGTCGATCGTGCTGGTCCCATTCCTGATTACCGGGTTCGTCGCACTTGGCCGACGGCTCGACCGCGGAGCCATAAAATGAGCCGTCACGATCCAGACCAGACTTTATTGGCGAAAGCCGAAACGCTGACCGAGGCGCTGCCGTATATGCAGCGGTACGCCGGTCAGATCTTTGTCGTGAAATACGGGGGTCATGCGATGGGCGACCCCGTAGCGGCAAAGGGATTTGCCGCCGATATCGTGCTGTTGAAGGCGGTGGGCATCAATCCCGTCGTCGTTCACGGCGGAGGCCCACAGATCGGCGCAATGCTGAAAAAGCTGGGCGTCGAAAGTTCGTTCGTGAACGGGTTGCGAGTGACGGATGCCGAAACGGCCAGCATCGCCGAAATGGTCCTGTCGGGCGCAATCAACAAGGAAATCGTCGGCTGGATCACGCGGGCCGGCGGGCGCGCGGTCGGGCTGTCGGGCAAGGATGCCGGGCTGGTGACAGCAGAGAAGGTCGGCGGCCGCGAAGCCGATCCGACACGCGGGATCGAACGTCATGTCGACCTGGGTTTCGTAGGTGATCCGGTGGCGGTCGATCGCGCGATACTGGACACGTTATCGGCAGCGGGCGTCATCCCGGTGATCGCCCCGATCGCTGCGGGTGTGGACGGCGCGACATACAATATCAACGCCGACACAATGGCGGGCGCCATCGCCGCTGCACTGGGCGCGACGCGGCTGTTCCTGCTGACCGATGTGGCGGGTGTGCTGGACAAGGATGGCGAATTGCTGACCGACCTGACGCCTGCACAGATCGAAGCTCTACAGGCCGACGGGACCGTGACGGGCGGGATGATCCCGAAACTGGAAACCTGCGTCAACGCGGTCAAGGGCGGGGTAGAAGCCGCAGTTATTCTGGATGGGCGCGTTCCCCATGCCATGCTGGTCGAGATATTCACCGCCAAGGGCGCGGGTACATTGGTTCGCGCGTGAGGGCGTTGCGGCGCGTTGCGACAACACACCAACTTCGCTAGAGCGCGGCAAGACAAACTTCTCCGCTTCCCTGAGCTTGTCGAAGGGCTGCCTGCTCCCTTTTCGAAGAGACAGAAGGACAGCCCTTCGACAAGCTCAGGGAAGCGGAAGTGAACTGACGAAACTTAGGAACCGCCATGCTCATTTCGATCGTCCAGATTCTTTATATCCTGTTGAGCATCATCTGGTGGGTCATCGTTATTCAGGCGGTCATGTCGTGGCTGATCGCCTTTAACGTGATCAACACGCACAATGATTTCGTTCGGTCGATCTGGCAGGCACTCGACCGGATTACCGAGCCGCTTTATCGCCCGATCCGCAAGATTCTGCCTGATTTCGGTGCCCTCGACCTGTCGCCGCTCGTCGTGCTGCTCGTACTCTATATTCTCCAAACAGTGGTTCTGCCGAACCTTCTGATGTCGGCAAGCTGAGATGATTATCGACGGCAAGGCTTTTGCTGCCGCGTTACGCGCCGAAGTCGCAACGGGCGTTGCGCTACTGTCACGCGTCCCCGGCCTCGCAGTGGTGCTTGTCGGCAGTGATCCGGCGAGCGCAGTCTATGTGCGGTCAAAGGGGAAAGCCTGTCGCGAAGCGGGCATGGCAAGCTTCGAACATCCACTGCCTGCCGAGACTTCACAGGCCGATCTGGTTGCGCTCGTCCACCAATTGAACGCCGATCCCGCCGTCGATGGCATCCTCGTGCAGCTTCCCCTGCCCGACCATATCGATGCGAATGCCATTATTGCAGCGATCGACCCGGAAAAGGACGTGGACGGCTTTACGCCCGAAAACGCCGGTCGGCTGGCTACGGGGCTGGAGGGGTTTGTGCCCTGCACGCCGCTGGGCGCGATGATGATGTTGAAGGCCACGCGGGGCGACCTGACGGGGCTTGAAGCGGTCGTGATCGGACGGTCGAACATCGTTGGTAAGCCGATGGCGGCACTGTTGCTCGGCGAAAGCTGCACGGTGACGATCGCCCATTCGCGAACGCGTAACTTGCCCGCCGTTGTGCGCCGCGCCGACATCGTGGTGGCCGCCGTCGGCCGTCCGGAAATGGTGCGTGGCGACTGGATAAAACCCGGCGCGACCGTAATCGACGTCGGGATCAACCGCGTCGATGCGGCTGCCAGTGACACAGGCGCTAAAACGAAACTGGTGGGCGATGTCGCCTTTGCCGAAGCCGAAGCCGTCGCGGGCGCGATTACGCCGGTGCCGGGTGGTGTCGGCCCGATGACAATCGCCTGCCTGTTGAAGAACACGCTGACATCGGCGCAGCGGCGCGAGCGGTGATCGCCCTTTTCGTCTCTGCTTTCGTCACGTTCTTTGTGGTTATCGACCCGCCGGGCTGTGCGCCGATCTTTGCCAGCCTGACATCGGGAGCGCCCGCCCAGCATCGTCGCAACATGGCGATCCGGTCGGTTTTGGTCGCAAGCTGCATCCTGTTTGCCTTTGCTTTGGGCGGCAAACCGTTTTTGAAATCAATGGGCGTCAGCCTTGAAGCTTTCCGCGTCGCGGGCGGAATCATGTTGTTCCTGATCGCGCTCGAGATGGTTTTCGAAAAACGCACCGAGCGTCGGGAAAGTCGCGCTCAGGACGTAAAGACATCCGAGGAACTCGACGACATTTCGATCTTTCCGATGGGCATACCGATGATCGCCGGGCCGGGTTCGATCGCCAGCGCCATGCTGTTATGTTCGCGCGTCGATAACTGGTTCGACCGTGGCATCGTGCTGGCCGCGATGGCGGCTATCCTGGTGCTGACGATGGCATCGCTATTGCTGGCAGGACCGTTGATGAACCTGCTCGGCAATCGGCTCGAAGCGATGATTACCCGTGTATTGGGGGTCATCCTCGCCGCACTGGCAACTCAATTCGTGATCGACGGGATCAAGACCAGCTTCGGCGTCTGATCTCGCCTTAACGAATGCGCCACAACAAAAGTGGCGAGCCCGCTGGCAACGGCATCGGTTCGAGCCATGCAAATTTTTCGCCCTTAGCCAAGCGTGAGTAGAACCCGTTGGGCGAACGCGAACGATAGATCGTTGATTCGCTCATGTTCGGACACGTCAGAAGCAATGTTGCGCCATGTTTCACCATGATCGCGTGCGCGGTTTCCGGTGTGCCATCAAAGGCGTGGTGAACATCGAGGATCGCATCGCCATTGCGATGATACGGTCCTGCAATCGCCTTTTGCGGAGTGACGTTGATCAAACGCGGCCCCATATCGACAAAGGTGAAAATCGTGGTTGCGGGCAGCCGCGCAATCGGTGCCAGTGCAGGCAATGTCGCGCAACGCGCGTTTGCCCGACCGATCGCCTTGCTGCGTGCGGTCACCGGAGCGGCGGGGAACTGATCGACGGCCACCGGCACGGCGACCCCTGAAACCAGCAATATCACCGCAACGACGCCCACCGTCCGCATCAGCATCGACCCGCTGTTGCGAAATTTCGGCACCAGATACCAGACCAGAGCCGTCGCACCCGGAACCGCCATCAACTGCGCCGCAGGCCCCTGACGGGTCTGCCACAGCACCAGAAGCAACGAGACAAGCGAAACGAGCGCGACCGGTGCCCATGCTCCGAAACGCCCCTGAGCGCGCGCGTGCCATGCCGTCCAGAAACTGCCGATAACGCCAACCACCGGAAGCGCGACAACCATCACAAATGTGGTCCACGGCTGTGTATAGAGCGGCTTTGCTTCACGGATATTGTTGAACCATTTTGACGCCAACTCAGGCGAAATCTGTTCAGGACGACCGAGGCATTGCGGCCATACCAGCGCGAACGCCGCGACGAGAAACGCACCGCCGATTGCCGCTGCGCCGAGCCGAATCCGGGTGTTGGCCGCGGTCAGATACGACAGGCCGAAAGCAAGAACCCCAGCCGTGACCATCGCAGACAACCAGACCGGCGACAGCACATCGCACCGCGCCACGCTGCTGGCATAGGACGTAAAACCTGCATAGCCGAGCGCGCATCCACCGGCCAAAGCAAGCGCATAGCCACGCAACCGCGCAGCTTCGTCCATGTCCCAGACCCAGCGTAGCACGCTTGCCGCACCCGCGATCACAAGGAACGGCATCAGCTCCAGTCCGATCGTCAGAGATACCGCGCTCGACAAGCCCATCGTCAGGCCACCACGCATCGTGTTCCGATCGGCCAGCCCGGCAATCGTCAGCACCAGCATCGCCAACTGCCACCCGTGATGATCGACGCGCAGGGGCGAAAACATCAGCATCGCAGAGGAGCAACAAAGGATCAGCCCGGCGGCAACCGCGAATGAATCGCGCGCGACAAGCCGACGCACCGCAAGCCCCATCGCAGCCATCGCGACCCATAATGGCAACATCGGCGCGATGGCCGCGGCAGTTTTTTCGGCAACGGCCGTTCCGGCAAAGGGACGAACGAGCAGTTCGATCCCTGCGATCGGCAGATCGACAAGGCGGCTCCAGTGAATGTCGAAGCCGAGCGGCGGATTGAGCTTATACTGGCGAAGGTCGTACCATCCCTGCCCGTTCAACAGCGCGTGCACCTGCGCCATCCGCATATTATCGTCGGTATCGGGCAGGCTGTACCAGTGGATCGCAGCCCAGCGAAAATAGAGCATGAACGCACAGGCGATAATCCAGATCAGCGTCTGCCAGCGCAGCCAATGGTAAATCCGGCCTTCGGGGACGGCATCAGGTATCACGCTCATCACTTCCCCTTAACTCGGTGGCGTCTTAAGGGGTCGCTTCTCATGTGCCAAGCGGACACCGATGCTTAAAACTCTTTCCCTCGACGATAATCAGCGCGCCTTGCTGGCGCAGATACTGCGCTATGCCGTGACGGGCGGGTTCGTGACCGTGCTGGGCGTGGTGGTTTACGCGCTGTTCGTGCGCGTCGTCGGTACGGCGCCCCTCGTCGCCAACGTCGCCGCTTATCTCGTGGCGATGGCCGCCGGCTATTTCCTGCACAGCCGCTTCAGTTTTCGCGATCAGGGCTCGCGCGGTAAACCCGCGCAGGTTGGGGCGAAGTTTTTCATCACATCCGGCATCAGCTTTTCGCTCAACAGCTTTTTCGTCTGGTTGTTCACCAGCATTTTTCACTGGGACAAGCTGACACCGATTGGCGCGATGGTGTTTATTACGCCGGTGATCTGCTTTGTAATCTATCGGAAATGGGTCTTCGTCTGAATGGATCGCTCGATTTATGACGCGATGGCCGCGCAGGACAGCGTCCACTGGTGGTATGTCGCGCGCCGCGACGTGCTGCACGATCTGATCGCGCGGTACATCCCGCTGCCGACGGACGCGCGGATATTGGAGATCGGCTGCGGAACCGGCCACAATCTGGCGATGCTGGCAAAGTTCGGCACCGTCGAAGGAAGCGAACTCGATCCAGCGTCACGCGCGATGGCGATCGAGCGGTTCGGTCCTGTGATCGGCGATGCACGCTTGCCCGAACTCGATGGGATCGCGGACGGGCGTTACGATATGGTGGCGCTGCTCGATGTACTCGAACACGTCGGGGACGACGTTGCCGCGCTGAAGGGGATCGCCAGGCGGTTAAAGCCGGGCGGGAAGATACTGCTGACGGTGCCGCAATATCCGTTCATGTGGTCGGGTCACGACGTCGCCAATCACCACTTCCGGCGCTACACCAAAAAGACGCTGGAAGCTGCGATCGCAGCCAGTGGGTTGCGTCATGAAAAACTGACAAGCTTTAACAGCCTGTTGTTTCCGCTGGCCGCCGCGAGCCGCGTTGCGGCGAAAATTCGGGGCCGGGAAGGCAGCGATGATACGCTGCCCCCTGCGCCGGTAAATGGCTTGTTCCGAACGATATTCGGACTGGAACGTCACCTGATCGGCCGTATTCCGTTGCCACCGGGAATTTCGCTGGCCGCCATCTTGTCGCCCCGATAACCGAGAACTGTGTCCTCACGGGCGGTCCCGATGACATCGGCGACAATATAGAGCGGGCGCTTTTTCGATTCGATATAGAGTCGACCAAGATATTCGCCGATCATGCCGAGAACGAACATCTGGACCGCGCCCAGACCGACGACGACCAGCATCAGTGAGGTCCAGCCCGCCACTGCCGTGCCGGTCAGCCAGCCGACAGCGATATAGGCCAGGATCAGAAACGAGAAGCCGGTCAGCGCCAGTCCCGCGTGACTGGCAAAGCGCAATGGCGCAGTCGAAAAACCCGTCACCGCATCGAACGCAAGGCTCAACATCTTGGCGAAAGGATAATGGGTTTCGCCCGCATGACGTTCCGCGCGATCATAGGCGAAAGGCACCTGTCGGAAGCCGATCCACGCAACCATACCCCGAATGAAACGCGCCTGTTCGGGCATGGCGAGCAGCGCATCCAGAGCGCGCCTGCTCATCAGGCGAAAATCCCCGGCGTCGAGCGGGATGCTGGTATCGGTCAGCTTGTCGAGCAACCGATAAAAAATCGCCGCCGAAGCCCGTTTGGCAAGGCTTTCCCCCGCGCGCTGGCGACGCACTGCATAGACGACATCGGCACGCTGGCTGTCCATCGCGGCGAGCATGTCGGGTAGCAGTTCGGGCGGGTCTTGCAGATCGGCGTCAAGTATCAGGATGCGCTCGCCGCGAGCCAGATCAAGCCCCGCCGTCAGCGCAAGCTGGTGCCCGTGATTGCGCGACAGGTTGATCGCCATGACCTGAGGATCGGCGGCGGCGATGCGGGTCATTGCTGCCCAGGTGCCATCACGCGAACCATCGTCGATCAACACGATTTCATGGTCGTCCCCCGCCACGGCGCGCGCAACCGCCGACACCCGCCGATGCAGTTCGTCGAGACAGGCTTCTTCGTCAAAACAGGGGATCACGATTGAAAGAAAGGTCATGGCGTTGCCTGTAGCACGGCGGGCGCATGTCGCATCGTCCTGTCGTCGATCCGATAAAGCCGATCGCTGCCAGCTTGCCAGATGAGTGTCATGCCCTTTGTCAGCACAGGATCGAACACCGGCGGGTCCATGAGCCAGACGTAATCGAATGCGTCCCGGGGTAAATTTCGCAGCGACCAGTTCAGCGGTCGCCAGCGGTTACGGCATGGCCCGGCGGTTACGACCTGCGAGGGGTCGGCCTTGAAATACAGCGCGTCGGGCTTGTTCGTCGTCAGCAACTGCGCACCGGCCATGTCCCACTGGTCGTTCGAATAGGCGCGTTTTCGGACGATGGCGATCGCGCCAAGATGCTCCATACGATTGGTCGACCACAGATCACGGCAGTCGTGGCCTGAAAAGCTGACCAGCCGCGCGTTTTCAGGGACATAGTTGAGGGCGGTCAGCGCGCGATCAAATCCTGCTGAGGCAATGGCAAAGCTGACGGTGTTCGACGCGATACGCACCCCGAAAAACACCAGCCCTGCAATAGCCAGCGCATTGGCGAACCCTGTCGTGGCGCGTGGTCGCAGCCTGATACCGATGATCGGGATGGCGAGCAGATAGGGAGTCAGTCGCATATCGGCATAGGCGGACCCAAAGACGATGCGCGGCAGGCATATGAAAACGACCAACAGGAACAGAGCCGTCGCACCCAGATTGCGCGAGACTTCGAGCCGACGGCTGCCAATCGCGGCAACGAACAGCGCGCAAAGCACAGCCACCGAAGCCTCGTCAAACCATTGCCAGCGATCGCGCAGGGTCTTCTGGAACCATTCCCATTTGCGCGCCCAATGAAACCAGTCGGCGGTCTGGCCGGTTACATGCCCGCTGCGCCAGAGGATCATCAGCAGTATAGGGGGTGCCAGAGACAGGCACTGGATACCCGCATGAAAAAAGGCGCGGAACCAGCCGACGCCCCGGTCATGCTGCCGGATGAGTTCTGCCGAGAATGCAAGGACACAGAGCATTCCCCAGCCAAACGTGTGCGTCACCCAGATCAGCGGTGCGATCAGGAGGAAAACCGCCGCGCGCAGTTTCTGTCGCCCCAGTCGCGCAAGGCGTAACCAAAGCCCGAAAGCCAGCAACGCAAACGCCATCGACAGTGAAAAGTTGACGAACCCGAACAGGAAAGGGTGGCCGTAAGCCAGCGGCAAAGCAAACAGTGCAGTCGGAGGGATGCGCCCATGAACCTCGCGCGCAATCCACAGCATTCCGGCCACGGTCAAGGCAGGGATCGCCATGACAATCAGCTTGACGCCGAACTCCAATCCGAAAATCTTTGCCATCGGCACGATCAGCAAATCGACGCCAAGGTTGCCGATCAGCGCCCATTGGAAATTGTAGAAATGCCGGATTGCCGATCCGTCACCATCGAGCTGAACACGGTAACGCCCCATGTGCCCCGGCAAATCGACCAGCGGCGCGATCGTCGGCCACAGCAACGGGACCATCGCAAACAGCGTCAGCGCAACAACCGTCGCGCGACGTTCCCACCAATTCAGATCACTTTGCCCCATCGTCGCAGCTTTAGCGGTGAGGTGCGAAGTTCGGCAAGGCGCGTAAAAGACTTTCGTCGTTACGCGGATCAGGGTTGATCGCGCCGTCCAAGCAGGCGCAGGC
This sequence comes from Sphingomonas paeninsulae, assembly GCF_003660165.1. Lineage (NCBI taxonomy): Bacteria > Pseudomonadati > Pseudomonadota > Alphaproteobacteria > Sphingomonadales > Sphingomonadaceae > Sphingomonas > Sphingomonas paeninsulae. Next base: position 1,146,209 of record NZ_CP032829.1, read on the forward strand.
GCAGGGCGTTCAGCTTGATGAACCCTTCGGCATCGCGCTGGTCATAGGCGCCGGCGTCGTCCTCGAACGTCACGACCTTTTCGCTGTACAGGCTATTCGGCGACTTGCGGCCAGTTACGTTAACGCTGCCCTTGTACAGTTTTAGCCGGACGGTGCCTGAAACCTTCGCCTGCGAATGGTCGATGGCAGCCTGAAGCATCTCACGCTCGGGGCTGAACCACATGCCGTTATACAGCAGTTCGGCATAGCGCGGCGCCAATTCATCCTTCAGATGCGCTGCGCCCCGGTCAAGCGTCAGTTGCTCGATACCGCGATGCGCCAGATGGAGAATCGTGCCGCCCGGTGTTTCGTACATGCCGCGCGATTTCATGCCAACGAAGCGGTTTTCCACCAGGTCGAGACGGCCGATACCGTGCGCACGGCCGAGGTCGTTGAGTTTGGCGAGCAGCGTTGCAGGCGACATGCCGACACCATCGATCGCAACTGCATCGCCGCGTTCGAAATCGACGGTGATCGACTGCGGCGTGTTGGGCGCGTCTTCCGGGTTTACGGTGCGCGAATAGACGTAGTCGGGGACTTCTTCCCACGGATCTTCGAGAACCTTGCCCTCAGAGGAAGTATGCAGAATGTTGGCATCGGTCGAGAACGGGCTTTCGCCGCGCTTGTCCTTGGCAACCGGAATCTGATGCTGTTCGGCAAAAGCGATCAGCGCGCTGCGGCTCGTCAGATCCCACTCACGCCAGGGTGCAATGACCTTGATATCGGGAGACAGCGCGTAATAGCCGAGCTCGAAACGAACCTGATCGTTGCCCTTGCCGGTCGCACCGTGGCTGACGGCATCGGCTCCGACCAGACGCGCGATCTCGATCTGGCGCTTGGCGATCAGCGGGCGCGCGATCGACGTGCCGAGCAGATACAGCCCCTCGTACAACGCATTCGCGCGCATCATCGGGAAGATGTAATCGCGAACGAACTCTTCTTTCAGATCGTCGATAAAGATGTGTTCGGGCTTCACACCCATCATCTGCGCCTTGGCACGCGCGGGTTCGAGTTCCTCACCCTGCCCCAGATCGGCGGTAAAAGTGACGACTTCGCAATTATAGGTCTGCTGAAGCCATTTCAGGATGACGCTGGTGTCGAGCCCACCCGAAAAGGCCAGCACTACACGCTTGATGTCGCTCATCCGTCATTACTCCGCTTAAATTTGATGCCGCCCCTTTAGGGAGGTTAATGCCTAGAGCAAACCCATAGCGGCAAGTTCTCCCGCAAGCGCGGCTGGCATTTCATCGCCTTCCGTATCTCCGGGCCTCCAGTCGGGTGGCGCGGCATCGGCTTCCAGATAGCGCCAGCCCTGATGTGCGCGGCGCGGCATGGGACGCACGGGGATCACTTCGGAACCGATCATTATGTCGATTCGCCCATCCTCACTGTCGGCAAATCCAAGGATTTCACTGCGCGCGACCAGCTTGTGCTTCAATATCCAGAACAACGATCCGCCGATCAGTTCTTCATATCGCTTCGGTCGATACCGCGTCGTCAGGCGAACCGGCCCCATCTCTGCTCGCGCCGCAATGCGGGCGGTCAGAAACTCCAGAGAATCACATCCGAAGGCAACTTTGGTAAGGTAAAGCATGTCAGCCCGACAATCCTACCACCGAGGCGAGCCCGAGGAAACTGAAGAAGCCCATCACATCGGTCATCGTCGTTACGAACACCGCCGATGAAACGGCAGGATCGACGTTGAGTTTTTCCAGTGTGACCGGGACCAATATACCGGACAGGCCAGCGACCATATTGTTGATGACCATGGCTGCCGCGATCACCCCGCCCAATGCGGGATTGTTGAATATGAGGGCAGTACCAGTGCCGATCAGCAATCCAAGGACGAGGCCATTTGCCAGTGCAATCCGAAATTCACGAAAGATCATGCGGACCGTGTTCGAACTGGTGAGCTGATTGGTCGCCAGCGCGCGTACCACCACGGCCAGCGTCTGCGTACCTGCATTGCCGCCCATGCCCGATACGATCGGCATAAGCACCGCAAGCAGCGCGAACTTGCCAATCTCACCCTGAAACAGTCCAACGACCGACGCCGCGAGCATCGCTGTGCCCAGATTGACGACGAGCCAGGTCAAGCGCGTGCGAATCGTCAGCAGGATAGGCTGGTTGATGTCGCCATCACCGGCACCCGACAGTTTCAGGACGTCCTCGCCTGCTTCCTGCTGGATGACATGAACCATGTCATCCACCGTGATCATGCCGACCAGCCGTCCGCCGCCATCGACCACGGCCGCCGAAATCAGCGCGTATTTCTGAAAGCGCAACGCGACTTCCTCCTGATCCATATCGACCGGGATCAGTGTTTGCTCACGCTTCATCACGTCGGACATCGCAATCTCTCGCGGCGTGCGGAGCAGCCAGGAAAGCTGCACCGTGCCGACCGGGCGATGCTGTGGATCAACGACGAAGATTTCCCAGAAGTCAGTGGTCAATTCCGGGTTATCGCGGAGGTAGTCGATGGTTTGACCGACCGTAATATGTTCAGGGACCGCGATCAGCTCGCGCTGCATCAATCGCCCGGCGGATTCTTCCGAATAGGAAAGCGCAGCTTCAATCGCGGCACGGTCGTCCGGGTCTAGCGCACGGAGCACGGCGGCCTGATCGCCGGCCTCCATGTCCTCGATGATCGCAACCGCGTCATCGGTGTCGAGTTCGGATGCCAGATCGGCAACCTGATGCGGTTCCAGCGCGTCGATCAGCCCTTCGCGGACGTGATCGTTCATTTCGGACAGAACATCGCCATCGACAATATCGCCGAGCGCGACCGCCAGCGCTCCCCGGCGATCCTCCGGCGTCAGTTCGAACAAATCGGCGATATCGGCAGGGTGCAGCGGCCCTACGAGATCCCGAGCACCCTGTTCATCGCCATCTTCGACACAGGCCAGCACGTCGCGAACGAAATCCGGCCGAAGCCGATCGTCCTCGTCCAGTTGCGTTTCGTTGATCGTTTCGCCCTGAAGGTCGGTTTCGCTCATCGCGCTGCCTCCATGCTGCAGTCGGGTCCGGGTGCGAGGGCGGTCTAGGCCCGGCTAAGCTGAAAAGGCAATCTCAAACTGGCTACGTCAGTGGCCGTCGGGCATCGGCATTTCCTCGCCGGGTTTCGCGCCTTTTAAAAGTAAGATCAGCGGAATCACGCACAGAGCGGCCCACATCATCAGCCAGTAATCGTCGATATAAGCGATCATCACAGCCTGACGATTAACCTCTGCATCGATGAGCCCCATAACGTCGGCCCCGTTTATACCGACCCGCTCGAGCAGCCCCACCGTGAGAAAGGGTGCGCTGATCGTCGTAATATGCGCGCCCAGATCGGCATGGCTCGTCTGCGTATTGCTCGCGATCAAGGCGGTCATTACGGAAATCGCCACCGATCCGCCGATCGAGCGCGAGAGATTATAGAGCGAGGCAGCCTCGGTCCGCAGGCGGGATGGCAAGGTTGCAAGAGCGAGCAGATTCATCGGCAGCACGACAAAGCCAAAGCCAAAGCCCTGAACCACGCCGCTGGATATCACCAGGCTTTGATCCATGCTGAGGTCGAAGCCCGTCATCATCCACAATGACCCCGATAACAGGGCCATACCGGTAAAAATGAGCAGGCGAGGATCGATGAACTTCGAAACCCGTCCGGCAATAAGCATCCCGATCATCGTTCCCGCCCCGCGCGGCGCGGTTAGCAGTCCGGCAGCCAGCACGGGATAATTCAGTAATCGCTGGAGCATAGGTGCCACGAGCGCCGCACCGGCAACAAGAATCCCGCCGATAACGGTAATGGACATGATCGCCATGACGAAATTACGATCAGCGAACAGTTCGCGGGGCAGGATAGTGTCCTTATTCGTAGCGGTATGGACAATGAACATCCAAAACGCTGAAACGGCAACGCCGAGTTCGATCCAAATTTCCGGCGAATCGAACCAGTCGAGCGTAACCCCGCGGTCGAGCATCAACTGCATACCGGACAGCGAAAGCGCCAGCAGGGTAAATCCCAGCAAGTCGAACTTACGCTTCTCCTTTCTCTCGTTGCTCAATAACAGCCAACTACCGATAGCGGCGCTGATACCGATCGGTACGTTGATGAAAAACACCCAGCGCCAGTCGAAATTATCGGTCAGCCAGCCGCCCAACACCGGACCGGTAACCGGACCGACCATGATGACCATTCCCCAGATCGTCATGGCCTGAACATGTTTGTTCGGCGGATTTATATCATACATGATGGCCTGGCTCATCGGAGCAAGGCAGGCACCGAAGAGCCCCTGGAGTACGCGCGCAGCGACCATCAACGGCAGGGTTGCCGCAACCCCGCAAATCGTCGAGGAAATCGTGAAACCGATGATGGCAAAGGTGAAGAGGTTACGACGACCGAACCTGTCCGAAAGAAAACCCGTCAGTGGCAGCGCGACGGCACTGGCAAGAATATAGCTGGTCAGCACCCACGATATAGTATCGGACGTCGCGCTAAGCGACGCCTGCATATGCGGCAGGGCAACATTGGCGATCGTGGTATCGAGCACAACGATCATTGTCGCAGCCATGACCACGATTGTTACCAGCAGCCGCTGGGTCGGGGCGAGAACGATCGTAGGTTCGGACATCAATGGCGCGATAGTCGAGAAGATCAGCAAAAAGAACAGTCTTCAACAACCCTCTGGAAAGTCGGGGCTGGTTTAGCCCGCCGTGCTCCCTATCTTTCGTCCATGACCTATCGACTGTCCGTTCTAGATCAGACTCCCATCGCCGAGGGTGCGACCGCCGCCGCAGCGCTTGTTAACACACTCGACCTTGCCCGCACGTGCGATGCGCTGGGGTATGATCGGTACTGGCTGGCCGAACATCATGCGTCGCCGGGTCTTGCAGGTGCTGCTCCCGAAGCGCTGATCGGCCCTGTGGCCTTAGCGACAAAGCGCATCCGTGTCGGGTCCGGCGGTATCATGTTGCCACATTATTCGCCGTTCAAAGTGGCGGAGACCTTTGCATTATTATCGGCTCTCGCTCCGAATCGCATCGATCTGGGTGTCGGGCGTGCACCGGGCAGCGATCAGCGTACCGCCTTTGCGCTTCAGCGTGATCGATCGAAACGGATGCCGCACGACGATTTTCCGAACAATCTTGCGGAAATGATCGCCTATCTCGACGATGCGATGCCCGCCGATCACCCGTTTGCCGCACTGGGCAATACGATGCCATCGGGCGGTGGCGAGACGCAGGTCTGGCTTTTGGGGTCATCGACTGACTCCGCAATCTGGGCCGGTGAAGCGGGCTTACCCTATTGCATCGCGGACTTCATTAACTCGGACGGAGTGCCGCTGGCGCGCATCTATCGCGAACATTTCAAACCATCATTGCATCTGGCGAAACCACATCTGATGGTCGCGACATGGGCAATCGCCGCGCAAACCCGTGCTGAGGCGGAGCGCTTGTCGCTGCCAGCGTCGATGATGTTTGCGCACCTTATCCGAGGTGAGCTGATTCAAGTTCCCTCGGTCGAAAAGGCTCAACAATGGTCCGTCGCCAATCCCGCCGCCCCCGCACGTCGCCGGGTGACACTGGGTTCGCCGTCAGAGGTTCGCACTCAACTGGATGCGATGGCTGCGGATTATGGCGCAGACGAGGTGATGCTGGTCAATATTATGTCCGATCACGGCGCCCGCATGCGGTCATATGAGCTGATCGCGGCAGAATATGGACTGGCGGCGCTGGCGCAGGCTGCGTAAGGGCCGCCCCAATCCCTGAAATCAATCAACCGAAGGATGAAACATGGCTGAAACGCTTACACTCACACTCGATACCGGTGAAGTTACCATCAAGCTGCGCCCCGATCTGGCCCCCGGTCACGTCGAACGGATTGCCGAGCTCGCTAACGAAGGCTTTTATGACGGCGTGGTTTTCCACCGCGTTATTGCTGGTTTCATGGCACAGGGCGGCGATCCTACGGGCACCGGCATGAGCGGATCGAAGCTTCCCGACCTGAAGGCAGAATTCAACAAAGAACCGCACAAGCGCGGCATCTGCTCGATGGCCCGTTCGTCGAGCCCGAACAGCGCGAACAGCCAGTTCTTCATTTGCCTCGACGATGCACGTTTCCTCGACAACCAGTACACCGTCTGGGGTGAAGTCACTTCGGGCATGGAAGCCGTCGATGCGCTGCCAAAGGGCGAGCCACCACGGACTCCCGGCAAGATCGTCAGTGCGAAGGCCGTCTGATTTTTTACTGCTCCCCTTCACGGGTTCGTGAAGGCGGGGCGGCATTTTGAAGCGAATGCCCGCTTTCCTGAGCCTGTCGAAGGGCTGCCCTGTTTCAACCTTTAGAAGGGCAGCCTTTAGACAGGCTCAGGGAAACGGTTTTTATACTTAAATTATCGCGACCTAGGCAGACATCGCCCCGACCAGCCAGTCGTGAAACAGCTTAACCGGGCGCGACTCCAGTGCGCGTGGTCGGCACACGAACCAGTAACTGTACGGGCTGACGACTTCGATATCGAACAGCGGAGCAAGCCGCTCGTCACGTGCATCACTTAAATGCGCCTCATGCATGAACGCAACGCCCAATCCCTGCGCGGCGGCGTCGAGCATCAATTGTCCCGAATCATAATGATCGATCGCCGCCGGCTCGATCCCTTCCAATCCAACCGCCTTGCGCCATTCCTCGAATGTGTCGGGCATATCCCGGTGGATCATCACCGTCAGATCTTTAAGCTGCTCGGGCCGCGTAATCGCGCCGGGACCGCTGCGAAAATGACGCGCGGCAATCGCGAACACCATGTTACGGTCGAGTCGCTGTGCATACAGCGCTGGATCGGTGTCGCGTGCGAGAATAATCGCGGCGTCGATCCCGTCACCCAGCCGTGACGCTGCATGAGAAGCGGTGTCGATGTCGAGATGCAGGGTCGGATAAGCTTCCCGTAGCTCTGCCAGTCGGGGATGAGCTTTTGTGCGGCAAACAGTGGCAGCACGCCCAGTCGCAACCGCATAAGATCGCTCTGGGCACTCGCCAGCGATTCGATCGCGTCTGACAATTGATCGAGCGCGGGGCCGACGAGAATCATCAACCGTTCGCCATCCGCGTTCAGGCGCATCGACTGATGACCGCGCGTAAACAGCGAGCGACCCAAAAAACGTTCTAGTGACTGAATTCGGCGACTGAGCGCGGGAGACGACAGCGAAAGTTCGTCCGCAGCCGCCTTCACTGACCCCGTGCGCGCAACCGCAACAAAAGCCTCAACCCCCGACAGTGATGGCAAACGTCGCATGAGCCGCCCCAAATTTGTGCAGCGCATCCATTGTTAACCGCGCTGCCACTCCAGCCACATGTTGCCTCAGTTTGAGGAAACTACAAGATGCAATTTCTGCAAGTGCGATTTTTGTTTTCGCACTTGCAGCATAATATGCTGCAGTGCACATAGAGCAGGCCTTTCAGGCATCCTCTCCTATAAACTTTCAAGGGTCGGCCTCCGGGTCGACCCCTTTTTTTTGCCTATCTTTTTTGTTGGGCGCAGCGTCGCTATCTATCTCACTCACCAGTTGAGGGCATGATGGCAGACAGCGAAATCTCAGGAACGCGGCTACAAGTCGCCAATGCACGCCCCGAAGATGCTGGGCGAGGCCTTGCCCGCGTCCCACGCTCGATCATGGCAGCGATGACGCTGGCCGAGGGCGATGTTGTTGAAATCACTGGCAAGCGCGTCACCGCCGCCCGCGCCGTTTTCCCCTATAGCGAAGACGAGGGTCTGGAGATTCTTCGCCTCGACGGTTTCCAGCGTGCCAATGCCGAGGTCGGTTCAGGCGACTTCGTAACTCTGCGCAAAGTCGAATCGAAAACTGCGCAGCGCGTCGTCTTTGCCCCGGCTCAGCAAAATTTGCGCCTGCATGGTTCGGGCCATGCCCTGAAGCGCAGCTTTGCCGGTCGTCCACTGGTCGCTGGCGACACCGTCGCGACCGCCGGGCAACAGCAAGTCGATCGCACCGACTTGCCGCCACAGCTTCGCCAGATGCTCGCTGCCCCTGCCTATGCGCTTCAGGAAGTACGCCTGACGGTGGTTTCGACTGTACCGAAGGGTATCGTTCACATCGATTCCGAAACCGAAGTCGAATTGCTTGCCGAATATGTCGAGCCAAAGGACAGCCGCCGCGCCGACGTTACCTATGACGACATTGGCGGCATGGGCGACACCATCGACCAGTTGCGTGAAATGGTCGAACTGCCGCTCCGTTATCCCGAATTGTTTCAGCGCCTCGGCGTCGATCCACCAAAGGGTGTTTTGCTGCATGGGCCACCGGGAACGGGAAAGACGCGCCTTGCTCGCGCTGTTGCCAATGAAAGTTCGGCCGAGTTTTTCCTGATCAATGGTCCGGAGATCATGGGTTCGGCCTATGGCGAGTCCGAAAAGAAGCTACGCGAAGTGTTCGAGGCGGCGGCAAAGGCTGCGCCCTCAATCGTCTTTATCGACGAGATCGATTCGATCGCACCCAAACGCGGTCAGGTTTCGGGCGAAGCGGAAAAGCGCCTGGTCGCGCAACTGCTTACCCTGATGGATGGGCTGGAAGCGCGCGTTAATCTGGTTGTCATTGCCGCGACCAACCGGCCCGAGGCCATCGACGAAGCATTACGCCGCCCCGGTCGTTTCGACCGCGAAATCGTGATCGGTGTCCCGGATGAGCGTGGCCGTCGTGAAATCCTCGGTATCCACACCCGTGGCATGCCGCTGGCCGAAGGCGTCGATCTCGCCGAACTGTCGCGCGCGACTTATGGTTTCGTCGGTGCCGATCTGGCCGCGTTAACGCGTGAGGCCGCAATCGAAGCCGTCCGCCGCATCATGCCCAAGCTGAACCTTGAGGAAGGCACGATCCCGCCCGAGGTGCTCGACACATTGTCGGTCACGCGCGACGATTTCATGGCCGCGTTGAAGCGCGTCCAGCCGTCCGCAATGCGCGAAGTCATGGTTCAGGTTCCGAACGTGGGCTGGGACGATATCGGTGGCCTCGACGCCGCAGCCGAAAAGCTGCGCGAAGGTGTCGAACTGCCGCTGAAGAACCCAAAGGCTTTCCGCCGCCTGGGCATCCGTCCCGCCAAGGGCTTTTTGCTCTATGGTCCGCCCGGAACCGGCAAGACGCTGTTGGCAAAGGCCGTGTCGAAAGAGGCTCAGGCCAATTTCATCGCGATCAAATCCTCCGACCTGTTGAGCAAATGGTATGGCGAGAGCGAGCAGCAGATTGCCCGACTTTTTGCCCGCGCCCGGCAAGTTGCGCCGTGCGTAATTTTTATTGACGAACTCGATTCGCTGGTTCCTGCACGCGGCACCAGCGCAGGCGAGCCGCAGGTGACGGAGCGTGTCGTCAACACGATCCTCGCCGAAATGGACGGACTGGAGGAATTGCAGTCAGTCGTCGTGATCGGTGCCACCAACCGCCCCAATTTCGTCGATCCTGCGTTGTTGCGACCGGGGCGTTTTGACGAACTGATCTATGTGGGCGTTCCGGACAAGCCGGGCCGGCTCCACATTCTTGGCATCCACACAGCCAGGATGCCGCTCGACAAGGACGTCGATCTGGCGGCGCTGGCGGAGCGGACGAATCGGTTCACAGGTGCCGATCTGGAGGATCTGACCCGTCGCGCAGGGCTTGCCGCTCTGCGTGGCTCGCTCAAAGCAAAGACGGTGACGATGGCCAATTTCGAAACGGCGCTGATCGATACGCGCGCGTCGGTTACGCCTGAAATGGAGGCCGATTACGCGCGGATGTCGGACACGCTGAAAGTCAATGCGATGACGCCGCAGGGCATCGGATTTATAACGCCGGGGATGCTGACTCCGCGAGGTCCGAAACCCTGATCAGATCACATTGATCGACAATTTTATATGCATATTTTGACAAAGAAAATCCGATTTAGATAAGATGAAGATGAGATTGTGTCGGGCGGAGCATATGTTCGTTGCTCCGCCCGCACACATGGCCATTATGCCCCTGTCACCAAGAGAGTGACGGGAGAGAATTACCTTGCAACAAAACCTTACTCATCTTCAGCGCCTCGAAGCTGAAAGCATCCATATTTTACGGGAGGTTGTGGCAGAGGCTGAAAAGCCGGTGATGATGTACAGCGTCGGCAAGGATTCTGCCGTGATGCTGCATCTCGCACGCAAGGCCTTCTACCCATCACCACCGCCATTTCCACTGCTCCATGTTGATACGACGTGGAAGTTCAAAGCGATGTACGAACTGCGCGAAAAGGCGGCGCGCGATGCGGGGATGGAGTTACTGGTTTACCAGAACCCCGAAGCCATCGCGCGCGGGATCAACCCGTTCGATCATGGCGCGCTGCACACCGACATGTGGAAGACCGAGGGGCTGAAACAGGCGCTCGATAAATATGGTTTCGACGTGGCATTCGGTGGTGCGCGGCGCGACGAGGAAAAGAGCCGCGCGAAGGAACGCATTTTCTCGTTCCGTTCGGCCAGTCACGGCTGGGACCCGAAGAACCAGCGGCCCGAACTTTGGAACCTCTACAATTCGAAGAAGGCCAAGGGCGAAAGCATCCGGGTCTTTCCGATCTCGAACTGGACCGAGCTGGATATCTGGCAATATATTCAGCTGAACAACATCGACATCGTGCCGCTCTATTTTGCGGCGAAGCGCCCAACCGTCGAGCGTGATGGGATGCTGTTGATGGTCGATGATGACCGCTTTCCGCTGAAACCGGGCGAAGTGCCGGTCGATCGTTCGATCCGGTTCCGCACCCTTGGCTGTTACCCGTTGACGGGTGCGGTCGAGAGCGAAGCGGCGACGTTAAGTGAAGTCATTCAGGAAATGCTGCTGACCACCACGTCGGAGCGTCAGGGTCGTGCGATCGACAAGGACGCAGGCGGCGCGGGCATGGAGAAAAAGAAGCAGGAGGGGTATTTCTGATGTCGGACGTTATTCACAGCAACACCCAGGACCTCGACAGTGCCTATCAGGTCGAAAACCTGATCGCCGAAGACATCGACGCCTATCTGGACGCGCATCAGCATAAGACGATGCTGCGTTTCATCACCTGCGGGTCGGTGGATGACGGCAAGTCGACGCTGATCGGACGGCTGCTTTACGACAGCAAGATGATCTTCGAAGACCAGCTTGAGGCACTCGAAGCCGACAGCAAGCGCATGGGCACACAGGGTCAGGAAATCGACTTCGCGCTGCTGGTCGATGGCCTCGCCGCCGAGCGCGAGCAGGGCATTACCATCGACGTCGCCTATCGCTTTTTCTCGACCGAAAAGCGCAAGTTCATCGTCGCGGACACACCGGGGCATGAGCAGTACACGCGCAACATGGTCACGGGGGCCTCGACCGCCGACCTCGCGGTCATCCTGATCGACGCGCGCAAGGGTATCCTGACGCAGACGCGACGGCATTCCTATCTCGCGCACCTGATCGGTATCCGAAACATCGTTCTGGCGGTGAACAAGATGGATCTCGTCGGTTACGATCAGGCGGTCTATGACAAGATCGTTGCCGATTACACCGAGTTTGCAGCGGGTATCGGGCTGACGGTTTTCACGCCGATGCCGATCTCTGGCTTCAAGGGCGACAACATCACCCTGCCCAGCGAGAACACGCCCTGGTACACCGGGCCATCGCTGATGCAGCACCTCGAAACAGTCGAGGTCGATGCGACGGTCAACGCGCAAAAGCCGTTCCGCATGCCGGTCCAGTGGGTCAACCGCCCAAACCTCGATTTCCGCGGGTTTTCGGGCCTGATCGCAACCGGCACGATTGCGCCGGGCGACAAGGTGCGCGTCCTGCCGTCGGGCAAAACCAGCACGGTGTCGCGGATCGTGACGCTCGATGGCGATCTTGAACAAGCAGTTGCCAATCAGTCGGTGACGATCTGCTTCGAGGACGAGATCGATTGTTCGCGTGGCGATGTGATTGCGATTTCGGACAACCCTCCGGAAGTTTCGGATCAGTTCGAGGCGACCTTCGTGTGGATGGCCGACGAGGAAATGCTTCCCGGTCGGCCCTATTGGCTGAAACTTGGCACGCAGATGGTTTCCGCCAATGTTCAGGCACCGAAGTACCAGGTCAACGTCAACACGATGGAACATCTGGCGGCCAAGACGCTGGAACTGAACGCCATCGGTGTCGCGAACCTGTCGACCGACAAGCCGATCGTGTTCGATGCCTACGCCGACAATCATACGCTCGGCGGGTTCATCCTGATCGACAAGATCACCAATGCGACCGTCGCTGCGGGGATGATCAATCACAGCCTGCGTCGTGCGGACAACGTGCATTGGCAAGCGACCGATGTTAGCCGTGAGAACCATGCGGGCCTGAAGAACCAGAAGCCAGCGGTGCTATGGCTGACGGGTCTGTCGGGTGCGGGCAAATCAACGATCGCCAACATCGTCGAGAAAAAGCTGGCGCGCATGAACCGTCACACCTTCCTGCTCGACGGCGACAATGTGCGTCATGGGCTGAACAAGGATCTTGGCTTTACCGATGCCGACCGCGTGGAGAATATCCGCCGTGTGGGGGAAGTCGCCAAGCTGATGACCGATGCCGGTCTGATCGTCATTACAGCGTTCATCTCTCCCTTCCGTGCGGAGCGAGAGATGGTGCGTCAGATGATGGCTCCGGGCGAGTTCGTCGAAGTTCATATCGACACATCGCTTGCCGATGCCGAAGCCCGTGACGTCAAAGGCCTGTACGCAAAGGCGCGCGCAGGACAGCTCAAGAACTTCACCGGGATCGACAGCCCCTATGAAGCGCCGGAGGCTCCCGAAATCCGTATCGACACCTCAGCCTTGACGGCGGAAGAAGCGGCAGATGCCATCATCGCGCGGCTGATCCCATGAGCGACCATGCGATCATCCGCGACGATGCCGAACTGGCGGCCCATCTTGCCGAAATCACGGGCAAGATACTGCTCGAAGTGCGGGACAGTGGTCTGTTCTCGCAAAAGGCACTGGGTAAAGCGGGGGACCAGACCGCTAATCAGTTCCTCGTCCACGCGTTGCGCGAACAGCGGCCCGACGACGGCCTGCTGTCCGAAGAAATGAAGTGCGATGGCGCTCGCCTTGGGATGAGCCGCGTCTGGATCGTCGATCCGGTCGACGGCACCCGCGAATATGGCGAGGGGCGCGAAGACTGGGCGGTCCATGTCGGGCTGGTTATCGACGGCGTTGCTGAAATCGGCGCTGTCGCTCTCCCCGGGCTTGGCCTCGTGTTGCGAAGCGATCGCCCTGCCCCGTTACCTGCGTCACCCAAACGGCTACGCCTCGTCGTCAGTCGAACGCGACCGGCCGCCGAAGCAACGGCAATCGCCGAACGCCTCGGCGCCGAACTCGTGCCAATGGGATCTTCGGGTGCAAAGGCGATGGCGATCATCCGGGGTGAGGCCGACATCTACCTTCATTCGGGTGGACAGTATGAATGGGACAGCGCCGCACCGGTCGCAGTCGCCCGCGCGTATGGCTTGCACTGTTCACGCATCGACGGCAGCCCACTGCTCTACAATCAGGAAGACGTGTATTTGCCAGACTTCCTGATCGCGCGCGAGGAAGACGCGAAAACCGTTCTCGGACTGCTCAAGGAAATGGCGATCTAGGCAGCTTCGCCGGCCACGGTGAGGGCGGGTGAGGTGGCAACCACCTTACCCGCCCCGGCCTTACCACCAGACCGTTTACTATAGGCAACGAACGGTCGCTCGACGAATACGAAACATAGCGTCGCGATCACCAAAACCACACAGCCTCCCACCGCAAGAATGAGCGTGCGTTCGACAAATCCCATTGACTGGACTGTCGCTGGCGAAATGAACAACGTGAAGATAATCCAGATAACCGGGTAGTGCAGGATATAAACGCTATAGCTGATCTCTCCCACAAAGCGGATCGGCTTCCAGCTTAGCGGCCGGAATATTGCGCCCTGAAGTGCGATTGCCGCCAGCATGGGAACCAGCAACACCGCCTGCAATACGGCATTCGTGTGGCTGGCTGTCAGAACAAGCACGGCGATCGATATTATGCTGCCGATTTGCCAGACGGTGGCTGCACGTGGATGGCGCCAGCCCAACGCAGCGGCCGCAACCGCGCCTCCGGTAAAAAAGATGAACGGCCACGAAAAAAAGCTGATCAGCGCCAGTCCCGCAATCAGGACAAAGCGTGAATTCAATCGGCGTTGGGCAAAGGCGAGTATGGGCAGGCTGGCATAAAACAGGATTTCATAGCGCAGCGTCCAAAGCATACCATGAGAGCCGGAAGCATTTACGCCATTGATATCATAGCGCTGTACAAAGTCGAACAAGGTCCACCGAACCATCTCCTTGATAAGACTGAGCGGCGCGACGCGAAGATGAAAACCCGAGATATAGAAAACGGCCGCAACGATAAGAACGATTGATACGATATAAGCGGGTACGAGACGGAAAAAGCGGCGGCGAATAAATGCAAATGTATCCAGCTTGCCTTTGGATGCGAGCAGGCCTCCCCCGAACAGCATTGCAGTTAGCGCAAAAAAGGGCGCGACGAAGAAGCCCGAGGTCACAAGAATTTGAAGTGCACTTGGCAGCGGCTGCCACCCACCATTCTGCAGAACCATCGCTGGCCCGATATTCAGATGATGGGTCAGCACCCATAAGCTCAACAACCCGCGAGCACCGTCCATCGTATGGTTACGCGAGGCATCCTGTTTGCGAACCGTCCAATCCCACACTTTAGGGAAAAATCGGAGCACCAGCGCGACCACGACCAACATGACCATGGGCAAAAAGATGAACAACAGGCCAAGTTCGGTACCGCTTTCGTGCCGAATAATGGCCTCCTTTTAATAGCGAGCCGTCTGATGGCATCCAGAACGGTCTGGCACCAGACATGAAATAGGCCTGAAGTTTCACCATGGGACAGCAAGTTAAGTAAATTCACAGATCCTGCGTTCCATGCTGCTTGCAAAAACCTGCCCCGGCGATTGCAATCAGCCGGTTTCGGCGAAACTATCCGCCCGCGCCCGCGCCCAGTTATCACGGAAATAGGGTAGCTCGCATTCGCCCCGCACCAATTGTCCTTCTTTCAGGAAATGATGGACCTGATCGAACTGACGCACCTCGGTTGTGCTTATCCGGTGGACGAGATGATGTGGTTCCAAATCGTCGGGGTGAGACAGCCCCGCCGCCGCCAGCATATCAGCCAACGCATTGACCGTCCTGTCATGAAAATGAGCCACGCGTTCTGCCTTGTCGGGGACGACGAGCGCCCGTTGCCGCGTCAGATCCTGTGTCGCAACGCCTGTTGGGCAGCGATTGGTGTGACAGCTCATCGACTGGATACAGCCGAGAGCAAACATATAACCACGCGCCGCATTCGCCCAGTCCGCGCCAATGGCAAGCACTGTCGCAATGTCAAATGCGCTGATCAGCCGTCCTGCCGCACCGACTTTGATCCGGTCACGCAGCCCTGCTCCGACCAACGTATTGTGTACGAACAGCAATCCTTCCCGCATGGGCGATCCGATATGGTCGCTGAATTCCACGGGTGCCGCACCGGTCCCGCCCTCGCCGCCATCGATCACGATGAAATCGGGAATGACGCCACTCGCCAGCATCGCCTTCACGATCGCCATGAATTCATGCGGATGACCGACGCAAAGCTTGAAACCGACCGGCTTTCCACCCGACAGCGTCCGCAACTGCTGGATAAACGCCATCATCTCCAGCGGGGTCGTAAATGCCGAATGGCGCGACGGCGATATGCAATCGACGCCCATCGGCACGCCGCGCGTTTCAGAAATTTCCTTCGTCACCTTCTTTGCTGGCAGGATACCCCCGTGGCCGGGTTTGGCACCCTGGCTAAGTTTGATTTCGATCATGCGGACCTGATCGGTGGTGGCCTGTTCGGCGAATTTTACGGGATCGAACTTCCCATTTGCATCGCGGCATCCGAAATACCCGCTCGCGACTTCCCATACGATGTCGCCGCCGTTTTCGCGGTGATAGGTGCTGATGCTTCCCTCGCCGGTATCGTGATAGAAATTGCCTATCGCCGCCCCCTTGTTCAACGCGCGGATGGCGTTGGGCGACAGGGAGCCAAAACTCATGGCGGAAATGTTAAAGATGCTTGCGGAATAGGGCTTGGCGCATTGATCGTTGCCGATGGTGATACGGAACGACTTGGGATCAGCATCATCGGCTGGACGCATAGAATGGACGATAAATTCATAATCGTCCGCATAAACGTCGAGGATAGTGCCGAACGGGTGGTCCGAAGAAACGCCCTTCGACCGGCGATAGACCAGTGATCGCTGCGCCCGTGAAAATGGCGTGGCTTCGTTCTCGTCCTCCAGAAGATATTGGCGGATTTCGGGACGCACCATTTCTACCATCCAGCGGACATGCCCGATCACAGGATAGTTGCGGAGGACCGAATGCCACGGCTGGCAAAGATCCCATATGCCGAGCAGAACCAGCAATCCGGGAATGGCGACGAGTATGCGGCCCCCCAAACCGACCGGAGTCAGCATAAGCCCAAGTGCAAACAGTGCGACGCACAGGACCAAAACCGTGTAGCGCCCGAGCCGAAATTTCACCATCGCATCATTCCCCTGTCGGCTTCCTTGCTAAGCCATATGGTCGCCGCTTCTTCTTGGCGAGTAAACTGTAAGTCACAACGACGCCATTTCACCTCAACGGAAAACCCATTAGGGCCGATTTATGACCCGTCGCCTGCTGGCCTCCATCCATGACGTTGGCCCTCGGTTCGAGGCGCAGATCGACGCACTGACCGACAGGCTCACCGACTTGCTGGGCTGTCGCCGCTTTGCGATGCTGGTTGTCCCCGATCATTGGGACGAAGCGCCTTTGTCAGCGTCCCCCGCATTTGCCGCCAAGTTGAGAAGTTGGGCCGACGACGACGTCGAAATGTTCCTGCACGGCTGGCGTCACCGCGACGATTCGTCGGACAAGGGTTTTGCCCAGCGCCATATGACCGCTGGCGAGGGTGAGTTCGCTGGCCTTTCCAAGGTCGAAGCCGCCGCCCGCATCGCCGATGGAAGAAAGGTTGTGGAGGATGCAATCGGGCGACCTGTGACAGGGTTCGTGGCCCCGGCATGGCTCTATTCACCCGGCGCGATCGAGGCGGTGCAAGAGGCTGGTTTTGCGCTGGCGGAGGATCATATGAAGGTCTGGAACCCGCAGAAGGATCAGGTTCTCGCAAGAGGTCCGGTCATCACCTGGGCCAGCCGCAGCCCCGCACGCATCCGCAGTTCGCTCATGTTTTCAGGCCTGGCGCGCGCAGTTCTCCCTATCATGCCGACCGTCCGCATTGCCGTGCATCCGGGCGACGTTGCCGTGCCTGCGTTGCTGGACAGCATCGATGCGACGTTCAGGCGTTTCACGCGGACCCATGCGCCGTCACGCTATGCCGACCTGCTGCGCTAACGAATGCGGATACTCGTTTTCCTGCACAGTTTCGAACCCGGTGGCGTGGAGCGCGTTGCACTGCGGCTCTGCAAGGCATGGGTCGATAGAGGTGCCGATGTGCACCTCGTGCTTGGTCGCGCCGATGGCGCCATGCGCTGCGAAGCCGATGGACTGACTTACGAGATATTAGCCAACGACAAGATTGCCACCGCACATTGGGAAACGCTGTGGATGATCCTGCGCCTTCCCGGCGTGATCCGGCGCACGCGACCCGATGTGATATTTTGTGCAGGGAATAGTTATTCGATCGTCTCGGTCATGATGAAACTGTTGCTCGGTCGCAAATGTCCGCCGATCGTTGCAAAGATCAGCAACGATCTGGAACGTGCGGATTTTCCTCTTCCGGTACGCTGGCTCTATCATTGTTGGCTCAGGATACAGGCGCACTACATTGACCGGTTCGTTGGCATGGCACCCCCGATGCGTGCTGAAATTGCGGGGGCAACGGGTCTTGCTGCCGATCGCGTCAGTATCGTCGATGATCCGGCGCTCTCGATGGCCGACATCCACCGATTTTCAAAACCTCGAACTCAGTCTCAACAACGCCATCGCTTCATCACCGCTGGGCGCCTTGCCCCACAGAAGAACTACGCCCTGCTTCTCCGCGCATTTGCAAAGATCGCCCGTGACGACGACAGCCTGACCCTTCTCGGTGACGGCCCGGAACGCCCAAAGCTCGAAAAACTCGCCACTGATCTGGGCATCACAGATCGCACAATCTTTGCCGGGCACGTCACCGATCTCGCCCCATGGTTCGCAAAGGCGGACATTTTTGCACTTTCATCCGACTATGAAGGCGTGCCAGCAGTCATAATCGAGGCGCTTGCCGCCGGTCTTGCCATTGTCACCACCGATTCCAGTGTCAGTATGCGCGATATGCTAAGGGGCGGACGATATGGGAGCATCGTCGAAACAAGGGATTTGGACGGGTTTGCCCGTGCCCTCGATCACATTCGCTCTGTCGCGCTGGACACAAGGGGTATGCGATCTCAGGCCGAACGGTTCACTGTCGAGAAAGGAGGCCCAAGATACCTCGAAATTTTTACGAAAACCGTCGATGGGTCCGTGCGACTTACGTCCACGCCGAAAGAGCGCTAAAGCCTAATGCAAGTCGGACCAATTAACACAGGTATGTCGTAGCCGTGAATTCCGATCCCCTGGTGTCGTCGCCCACGGCCGTTTGGCCGGGTGACCCATCACCACTGAAAACACGCGCGAATTTGCTCGTACGGTGGCTGGCCCCGGCGATTTCGCTGGCTATCCTGATTGCCGTGCTCTTTGCCCTGCGCAACGTTCGCTGGCACGAAGTACGCGATGCCATCCCTACTTCGATCGAATTCTGGATCGTTTTTGCGATTTATTATTTCGTTCCGGTTATCCTCGACTGGGCGATATTCCGTTACTTATGGGGCATCCCCGCATCTGGATTCACGGCTCTGTTGCGCAAACTCGTGAGCAACGATCTGCTGTTCGGCTATGTCGGCGAAGTCTATTTCTACAGCTGGGCACGCAAAAAGATGGAGATGGTCGCGTCGCCGTTCGGCGCGGTCAAGGATACCGCCATTTTATCGGCATTGGCGGGCAACATCGCCACGCTTATTATGATGGCGTTCGCCTATCCGCTGGTCCAGCAGCTTCAATTCCACATCATCAGTGAACGGCTTCGGGTTTCGGAAACGATGCTGTGGGTCTCAGTTTTCATGGTCGTCGGCATTCCGACACTGGCGATCGTATTCGGCAACCGCTTGTTCAGCCTGACACGCGTGCAATTGTGGGTCGTTGGATCTTTGCAGATGGCTCGCGTGGTCGCTACCACAGGACTTTCCGCACTGGCCTGGAGCCTGGCGCTCCCACAGGTAGCATTCAGCGAATGGATCGTATTGGCGACCATACGGCTTATTATTTCGCGGCTGCCCTTCGTATCGCAAAAGGATCTCGTTTTCGCAGGAATTGCGGTGCTGACCGTTGGCCGCGATTTTGAAATCGCGGCGTTGATTACGTTCTGGGCCGCCATTCAATTTGTTGCGCACATGTTTTTCGGTGGCGTCCTCGGCATAGGATATTTCGTGAATATGAAGGTGAAAAAGTGAAAAAGCTCGCAATCACCATGGCTTTGCTGACGCTTTCAGTCTCGATTCTCCCCGGCGCAGCCAGTGCCGACGTCCCCCTTCACCCAGTCTGGGCACAGCCGAGGGCCATTGTCGCCCGAATGAACCCGGTCCCGCTTTCCTGCTGACGGTTGTTGGTTTGAAAGACCGGGCTGGCCTGATGAAGGTGGAGCTATATCCTGCTGACGACGACGATTTCCTGAACGACGACAATGTGTTGGTCAACAGCGGAAAGGTGTTTCGTCGCGTGGAAATTTCCGTTCCCCCACCGGCCCGGTCGTACTCTGCATTCGCGCGCCGAAGGCCGGAGCTTATGGCCTGTCATTGCTCCACGATCGGGACAGCAACCGGAAACTTGGCCTGTCGATTGATGGGGTAGGCTTCCCCGGAAACCCTGCAAGTCTCGGCCCGAGTAAACCACGGATAGCAGTGGGGCGCGCGGTCGTTGGAAACGGCCTGACTCCGTTGACCATCCGCCTGTTGTATCGCCGCGGACTGTTTTCCTTCGGACCGATCCGTTAATTCGATGCGGATCGTCGATGTCTGCGCCTTTTACTCGCCCGATGGTGGAGGCGTTAAAACCTATATCGATCGCAAGCTTGCAGCCGGGCCAGTGGCAGGACACGAAATCATCGTCATTGCCCCCGGTGAAACGACGCGGGTCGAAGAACGCGGACCGAACGCACGAATCGTCTATCTGGAACAGCCACGCTTCCCGCTCGACCGAAAATACCATTATTTCCGCGACGAAGTGGCGCTGCACGCGACGCTCGATGAACTTCAGCCTGACATCGTCGAGGCTTCGTCCCCGTGGCGAAGCGCGCGACTGGTCGGGGAATGGAAAGGGCTCGCACCCCGCGTGCTGATCATGCACGCCGACCCATTGTCCGCCTATGCCTATCGATGGTTTGGGAAAGTCGCCTCACGCGGTATGATCGACCGCCAGTTCGGTTGGTTCTGGCGGCATTTGCTTCGGCTGGACAAGCAGTTCGCCGCGACCGTGACCGCCGGGCAAAGTCTGTCGGATCGCCTGATCGAAGGGGGCATGACCGACGTCGTGACCAATCCGATGGGCGTCGCGGATGCGGTGTTTTCCCCGGAACTGCGCGACGCGGGCCTGCGCGCCCGATTACTCGACCGATGCGCGCTTCCCGAAACCGCTACCTTGCTGATCGCGGCAGGGCGACACGCGCCCGAAAAGCGTTGGCCGATGGTTATCGAAGCAGTGACCGCTGCGGGGGCGAATGCGCCTGTCGGTCTGGTTCTGGTGGGCGACGGCAGGGAACGAGCCAAAGTCGTGCGCGCGGCGGCCGATAATCCTCACATTCACCTTGCGTCCTCGATCAATGATCGCCTCGAACTGGCGCGACTGTTTGCGAGTTGCGATGCGCTGATCCACGGTTGCGAGGCAGAGACGTTCTGCATGGTGGCAAGTGAGGCGCGTGCGTCGGGCTTGCCGCTTATCGCGCCTGACGGTGGCGGCGCAGCGGATCAGGCGCGAGAATCGAACGGATGGACCTATGCATCGGGCGACCCTGCATCCGCCGCAGCCGCAATCGCCGCTTTTCTAGCCTCCGACCGGCAAGTAATTCGGACACGTTCTGTAAACAATTCTAACCATGTTCGTACAATGGATAGTCATTTTTCCGACCTATTCAGCTATTATGAAGGTCTGGTTGGCCCGATTCGTCGGGCCGCCTGATCAATGCGCTGAACGGGGGTTTAGTATGACTGCAATTGGAGCAACACGGGGCACAAATCATGCCCGACCTGTTCGCAGAGCATCTATCCCCACCCCTTTGCGAAACACCAGGGCCGCCGAATGCGCCTGTGCCGGCATTGCCGGTCGCGTATTGATGTGGGCAACCCGACACGGCTGACGCTGGACGACACGCGCGCGACACGCCACACTCAATGCCATGATTAAGCCTTTGATCGGTGCTGTTGAACTGGGCGGCACGAAAATCAACGTTGCTGTCGGGACCGGGCCGGGCGACCTGCGCGCCACTGCCCGCATCCCCACGACATCTCCCGATCAAACATTGCAGGCGGTCATCGCATTTTTTCGCGCTCAACCGCCCGTGTCGGCGGTCGGCATCGGGTCGTTCGGACCGGTAAATCTGAACCGGGCCGATCCGGCGTGGGGCAGTATCACAAAAACACCGAAGCCCGGCTGGGCGCATACCCCCGTCGCTGTCACGATCGCCGATGCACTCGGCATGCCGGTGGCCTTCGACACCGACGTCAATGCCGCCGCACTGGCTGAATATCGCTGGGGAGCGCTGGCTGACTGCCAGACGGGACTTTATCTGACCGTCGGCACCGGCATCGGTGGTGGCGTCATTATCGATGGCCGCCCTCACCACGGCCTGATCCACCCCGAGATGGGCCATATTCGCGTTAAGCGAGCCCTGGGCGATAATTTCCCCGGAGTCTGCGCATTCCATGGTGATTGTGCGGAGGGGCTCGCCAGCGGGCCTGCGATCGAAGCACGGCTTGGTGCATCGTTGAGCAAAAGCGCGCCGGACGATCCCCGCCGGGTCCATATATTCGATACTCTGGGTCAGGCGCTCGCCAATTACCTTTTTACATTATCGCCCGACCGGATCGTAGTTGGGGGGGCGTGTCAAAAGCACCGGGTTTTCACGAGGCATTGCGCATCAGCCTGAAACGCTGGGTCGCCGGTTATGTCGATGCGCCGCAACTCGACGGCAACGACTATGTGATTGCGCCGACGCTCGGCGATGAAGCGGGCGTACTCGGCGCAATCGCGCTGGCGCTCGACATGTTAAACGCACGATGACCCAGGGGGATAAATACTATGTTCGGCAAGGGTGACAGAAACACAGGCCGACCCGACGGGGGAGCGGTTTCAGCTTTATCGGCAGCGACGTTATCATCACTGGTAACATCGGGGGCCGCGGCAATCTTCATGTCGACGGACGTGTCGATGGAGACGTAGTTTGCGCCACGCTCACGTTGGGGGCTGATGGCGTCATAGCCGGCAATGTCACCGCCGATGATGCGACCATCGCAGGCGCTATCGACGGGACCGTCGCCGCCAAAATCCTGACCATAGAGGCCACTGCCCGCGTTAATGGCGATCTGAGCTACGACGCGGTAAGCATCGCGACCGGCGCAATCGTGGAAGGCCGGGTCAAGCGACTGACCCGGGAAGACAATGGCGGCGCGCTAAGGCTGATCGCTGGCGAATAACGCGCCGCCCCTGTCGTTGGCGTTAGCGACAGCGGCGCGAACCGCCCCGATCGATTGCGCGACCGGCAAGCGCCCCGAGCGCCGCACCGCCGATGGTGCCGACCGCACGATCGCCACGCGTATCGATGGCCCGGCCCAACAAAGCACCGCCAACGCCGCCGACGATCAGGCCGGTCGTACCGTTGTTGCGGGTGCAATAGCGCTGGTCATGGCGACCGTCCCGCTCGCGATAGTGTCGGCGCGCTTCTGCCGGGCTGCTGATCGCCAGCGTCGGCGCAATCATCGCCACCGCACTCAATACCATTATCATCTTACGCATATTCCGCTCCTTTGGAATGAATCGTTCCCGTAGAGCGGCGTCTATGGCGGGGGCGATCTGAACGACGGACAACCCAGGCGACATGAAACTGTAAGGTTTGCGAAAAACTATCCCCGATATCCTCGTTATCCACAGGCCAGCGGGGCGAATTAAGTCTTTTCCGACTCATCGGACCGTGTCAGCTTTTGTTCGTCAGAAGGAGCGATCGGACGCGGAAACGCAGAGGATTTTAACGGATGATCGAGCCGATAACGAAGGCCTGACAGAGACGCAAGTATCTGAAAAGGCGGTGCGATCGGTTCGGGTTCGGACGATGTCAGGCAAGCGGAATGGCCCGGGAAACCGACCGTCGCGCGACCCGCACGGCAGAAAACGAACCACGCTGCAGAGGATTTTGCGCGAAAGCGTGAATAATCTGGGCAAAACGTCTGGAGTTTATCGTCAGTTTCGACTGCGAGGTCATGAAGCTGCGATGATAAGGTCCGACACTGTGGGGGTCAGCGGAAACGCTGGCCCCTATTTAGTTGGAGCGGAGTCAGAAACCGCCCGGCTTGGAATGCAAAGCCCACAAATGAAAAAGGTTGCCGAACCCGAAGGCCCGGCAACCCCTAACATGGTCAGCGGCCGGAGACATATCTCAAGCGCGGGAGACCATGGGCAGCCATAGGATTAACCCTGGCTGCGCATCCCCCGAACGAAACTACCCGACCCCTGTGCTGAACCATGAGACATCGGATCACCTCCTTTCGCTAGTTGAAAAAGCCGTACCCTGCGTTGGGTACAGGTGAAACATGAGTCATCACGAGTCGCCGATCAAGTCTTGTTAAAAAAAATAAATGTCGTCATGATTCGAGTTCTGCGCTTTTGAACAAGGCCCGTTACCTTCAACCGCGGCAGTCCTCGATTACCCTCGCCACCTCGGGCCAACTCGGCACGACAACATCGACCGCGCCACTCAACCCAACGAGGAACCTCCCGCGGCTGAATGCTAACGCATCAAGCTGCGGATCGGTCGGTGTGAGATCAGCCGCTACATAGGGCACGGTGCCAGCAGTCGGTCTCGCAGCATAGGCCCGGGCACCGCTTGTCGCTCGCAACGTCATCGACCCGGCCACGCTGCCCATCCTCGATATAAAAACGCGCCGCGCCGTTGTGTCACACCGAATACTGAGCACCGCATTGCTCCCGGCGATACCATACAGGGCAAGGCCTCCCCGCGAGTCACGGGTATAAGTCCACCTTCCCGGAGTGAGCAGGCCATTTTCCCAGTTCGCGACAGGAGGCGCAGGAGGTGTCGGTGCAGGACGCACAATCGGCGCAGGCGCACGCGCTGGCGGCGCGACCGGTTTTCCCACGCAGCCAGCGAGAACGAGCGGCACCAGAACGAATGGAGCTCTGACGAGCGTTGTGCGAATGGATGTCATCGCCACGGTCCTAACGCGACCACCCCGCCCCGCCAAGTCGGGCGGGTTGTGCACGGCCATAGCTTCATCGCATAACCGCCACATACTGGCTGCGGGCGAGGCAGCGATAGGGGCAGACGATGTCAATTAACTCCAAACGTCTGAAATCGATTGTCGGCGGATCGGCAGGCAATCTCGTCGAATGGTACGACTGGTACGCCTATTCCGTGTTGACCATCTATTTCGCCCCCTCCTTCTTCCCAAAAGCCGATCCTACCGCCCAATTACTAAATGCCGCCGCGATCTTTGCCGTCGGCTTCCTGATGCGTCCGGTCGGCGCGTGGATCATGGGTATCTATGCCGACAGACATGGTCGCAAGGCCGGGCTGGCGTTGTCGGTAGCGCTGATGTGCGGCGGCTCGATACTGATCGCGGCGTCGCCAACCTATGCGCAGGCCGGTGTTGTCGCACCCGCTCTGCTGGTCTTTGCCAGAATGATGCAGGGTTTGTCGGTTGGCGGCGAATACGGGGCCAGCGCCACTTATCTGTCGGAGATGGCGACGAGGGAGCGGCGCGGTTTCTGGTCCAGTTTCCAATATGTCACGCTCATTGGCGGACAGCTTAGCGCGCTTGCCGTGCTCCTCATCCTGCAAAGTTTGCTGACAGAGGCCCAGTTGGAATCATGGGGCTGGCGTATTCCCTTCGTTATAGGATCGGCGCTGGCGCTGGGCGTTTACATCCTGCGACGTAGCCTTTCGGAAACGGCGGCGTTCGAAGCACAAAAGACCGACCGGCCAAAGTCTTCTTTCGCAAACCTGTGGCGGGATCATCCGCACGAATTCCTGATCGTAGCGGCAATCAGCGCGGGCGGATCGGCCGCATTTTACGCCTATACAACCTATCTCCAGAAATTCCTCGTCAACACCACTGGCTTTTCCAAGCAGACCGCGACCGAGATCATGACCGCAGCATTGATCGTGTTCATGCTGCTCCAGCCGCTTTGGGGGCTGGTTTCCGACCGGTTCGGGCGCAAGCCGCAACTGTTGCTATTCGGGATCGGCGGGATGATTGTCTCGGTACCGGTTTTTACGGCTCTCGGTTCGGCAACAAGTCCCTTTGCCGCATTTGGTCTTGTTCTGATCCCGTTGACGTTGCTTGCCGCCTACACGTCGATCGGGGCGCTCATCAAAGCCGAACTGTTTCCACCGCATATCCGCACACTGGGTGTTGCCCTGCCCTATGCGATCGGCAATGCAGCCTTTGGCGGAACCGCAGAATATGCGGCACTATGGTTTAAAAGCGTCAGTGCTGAGAGCGGCTTTTACTGGTACATCACGGGGCTTATCGGATTGGCGACGATCGCCTTCATCATGCTGCCCGAAACCAAACGAACGAGCCTTATCACCGAAGACTGAGCCCGCTTATTATGCCGTGATTGCCTTCAATGCGCGGTCGAGCATCGGCTTATCGCCATCGACCACGCCGATTACGGCAACGCGTTCGCCATCGACGCGGCGCGCGATCAGAACAATGAACTCATCGTCGCCTGGCAGCGTCAATATCGCCTGACCTTCCAGCGCACGAGCAGCTTCGCGCGTCAGGTCGACCTTGAGCGGCTTGTCGGCGGGCCGACGCTCGCGCCGCTCGGCTGCGACGACCGCCTTCAACCCACCGGGATATTGATCGAGAAAATGACGCATTCCGCCTGCGGGCAATTCGTGCCGCTTTGCATAGCTGAGCGCCGCAGCAAATTCGGTGATGCGGGTCTTGTCATAATCCGACCCAAAAACGAGTTTGACGATCGGAGTCATCGGCGCACGAACCTGCGCAACGATCTGGGTATATTCCAGAAGTTCGGCATATTCATCGGCGCGAACGTCCGCCAGCAGAGCGAAATCATACGCCTGGCCAAGTGCGTGATAGAGCGCAGCACGACCACGACTGTCGGCGGTACGCACGGCATCGGCACTGGCACGGGCCGCAGCCAGCCAATCTGCAAGCCCGGTCCCATCGGGGATAGGAAAGAATTCGAAATCGTCCTCGGCTTGCTCGGGAAAAGGGCCAGAATCAGGCGCGAGTATTTCAGCACGAAGCGGCACGATATTGCGAGCTTCATGTCCCGTAGAGGCACTCGGACCGTCGGCCCAGACCGGCATCGTCGGGCGGTGAAGCTGCGAAGCCAGCGCGGTCGCGATCTCCGTTTCGAGAGCGTCGGCCTGAGGCAAAGACGCAATCTCTTTCCAGTTGATCACACCATAAATAAAATCAATCGTGTCGTCGTCCGAAGACAGTGGCATCAATATGCCACGATACATGGTGTTGTAACCGCGTGAGTTGACGAATTCGGCTTCGAAGCCAACCGGCGCGCGATTGGCGATGATCTGGAGATAATGGTCGGTAAGACGGGATAAGAGTGAACGCGGCGGCACATCGGCAATCGCATCGGCTTCGCCCGGAAGGTCGCACTCGGCGCGCAACTTCTGGCCCAGCCACGCGATCGACGGTGACGATGAACCGCCGGTAAAGTCGAGCAACACGCTGTGCGGGGCGAAATCCTGACCATCCTCAGGGTGAAGATCCTCGACCGAAGGATAGGCGCGACCGTTAAGCAACGATGCCCAGTGGTTATAGGCACGGACATGCATCCGGCGTTCATCGGTGCCGATCACCACCGGCGCGTCGATGCCCTGCTCGATTGGACCTTGATCATAGGCGTCCGAAACATCGGGCGCATAATCTCTGTCATCCCGAAATTCGCGCATTCTGTCCATTCGTTGGTCCCACGGAAAATTAGTCGCATCCTAAATGCCCGAAGGATGGTTATGAACCCGTTAACGCCTGCATTCGACACCTGAAGGGTTGCCGCGCGCCCGGACCACTGATAAGCGCGACCCCGCTATCCGGGCCGCCTTAGCTCAGTTGGTAGAGCATCGCATTCGTAATTAGCGGGTCTCCGCGGAAAAACCGAATGTTTCCAATAAGGTGGCCAGACGGCGAGAAGTTTAGTAGTGGATTAGTAGGGTAATTAGCCGCCTTAGCTCAGTTGGTAGAGCATCGCATTCGTAATGCGGGGGTCGTAGGTTCGAATCCTATAGGCGGCACCACTGCTTTCAGCAGGGAAATCCAAACACATGCGCTGAAAGTGCTCACACGTGGGGACGGGTTTGGATACTGTTTAGCGCGGCGCGGCAGTATCAGGCAGTCGAGGTCACCACGGCGGACAAGGAGCAGCTTGCTCGGCGCTGTTGTGCGATGCCTTTCAAGGATCTACGTTGCCGGCCAGTTCACTTTTGACGATCGCCTATATTTTAATACAGACATCAATGACTTGAGTAACAAGAAATGCGCCACTTCGTCTTCTTAAGTTGTAGTTTTCTTGTCATTGTCTTGACGCTTCCGACGAACAGCACGTTGGCCGCGAAGGCGAATCCTGCGCCCGTTGTCGGAGACGCTGCGGGCAAGTTTCTGCCTGAAGGGCGAAGCGCGCAGTCGCGGGCGTTATATCTCACGCTAATTGACGACATGCGAAAGTCTGGACGCACACATGCTGCCCTGGCCCACCTCGATGCGTTCGAACAGCTTTATCCGCACGGGACAGATGCAGCGGTCATGCGCGGCAACTGCTTCGTCGATATTGGCGCGTTCGAGCAGGCTGCAATCATATATCGCAAGCTCTTGAAGACCAAAGCCGCCGCATCGGCTTATGCAGGGTTGGGCCGGATCGAAGGGCTCAACGATCGCTGGACGGCAGCGGCTGGAGAGTTCAGCCAAGCGGTAAGCCGGATGCCGACTGACCCGGACTATCTCAACGACTATGGGTATGCGCTGCTTAGACAGGGGCGTCTGGAAGAAGCTTTGTTCAGGATCAGGCAGGCGGCAGAACTTGCCCCTGCGAATGTTCGCGTACGTAATAATCTAATTTTGGTGCTATCGGCTACTGGCGACACCGCCGGTTCAAAATCGCTGTTGGACAGTATAGCGGATACCACCGAGCGCGCCGATATACAGGCCGCCCTGAAGGCGCAATCTGCGAAGCTGGTGTTGCAGGCGCCCGACGTAGTGCGGACGCCTGTCGTCGACCGTTAACTTGCTGGTGCGACGATGATCGCCGGTGAAGTCTTGTTGGCCTGAGATACTGTCCCCAAACCGTAAACGACCAGCAGGCCAGCCGCCAGAAATGGCGCAAACGGGATAGCACCACGTAAATCGAGCCGTCGCCACGGAGAACGCGCAACAATAAAGCCCACCGAGAACAGGCTGGCGATGACAAAGACTGCCGTGCTGCCAATAAAGCCGACCCAGAGGCTGGCGGCTGCCAGGAACTTCACGTCGCCAAGGCCGAGCGTTCCCTGTCGGCGCAAGAGCTTCATAATTGCGATGAGGCCGAGAAACAGGGCAATGATCGCGACAGGAGCGGTCAGTCCGATCAGCGCGGCGCGAACCGATGAGGCAGAGATAGTTTGAAAGAGGAAACCGGCGGTCGCCAACAGCACGTTCAGCGCGTTCGGGATGCGGCGTTCCTGTAGGTCAAAATGAACGATCGGGATCAGGATCAGGAGAAGAACCCCGAGAGCGATGAAACTTGTTGCCGGCATCAATAGCCTCCGTTGGCGATTGTCACCGAATATCCGATTTTTTGTGGCTGGGCCGCGTTGCCCTTACCCACGGCGGTAAGCAAATTGTAGAACGCACCGAATTTGAAATCGTTAAGCGGATACTGAACAGTCACTTTAAACATGGCACCCGGCACCGCCTGCGTCTGGACGTTGACGAGGGCCGGTTTCAGCAGCGGTGAATATGCCGTGAAGATGTACTGGACACGGGCCACTGCCAACTGCCCACGTTCGACGTCGCTGATGCCTCCAACCGATGCCCTCGCGCCCTCGTTCGCGCCGTGGATGACGGCGACGAACGTTGCAAAATAGAGCGCGAAGACCATCGTTCCGAATATCAGCAGCAGAAAGAACGGCACGATCAGGGCGAATTCAAGCGCGACGACACCAGCATCGGACGACCAATGCCGCAGCATCGAATGTCTTTTGCGATATCGGATGATCCGTATCTCCATGGTGCCGTTCCTCGCCACTAACCGGCTGGTTTTAGAAGCAAAGCAGAGATCGCATCAAAGGCGGCCTTTAGGCCCGAACCGAAGCTGCCCAAAGCCACAACGATAGCGCTGATGATGAGCACCGCGAGAACCGCATATTCAACTGCGGTCACGCCCTCTTCGTCGCGAACGAACATCCTGAGATAGTTGATCATAATAAAGTCCTGTTTGGGGGATGGGGTGG
The DNA here is from genome assembly GCF_003660165.1 of Sphingomonas paeninsulae. Classification (NCBI taxonomy): domain Bacteria; kingdom Pseudomonadati; phylum Pseudomonadota; class Alphaproteobacteria; order Sphingomonadales; family Sphingomonadaceae; genus Sphingomonas; species Sphingomonas paeninsulae. Next base: position 1,176,052 of record NZ_CP032829.1, read on the forward strand.
GTCCACCAGCGCCCCCTGCAACGCTGGTTTATTCATGAAACTAGAACCGGCAGTCCGCAGCGGACTCCGGTGACCGAAACATCGACGTAACCAAGCTGAACACCGAGGGTTTGCAGAAGGCCGTCGAGTACGCTGTCCAGCCCGCTCAGCACGGGATCGAGGACGTTGAACAATGGGCCGACCCCGGCCCCGGTCAGGGTAATCGGCAGCAAGCAAAGGTTAAGTAAGCTTGCCGTACACACCTTTGCCTCTAGCGTTTCGGCGAGGCCACCAAGAAGGTTAGACGTAAAGCCCGTACTGATCGCGCGCGCCCATACGGCGGGGGATGCGGCGACGCCATTAAATGCGGGTCGTCCGATAATGCCCTTCGTGCTCGGAGGAACGGGTTGCACGACGCTGCCCGTCGGTTGCACGAACGTCAGCGCCGTTCCCGGGCCAGTCGTCGATCCAATGGCGACGTGTGCCTTTGCGACCGTGCTGGAAAGCGTCAGTATCCCCGGAAGTCCAATGTTGAGTATTTGGACCGGCGTGATGGCCGAGGCAGCGACGGGCGCGCTGAAGTTGCGCATGGCATCGTCGGTCGGCGCACCGATATAGATATTGGCAACACCGCCATGCGCCGTCACTCCGACCTTTGCGTCTGTTGCCGGAGCACCCGAGCATGAAATCGTGTCGACGCGCGCGTCGCCACTGCCCACTTCGACATAGAGCGGGACTTTGACACCGAGGCCGATCTGAGGGACGAGGTTGAGAACGTCCAAATCCAGCTTCAGACGTACCTGCGCAGTATGAACGCTGATCCCCTCCGGACCAAAGGCAAAATAGCCGCGAACGGGCGGCTCGATTGCCGTGGCGGCAATCTTGATGCTGACAACGCCCGGGACGCCGATTGACGATGCAGGGATGGTCGCGAAGTTGTTGCCATTAGCCAGTTGCAGGCTGAAGGTCGTTAGCTGCCAAAGGTTCAAACCGGCATGAAGCGCGCTGCTCGAGGCGCTGCCGCCGACCGGCGTATCCGCCCAGAGGCCGAGGTCGAACAGCTTGCCGAGTGCAACCTGCTGGTTCCCGGGAATCTGCCCCTTAATAAGGGTCAGCCCGGCGATTGCCGCAACAACATCCGCAGTTTGTTGCTGCTGACCAAGAGCCGCGATCTGGGCACCGATAAGGTCGCCGACACCGATATTGCTATCCAAAACATTCGAATAAGTGCCCGCAGTCAGATTAAGCTTGGTTGCCAGCGCATCGAAGAATGTCAGCGCATCCAATTTGGTTTTGAGCAGACCATCATATTGGACCGCGCTGAGTGCAATCGATCCGCCGGTCAGTGCCGATAGCAGCGCATTGGCAACACCGCCGTTGAGGCTCGCAACGCCGCTGCCAGCTTCAAGCCCGGCCTGATTGACACGCGCAGCCGTTGCGCTGGTTTCGATACGCCGGTTTCCGCTGATCGACATTTTCGACAGGAACAGTGGCGAATCTATGGTTGTCGATATCTGCACTGCCGTGTCGGTGGTTGTCGCCGCCCCCAGGCAACCGCCAGGATGGAAACGATTGTTGACGGTCGTTGCAATGTCCGGGCAATAGCTTCCCGTCTGGACCGCGAGCAGCGCCGTAGGATCGAGGCCATTACTCGTCAGAACCGAAACCGCCTTGGCGCGCGCCATTTGCAAGTTGGCCGCATACGGTGCCGCAGCCAGCGCGGCGGCATCGGTGACACCCTGCAACTGACGCCGTTGCGCAAACCAGACGCTGGTATCTGTCACCATGCCGACCATGCCGATCAAAACCGCCATGACGACCGCAGTCGCGGGCGCAATAACGCCCGCATCTTCGATCAGGCAAAGGCGGCCCGTTCGTTTCATCTGCCGCCGCTGCGCCCGGTGTCGGAATTGTTTTCAACTTCAAGCAACACGCCGATGCGGTTGAGATAGCGATCCTGAATACGTTTGACCTCTGCGCTGTTCAGGCGAACGCCCGTATTGGTATCATGCGCTTCCAGTTGTTTTTCGACGACCATGCGCGCTGTGGCCGGGGCGGCAGGCTCTGGCGTCGCGGGCTGCTTTTTGGCCTCCGCAGCGACCGGAAGCAGACAGAATGTCAGCGCAACCAGTCCGACAAGATGCCTGGATAGATAATTGGCTTTTTCAGTCATGTTTGATGGCCTCTTTAGAAATCTTCTTGAGCGTGCTGCCGAGGGTCGAGACCGCTGGTCCTGCCAGCACGATCATCAGGGCGGGCATCAACAGGACGAGCATCGCGACGGTCATCTGCGTTGTCTTTTTGCCGATCGATTCCCGAGCAACGAAAATGCGGCGCTCGGAGAACTCGCGTGAGAATTCACGGAGCGCGGAGGCCAGTTCGGTGCCGTGATTAAGGGATTGGCGAAGAACCCCGGCAAGTTCGCGCGCGCCGGCAACGCCCAGCCGTTCGGACCAGCGGGCCAGCGCAATGTCATAGGACATGCCGCGCTGGATATCCTCGACCAACAAGACAACCGCTGTCTGAACGATCGGTGCCGCGCGACCTTCCGAAGTCGCGAAAATTCGAAAACATTGATCAAGGCTCGCGCCGCTCTCAACCATCATCACGAAGATATCGAGTGTGAAGGGTAATTCACTGGTAATCTTGCGTGAACGTCGGGCGCTGCTTGCCTTCAGAATATATTTGGACACCAGAAAGATCAGCGAAGACGCCGCGATCGGGATCATGATATTCACGACGGATGGCGGACGCGTCAGTGTCATCGTCACATAAAGCAACAGGCCGGTGCCGACGGTTGCAACTAAGCGGATCAGTCCAAAGTGGAGGATCGTGTTGGTCGGACTATAACCTGCAGCCGCCAGATCCCGCTCGATCTCGGCGCGCGCCTCGCCGCCCCCAGCAAGCAACGTCGCCAGTAGTCCGGGCTGAACAGGCATCCCGTCGTCAACCTGTAACGCTATGTCCGTCTGGAGGAGGTCGAGCCTGTGCCCCAGCGCACGCTCCCCGCTCAACTGCATCGTGCCACCGATAACAAGCCCAAGACTGGTTGCGATTGCGATGCCGACGGCGATGATTTCTATCCAGCCCGACATCTAGAAATCCAGCCGCATCAGGCGACGCATCGTCACCATTCCGAGCGCCTGAAAGCCAAAGCCAAACATCAACAGGTGACGACCGGCCTCCGTCTCCCAAAGGTATTTCATATACCCGAAGTTGATCACTGAAATCAGCACCATGGCGACAGGCGGCAATGCGCAAAGGATGATCGCACTCATCCGGGTCTCGGCGCTCGCGGCAGCAAGTTCGCGGAGCACCCGCGCGCGACTGCGCAGCAGATTGACGAGGCCGGCAAGCGGCGGCCCGACATTTCCGCCAAACCGTGCATTCGTCCGTACCGTTGCTACGATCATATATAGCTCGGGCAAGTCGATGCGTTCGGCTACCGTGTCGATTGCGTCGGGCACCGGTGCACCATTGGCGATGCGACGCATTGCCGGCTGCAAATAGCGCTGGACCGGCAGGCCCGCGTTGTCGGTTGATTTGATCAAGGCCTGCTGGAACGAATTGCCCACAGCGAGAAGTTGACGGATCGAATCGAGATAATGGGGAAGGAGTTCGACGAACGCCGACATGCGCCGCGCCGCGAGCCGTTGAAGATAGAGCGGCGGCAGGATCATGCCCACCATTATGACAACCAGAGGAGCCATCACGCCGTGCCAGCGCAGCCAGAAAAGCGCCGCGAGCGCCGTTACGACAATCGCGTAGATCATCAGCGGTCGCGCCTTGATCGTCACATCGGCACGGGCCAGCGCACGGTGAAACCCTGGCGGCGCTCGAGCGATGAGTTGCCCAATCCACGCAGCCTGCCCCGACGGCAATTCTGCGAGAGAGGGTGTCAGCGTTTGCAGTCGCTCGGTCAGTAGCGCCCCTGCCTCCCGCTGTTCTCGTCCCTCACGCGAGGAAAGGATTACGACCGACGCGAGCAGCACTATGCCGGCAAAAATGATCAACACGGTCATGGCGTGCCAGGGCGCGTTGCATAAGTGATGGGTCGCTTCAGCCGATGTGCAAAAAACGGACGACGCGACATGACCTCGAACACACCGTCGCCGCTTAACGGCGAATCTGGCGCAAACCGGTATAGCTGGTTCAGCGTGATCGTATCGCCTTCGAGTCCGATCACTTCCGTGATGGAAGTGACACGGCGGCGTCCGTCGGTGGTGCGCTGGACATGAACGATCAACTGGATGCTGCTGGAAATATAGCGCCGCAACGTCCGTAAATCGGCCTGTAGTCCGCCAAAGCCGAGCAGCATTTCGATACGGAAAAGGGCATCGCGATCGGTGTTGGCATGGACGGTCGCCATCGAACCGTCATGACCGGTGCTCATCGCCTGCAGCATCTCCACCGCTTCGGCACCGCGAACCTCGCCCAAAATGATCCGATCGGGCCTCATCCGCAGCGCATTGCGTACGAGGTCGCGGGCGTTGACTTCGCGCGTGCCTTCGATCGTCGGCGGGCGTGTTTCGAGACGCACGACATGAGTCTGGCGCAGTCGCAATTCGGCGGCATCTTCAATCGTTATCAAACGCTCGCTGTCGCCGATGAAACCGCTCAGCATGTTGAGCAGCGTCGTCTTGCCCGAACCCGTGCCGCCGCAGATCAGCAGGTTCAGGCGGGACTCGACAGCGTTCGACAGAAAGTCGAGCATCGAGTGGTCCATGGCACCGGTCCGGACATATTCGTCACCGGTTATGGGCTCAGGCCGGAATTTGCGGATCGACAACATCGGGCCGTCGAGCGCAATCGGCGGTATGATGACGTTGACGCGCGAGCCATCGGCAAGGCGCGCATCGACATAAGGGGATGACTCATCGATACGACGCCCGATCGGGCTGACAATGCGCTGAATGATCGTCATCAGATGCGCGTCGTCGCGAAACCGGGCTTGCACGAGTGACAGCGTACCCCCGCGTTCGACGTAAACCCGACGGGCACCATTGACGATGATGTCGTCGATGAGCGGATCACGCAGCAGCGGTTCGAGCGGTCCAAGCCCTGTGATCTCGTGATAGACATCATCGGCGAGCCAGACGCGCTCAAGCGTGTTGAGCGCGAGACCTTCGCGAATGCCATAAGCGTTGATAGCCTCGTCGATCGTCGTCCGGATCTGTCGTGCCGAGCTCGCATCGGCGCTGATATTCTGGTTCTCGAGCAGTTCCAGAACGACGTCGAATATCTTGAACTTGGTTGCCTGATAGGTATCCGACGCGCTGAATGTATCGAGCGACGGAGCGGCTGAATCGACGGAAGCGACAGCCGCAAGACCGAAAGAGGGGCGCATCATACGGGGCGACCTTTCAACCGACCCATCAAGAGCTGGAACAAGCTACGCGACGATTTGGCGACGACGGCAATCTGGTCGCCAGCAGCCGCCCTGATCGCCAGAGCATAAGGTGTTCCGGGCTTAGCGAGAATGTACGGTCTTCCGAAATTGAGGCCGTTTATCAACTCCGTGCGCGATGCCGGCAGGCTGATGACATCGTCGAGTCCCAGTGCCGCAAGCATCTGGGCGGGTGAGAGTGTAATCACCGGATTATACTCATCCACGACCAGAACGATCCGCCTTGCGGCATCGGCTGGCAGAGTCTTCAGCAAAGTCTTGGTATCGCTGAGCGCCGTGAATTTCTGCGGGCAAACAACGTAAATGGTCGAGGCCCATTGCGACAGCGTGTTCAGCAATATGGGTTCGCGGATATCGGCTGCGTTCAATATCGTTTCCGTGAACAACGGCCGGATGGCACGAAGCACCTTTAGAAAGCTTTCCGAGGAAAGGCCGTTATTGGCGTCAGCGTGCAACGAGAGCGGCAGCACCCGCAGTCCCGACGCATCGTGCCGTGCCATTGCCGAAAGCAACAAGGTGCGATCGAGCCGATCAACGTCGCGGACTGCATCAGCCAGCGAATAGGTCAAGGCGATGTTGAGCGCCGCACCGGCTTCGCTTGCCGGCAATTCACAATCAATGAACAATGCTTCGCCGCTGCGGCGCGCGCGCGTCATTGCCAGATTGAGCGCGAATACTCCTGAACCGCCGCCTGGCTGCGCGTTGAAAACAACCGAATACGTGTTGGGCACATCGCGGTCGACCGCAGTCAAGATTGTCAGGCGCCGTGCCAGTCGATCCCGCAACGCACCAAGCGCTTCTTCACGATCGATGAAATCGGCCGAACCTGCGCGGACTGCGGCCAGCACGTCACCAGCATTTTGCGCATTTCCGATGACAACGATGGTGAAACTGACATCGATCGCGGCCAGAGCAGCAAAGCTATCGACCAGGAACTTGGGGTCGTGCTCACCCTCCAATTCGAGCAGGACGAGCGTTGGTGCAATTTCAGCTATAGCCTGAGTGAACGACGCTGGTGCGGCAGGCAGCATCATTACATTGGCCAGGCCATCCGCAGCGGCCTGAATGCGACCGTAGAGGAGTGCGTCGCTGCCCAGGAAAACAATTGTTCGCATCGTTAGCGGCTCAGTCCGAAAGCTGCGGCACGGCGTTCCGTGGAATTCTTGTTCATGATCGTTTCGCTGAGTGCGGGAGATGCGATCGAGGTCGGCAACATCTGCTTGACCTCTTCTTCCTTGAGCGGCGTTACCAATCGCGGTGTTGCGACGATGATCAGTTCGAGCTTCTCGAGACTCCGCTCGGTCCGGCGAAACAGGGTGCCAAGGATTGGAATGTCACCGAACAGCGGCACCTTGCTCTCATTGGTCGTGCCATTGGAGTAATTGAGTCCGGCGATCACAAAGCTCTCGCCGTCGCCAAGCTCGACAGTCGTGTTGGCGGAACGGCGGCGAAATCCGGGTATGTTGAAACCCTGGATCGTGATCCGGTTGGTATAGTCGAGTTCACTGACTTCGGGCGCCAGCTTCAGCACGATGCGCTTGTTGCTCAGGACATAGGGTTCGACACTGAGGCGCACGCCATATTGCCGATATTCGATGGTGATGGCACCCGCCGCGCTTCCGGCCTGCGGAACCGGAATGGGCACTTCTCCGCCCGCAAGAAACTCCGCCTTCTCACCCGAACGGGCCAGCAGCGTCGGTTGCGCCAACACCTGCGACAAGCCCGCGTCGGACAAGGCGCTCAATGTTCCGAGAATGCCGCTGCCACGTCCCGCCAAAAACAGGTTGAAGGCATTTTGCAGCGGAGGTCCTGCCGCGACCTGCAGTCCGCTGGCGGCTGAAAACGATGAACTGGTGAGGCTGTTCGGGCTGACCAGCGCCCATTGAAAGCCACCGGAGAGTTTGGAGAAGTTGAGACCCAGCGACTTGAGCGTCGTGTCGGACACAGCCACGAAACGGACATCGACGGCGACCATCTGGTTGCCCGCGACCTCGATCAGGTCGGTAACATCCTTACCGCCGAGCGCGGTTGCCAAAGCAACGCCGCGAACATGAGCCGCGAGATCGGGCACCGACCCCGACACTATGAACTTGCCGTCGCGACGGTCGACGTGAACGCCTTCCAGATCCGGCTGCGAACCCAGACGACGACGGAGTTCGTCGACATCGCCCGAACCGGCAGCATTAACCCGTATAGCGTAATTCATCTGCCCCTGAGCGGTCACGAGCGTGACTTGCGCCTGCCCCTGCCGAACCCCCGTAACGAGAAGTTGGCGGTCGCCAGGAGCCATGGTTTTGATGATATCGGGTACGTCGATCACAACCTTGGTGATCGGGCTACGCGCGGTAAGTGTACGGCTTCCCCCAACATCGAGATCGATGGTCTGCGCGGCAACGGCAGTGTGAAATCCTATCGTCAGCACAAAAATGCTGAGCAAGCGAAGAAATTGTGTCATCGACGAGTACTCGCTTGCGGATAAAGAATCTGGCGCTGGCCCCCGACGACCAGCTCGATTGCGCGGGGCGATGCTGCGCGGCGTGGCTGGCGGGGGGCGGCTGAAGCGCCACGGACGGCACCGGCGTTGCCACGAAGGTTAGCCAATACGGCGCGTCCGTCGGGAACCGCGTCTCGATCCTCGGGATTGCGCAACAGCAAGTAAAAGTGGCCAAGCTTGCGCGCCAACACGAAGGCAGCGATCTGGTCGGGGTTCATCGCCAGGGTTAGCGCCTTGGCGGTCGGTCGATCCTTGCCGTCTTCGGTCTTGCCACCGGGTTGCCCGAATGTCGGCCCTACGGTCAACACGCGGATGTTTTGCAACAGGGTGCGAGCCTCGCTGCGATCACCGCCCGTAGCCTGACCGGCGATCACATCCTGAGGCAAAACGATCTCAATATCGACGACATCGCCCGGACGAATAAAACCGCCGACCGCAATGTCGTCGGTGACGTCGGTACTGATGACCCGCTGCCCAATCGGAACCAGCATGGCCAGACCAGCTGCGCTGGCATCATTCGAAATCAACGTATCGAGGATTAGCTGATGGGGCTGGATGTCGACGATGGCGATTTTGCCATCCGCCTGTGTCGGCGAGGTCAGGGCACCAACGGGCACGATCCCACTGATGGCCGTCGATGTGAGATCGCCCGACTGGATCAACTGACCCCGGACCAGGGTCTTCGCAGCGGTCATAACCTGCGTGACCTTGGTTGCCGGAAGGGGAACACCCACAACCGGACGCTCGCTCGCGGCAAATCGCCACACTCCATAAAGGATTAGCAAGAAGCCGATAGCACCGCCGAGCCCGACGAGAACGCGCCCTGCGGAAAGTGTTTTCCAGCGTGAGATCATGTGAACCGAATTCGTTGATCAGCATTCGAAATCGAACACACTGAATTCAGAAAGAAAGCCGGTCGTATTCCCGTGGTAAGGCAAGTGTTTTTTGCTATTTTCGTATTGGCGCTTTCAAAAACATCGCTAACAATACGTAATATCATCTTACCACATTTGGGTATTCTCCCGCTATCTCGATAGACCCCGTTGCTACTAATCATATATGCCCCCGCATATGGTAAATCTTTGCCCTGATTGTCATCTAAGTATCAACGATATAAAATTGCAATATGATCTAATTCGGTTACTTAAATTTTAAAGCACTACTAAATTACTCAATTATTTGGAAAAAATCTGTCTAATTTGGATCATTATTTATATTTTTTCCAAAATAACTAATTTTTAATCTATTAATATTTGAAGTATCGATGATATTTTACGTATTTTGTGTTATTTCATTTTTTTGCAGGCAGATTTGTCATCGGCATCTGCAATTTCGCTCTCGCAAGTTCATGATTTCACTGCGGTGAGGATGAGGGCATGGGCGCGGTCTATTCGCGGTGGAAACCGGTCCATCGGCTGCTGACAACGATTTATAAGGACGGCACTCCCAGCGACGCAGCGCACTTTGGCGGCGTTGGTCTGCAAACGGTGCGCGATTGAGTGTTGCGCTTCAACGCCACCGGTCCTGCTAGGCTGATCCCGGCATCATAGTTTTGTGACTATCCAAACAAACCGAGCCACCTCTCATTGCTCTCTGTCGCTAACCCGCTAACAAGCGGCGAGCTTACATTCTTTAAGGGTAACGATGACCGAGGCGCTCGATGACTCACCCGTAGGCGCGAATTCGGTCATCGCGGACGGCAAGAGTTTTGTGTTCGAAACGGGCATGCTACCAGCGGAATTATCCGTGGTAGTGCCCACTTACAACGAAGCGAAGAACGCCCCGCTGATCGTTGCCGCCCTGTCGCGCGCGCTGGTGGGTATTCGCTGGGAAGTGGTATTCGTCGATGACGACTCCCCTGATGGAACGGCTTCCCATGCTCGCGCGCTGGCGCTTGGCGACCCGCGCGTTCGGGTTGTTCACCGATACGGGCGGCGAGGGCTGGCGTCCGCCTGCGTCGAGGGTATTCTCGCGACCGCCGCTCCTTATGTCGCCATTATGGATGGCGACATGCAGCATGACGAAACGATCCTGCCGCAAATGCTGGATCGCCTGTCGAAAGGCGATGTCGATCTCGTTGTCGGCAGTCGCTATGTAGAGGGTGGCGGCATGGGCGACTGGAATAAGCGCCGCGTCGCGATGAGCCGGTTTGCAACAATGCTCGCTAACAGGCTGACAAAAACCGCGATTGGCGATCCGATGAGCGGCTTCTTCATGATCGCCCGCGCCCCATTCATGGCGGCATTACCGGGGTTATCGTCGATTGGTTTCAAGATCCTGCTAGATATCGCTGCCTCATCGCCGACACCGCTCCGCGTGGCAGAGGTACCATTTACCTTTCGGAATCGACAGCATGGCGAAAGCAAGCTCGACGGGTTGGTGCTGTGGGAATATCTCCAGCTTTTAATCGACAAGGCTTTCGGCCACATCGTTCCGGTGCGTTTCATAAGCTTTGCGCTGGTTGGTGGGTCAGGCGTTTTCGTTCACTTTTTCGTACTGACGGTGACTCTGGAAACACTGCTCGCGATTAACGGTGCTTCCCTGGAAGGGCGCTGGTTCGTTATTGCCCAGGGTGCCGCGACGCTTGTGGCAACGACGACCAATTTTCTTTTAAACAACCTCCTCACCTACCGCGATCAACGTCTCAAAGGAGCGAAGCTGGTTTGGGGCTGGATAACGTTCAATCTGGTTTGTGGATTTGGCTTCGCCGCCAATGTCGGCGTCGCGAGTTGGTTGTATCAGCGGCATAATTATCTGATCGTGTCGGCCCTTGCAGGTATCGCGGTCACCACTGTCTGGAACTACGCGATGTCTTCGATATTCACATGGCGCAAGCGGGGCTAATTCCAGTGACTTTATGACGGTTATCGCATTTCTGGCTCCGGTAGCCAGAGCGGCAAACGGTTCTGCTTTGCCATTCTGCCGACACCAGTTATTAACCTCGGATCACGCAAGCGCGAATACGACGTGATTGACCGCACAGACCCGGGTGCAATCTTTATTGGCTATGGAGCGTAATTCTCATGTCCCGTGGCGCTTTTCCCGACGGACGCATGGCATCGCGCGCTCCCCGTTTTGAACGGTATCTGGACGTCGTTCCTACGTTTCGGCTTTCGCCCGAAGCGCTTGCATCTATTGCAATAATGGCATTGAGCCTAACTATCCTCATCGGCACGCTAGGCGCGCTAGTGTTCATATTGAGCACCCTTGCTCTGGCGGCTTACGACCCAGCACGCAGCCTGCAGAATATTGCGCGCTATTCCCCGTTTCTGATTTTACCGATTTTAGCGGTGCTATCGACTTTCTGGTCAACATCTCCAGCAGCTACGATGCGCGGAAGCCTTGAGCTCTTTATTACTGTGGTCGCTATGATCCTGATGGTCTGCAACATGCGAGCCTCGCGGATGATCTTGTGCGTTTTTATAGCCCACTTCATTATCTGCCTGATAATTCTGCCAAGCGTGCCGCATAGTCTGTCTTCTGGAAACGCGCTTTATGTCGGGTGGCTCGGTAGTAAAAATCAGGTCGGCAGTTGTGGGGTAATGTTGGCCGCGATGGCAATGCCGGTCATGATCGACAAAACTCAGCCATTCCTTGCTCGCTTATCGACCCTCATTGCCCTTCCTATGTCCTTACTCATCATATATCTTGCACAATCGGGCGGTTCGATCACATCGATGGTTTTGATGCTGGTGGTTTTCCCGCCACTTGCAGCATTGACGCTCATTAAATTCCCGCTTCGCGTAGGGTTGGTCATCTTCACGCTCGGTATGCTCGCAGTTTGCAGCTTTTTTATAGACGACATCACAAACGCGATCGTCAATTTCAGAGTGAACGTTCTTAATAAGGATGCCACGCTGACGGGTCGAACATATTTGTGGGACTTTGCAGCACGCCTTTCGGCAAACCATCCTTATCTCGGTACGGGATTCAATGCATTCTGGCAGCAAGGAAATATCGAAGCAGAAGGTCTTTGGCGTTGGGGCGGGATCGCCAATCGATCCGGTTTTAACTTTCACAACGCATTTGTCGGAATGCGCGTGTATCTCGGTCTGGTAGGACTTATCCTGCTTATCCTGACTTGTGTCTGCGTGACGTTGGCAGGGCTTTTTCGCCAACTGTGGAAACCCTCTATTCCAATCGCGGGACTGTTGAGCATGTTGGCAGTAAATTATGCAAAATCGTTCGTCGAAGAAGGACTGCTAAACGCCTTTAGCCTGATCACAGTATTATGGCTGGCGACGGGGGTATATGCGTTTCGCCCTGCTGCCGATTCCAAAAACAACAATGAACCAGTCTCGTTCGGGCGTGGTGTAAACCGGAAACGTGTCAGCGAAAAGTTTGGCGCGCGCGAAGCAGCCCATTTGCGCTCTGGCGATAGGCCTTTCCGAATGGTGGAATGACGCACGCGAAGCTTGAAAGGCGTTTCAGCCACCTGACCAAGCGCCTCACTTCGGGGATAGTCATTAGCAATATTGTAACAGCGCCGACGCTGTGACAGTGACGACTGCGATAGCGAGGCAATCACCAAGAAACATGGGTGAGCAAGCGGTCACGACCAGCGTCAGAACAGGATGCCCCGCCGATACCGGATTTTTGCCCCCAAGTCCGACGTATGGATCAGCACCTCCGCAATAAATGCGATGACCCGGAAAAGGTTGATACCAACCAGACGACTGCCCTGTCTCTGTCAAACCCGATCCCCGAGATCTCGCAACTCTGGTAAGCTAATCATTTCAACCTACAATGCTTTCGGCTGCTCTCTCCGGTCACGTACTCAATCGGGAAAGGGTTGACAGTTTCCATGGTCGGGCGTTGGAACGTTACGCTCAGCTTTATGTTATAACGGACGCCATGACCGATCCTAAAAAAATGAAACCTGCCAAACCGGCAAAATCAGAATCTTCCAAGTCGGATCGATCCAACACCCGTTGGGTCGCTGCTGGCGCGGCAATGGGAATTGGTTCGGCAGCGCTTGTTGCCGCATTACTGTATTCGAACCGTGATAAGCGTGACGGTAAGCCGATTGTTAACCATGACGGTCCAAAACCCGAATCCGACTAAAGCGACGCACGTGGGGACAGTTTAGTGAAAAAAATTCGCAAGGCAGTATTCCCTGTCGGTGGATTGGGAACCCGGTTTCTTCCCGCAACGAAATCCATTCCGAAAGAGATGCTGCCGGTGGTCGATCGGCCGCTCATTCAATATGCCGTCGATGAAGCACGAGAGGCTGGCATCGAGCAGATGATCTTCGTCACAGGTCGCGGCAAGTCAGCGATCGAAGACCATTTCGATATCTCCTTCGAGCTGGAAAATTTGCTGACTTCGCGCGGCAAATCGCTCGACGCAATCGAGGATACTCGCTTCAAACCGGGGGAGGTCATTTACGTTCGTCAGCAAGACCCGATCGGCCTGGGTCACGCAGTCTGGTGCGCGCGTCACATCATCGGCGACGAACCCTTTGCCATCTTCCTGCCCGACGAACTGATGGTCGGGTCACCCGGTTGCATGGCACAGATGGTCGCCGCCTACGAAAAGGTCGGCGGCAATCTGGTGTGCGGCTATGAAGTCGCACCCGGTGAGACATCGAAGTACGGCATCATCACCCCGGGCCGTATAGATGGGCAGTTGGTCGAAGTCGTCAATCTAGTGGAAAAGCCTCCGCTGGGCACGGCACCGTCCAATCTGATGATTCCCGGTCGCTATATCCTTCAGCCTGAAGTGATGGCGGTGCTGGAAACGCAAAGCCGGGGCGCTGGCAATGAGATCCAGCTTACCGATGCGATGGCGCAGATAATCGGCAAACAACCCTTCCACGCTTGGGCGTTCGATGGGCAGCGGTACGACTGTGGCGACAAGGCCGGCTTCATCACTGCAAATATCGCGCTGGCGCTCGCTCGCGATGACGTTGGGCCGACGGTGGCTGCGTTTTTGAAAGATCAGAAGATCGTTTGAAGGACGGGCGCGCTTAACGGCGCGCCATCGCCTGTTGCATCCGGGCAAGGTATCGAGCCAGTACGTCGATTTCCAAGTTGACGGTTTCCCCGGCTTTTAGCGCGCCCAGAGTGGTCTTCTCGGCAGTGTGCGGAATAATATTGACCGAAAATCGTGCTGTTCCATCGGCCTGATCGTCGATCCCATTCACCGTTAGTGAAACCCCGTCGATGGTTATCGAACCTTTTTCAGCAATAAATGGAGCAATCATCGCGGGAACAGAAACGTCGATCTTTAACGAATCACCGTCTGGAGAAATATCGACAACCGTGCCGATGCCGTCCACATGGCCGGTGACGATATGGCCCCCAAGCTCGTCACCAACCCGGCAAGCGCGTTCCAGATTCAGGCGCGCGCCCTTTCTCCACATTGCCGATGCCGTTCGGTTCACACTTTCGGCCGATACGTCGACCGTAAAACTGCCCGTCCCCTTTTCCACGACCGTAAGGCAGACGCCTGAGCATGCGATAGACGCACCCATGTCCACCGTTTCCAAATCGTAGCTCGTATCGATGATCAACCGCATATCCCCGCGCGCCTCGACGCTGCGGACGATACCCAGATCTGTAATGATGCCTGTGAACATAAAGCTACTCCCGAAGCCGTTGGTAGATGTCGAGCCGGTCGCTGCCAAGGGTCCGCGAATCGGTTAGGCTCCATCTTCCATGGGCGTTTGCAAGATCATCCAGCCCAATGTTACCGATTGACCGCCCCCGCCAATCAGGATGGGTGCTCGATATACCAAAAGTCGATCGACCATATCTGTCCCAAGAAATGCTGAAGCCGTCCTTGCGCCCCCTTCGACCAGCAGATCATTGCCGGGCAGCCCATCAATCCGATTGGGCGAATTTACGGTCAGCCAGCCACTGGGTGCAGACTTTTGCGTCAGCATGGCACGGGCAGGGCTACGGCTCTCCAGACCGGATAAACGGACATCCAGCGCGGGTACATCAGCGTCGAATGTGCCGCGCCCGATTAGAATAACATCACATCGTGCGCGCTCGAGATGCCCATGTGCACGCGCCTCCGGACCTGTGATCCACTTGCTACGCCCGTCGGTCATCGCGACGCAGCCATCAAGGGATAATGCCAGTTTCAAAGTTACGTGTGGCCTATGGTAGCGACAGCGTATTAGGAAACCGGCCATCGACCGGCGGGCTTCTTCGCGACGGACCCCAGTAACGACGTCGATGCCAGCCGCGCACAACCGGTCGAAGCCGTGCCCGTTGGTTCGCGCATCGGGATCGCCGATCGCTGCGACAAGGCGCGCAATGCCGCGCGCTGCAATGAGGTCGGCACAGGCCGGCCCCCGTTCGCTAACATGAGCGCAGGGTTCGAGTGTGACATACAGCGTTGCACCGCGCGAAGCTTCGCCCGCTTCTTCCAAAGCCATGGCTTCGGCGTGAGGGCGTCCCCCCGGTTGGGTCCAACCACGACCGACGATGCGACCGTTGCGGACGATGACGCAGCCGACGTTAGGATTCGGAAACGTTTGCCCGCGGCCGCGTTCGCCAAGGGCAAGCGCGGCCGCCATGAAACGATCGTCGCTGTTCAACATGCGTCTCGGATCAAATGCCGACGCTGCGAAGGGCATCCCGCGCCCGTTTGAATTGCGCCCGGCGTTCGGCCTGAAATTCTTCGATCTGTTTCTTCTTTGCAAGTTCGGCGGGGAGGTCACGTGCTTGTTGCGCTGCGATTTCGGCGCGTGTCCGCTCCGCCGACCATTGCTGGACGTACATTATTTCTGGCGGGTGCCATTCGGGCGGCCGATTGAATTCGTTGATGAACGCCAGAATGACAAGGATCGGAATGCCTATCGCAAGTGCCGCAAAGACGATCTGATGCGGTCGCCGCTGACGCATGAACGAAACCGCATCGCGCCAGGCGACACGCGGTGAGGTGGGACGAGGAATAAACGACATGTTATGAAGATAGGCGGGCATGGAGAACTGTGCCAGCCCTTGGTTCATGCTGTGGCACCGAAGTGCGATCGAGAGGTGGCGCGATTAACCCCCTCGGCGAAAGTGAGATTAGGCCGCCTGCGCTATTTTTAGACGCACAAGCGGACGGACGTCCTCAGCATGGGCCCAGCACAGATCCGGCAACTCCAGAACCCGTCCATCTTGAGAATAGATCCCGATCGAACGGATTGGATGATGAGTCAGACGATCCACAAGCACAGGTGTCGATGGGCTACCGGACGCCCATTTTTCGCCCCATTGGCGCAGTGCAACGACGGAAGGTAAAAGGGCTTCCCCCTTTTCGGTCAGGCGATATTCCACTTTGCGGCGGTCATGCGCCATCGGTTCGCGCGACAATATGCCATGTTTTACAAGAGTGGCGAGGCGATTGGCGAGAATGTTACGCGCAATGCCCAGCGTGGACTGAAATTCTTCGAAGTGGTGAAGTCCGTTGAAGGCCCCGCGCAGAATCAGAAGCGACCAGCGCTCGCCAACAGCCTCTAACGCTGCTGGCAATGCGCAAACCGCCATGTCGCAGAAGTTATCTTTCACTATCTCCATAATTTTTGGTCTTATATTATTTTTCGTTTTTCGCCAACCCGCAGAGGTTGCTGAATGGTGCATTGCAAAATCTAATTTTCCGATTGGTTAAAGCGCTGCTTGCCAAGCCCATATGCCACCCCCCATCATAGGGAAGTGCTTCGTCAATATGAACTTGTAGAACGGGTTAAATCCTACGACCCCGATGCCGATGAGGCGCTGTTGAATCGCGCCTATGTTTTTTCGATGCAAATGCACGGATCACAAAAAAGGGCGTCAGGTGATCCATATTTTAGCCACCCCATCGAAGTTGCGGGGATCCTGACCGACCTCCATCTCGACGACGAAACGATCGCGACCGCGATCCTTCATGATACGATCGAAGATACGCTGACGACGCACGAGGAGATCGTGGCGAAGTTCGGCCCCGCTGTTGCGCGGCTTGTCGATGGCGTGACAAAGCTCAGCAAGATCGAGGCGCAGACCGAAAACGAGCGCGCAGCGGAAAATTTGCGCAAATTCCTGCTGGCGATGTCCGACGACATTCGCGTGCTGCTGGTGAAGCTGGCCGACCGGCTGCACAATATGCGGACGCTGCACTTCATCCCGGACGAGAAGAAGCGGCGGCGCATCGCCAAGGAAACGATGGATATCTATGCGCCACTTGCTGAGCGCATCGGTATGTATGAGTTCATGAACGAGATGCAGACTCTGGCATTTCGTGAACTCGAACCCGAAGCCTATGCGTCGATCACCAAGCGGCTGGCGCAGTTGCACGAGGGCGGCGGCGACCAGATTTCACGCATCGGATCGGGGCTGAAGCTGGTTTTGAGCCGCGCAGGGATCGAGGCCGATGTCTCTGGCCGCGAAAAACATCCCTATTCGATCTGGAAGAAGATGGCCGAGCGCCATATCAGCTTCGAACAGCTATCCGATGTGATGGCTTTTCGCGCGATCGTGCCCGATGCCGACGCCTGTTACCGCGCGTTGGGCGTCATTCATCGACGCTGGCCGATGGTTCCGGGCCGGTTCAAGGATTACATCTCGACACCCAAGCGCAACGGCTATCGTTCGCTGCACACTGCGGTCATCCATTCGGAAAAGATGCGAATCGAGATCCAGTTGCGGTCGTCCGAAATGCACGCGCAGGCCGAATATGGGCTGGCGGCGCACTGGACCTATAAACAGGGTCAGAAACGCCCCGACGTGCCGGTACGGTGGATCAGCGATCTGGTCGAGATCCTCGATAACGCGGACAGCGCCGAGGAGCTGCTCGAACACACACGCATGGCGATGTATCAGGATCGAATCTTCGCCTTCACGCCAAAGGGCGAATTGACGCAGTTGCCAAAGGGTTCGACGCCGGTCGACTTTGCCTATGCGGTGCACACCACGCTGGGCAATGAGGCCGTCGGTGCCAAGATAAACGGACGTGTCGTGCCGCTGCGCACACAGATCGAGAATGGCGATCAGGTCCAGATTTTGAAATCGAAAGCGCAGGAGCCACAGCCCGCGTGGCTGAACTTTGCTGTGACGGGTAAGGCGCGGGCGGCGATCCGGCGCTTTGTCCGCAACAAGGAACGCGGTGAAAACATCGCATTGGGTCAGAAGATTTACGACGAACTGGTGCACCGCCTGCCCGCGCCACTGGGCAAGGAAGCCATGAATGCCGCGCTTAAGCGCCTGAAGCTGGTCAATGAGGCTGCGCTGATGGAGGCGATCGCACGCCGGACGCTGACCGATGCGCAGGTTCTGGAGGCACTGATGCCGGGTTCGGCGGGTCCGGGGGATGACATCCGCGTGGCCCCGCAACAGCGTGAGGCAATCTCTATCAAAGGGTTGACCGCGGGCGTTGCGTTCAATCTGGCACCCTGCTGCCACCCGGTTCCGGGTGACCGCATCGTCGGGCTTCGGCGCGAAGATGAACCCATCGTCGTCCACACCATCGACTGCCCCAAACTGGCCGACGGCATCGATGCCGACTGGGTCGATCTGGCATGGGGCGATGGGTCAGACGGCGGTGCCGCGCAATTGCTGGTGGTGCTGAAGAACGAACCCGGCGCGCTTGGCGTGATGGCGGGGATATTCGGACAGAATCGCGCCAATATTCTGAACCTGAAGCTGGAAGCACGCGATTCGGGATTTCACACGTTCCGCGTCGACCTCGAAGTGCACGACCTACAGCACCTGACCCGGATATTGGCGGCGTTGCGAGCGGTGGATGCCGTCAGTCAGGCCGATCGGGTCTAGGCAACGGACTCTGTCACATAGGCGACATCAACCGCGCGCAACGGCGGTTTGAGGAGTATTATCGATGATCCGGATCGACCGCCGCCAATTGATCGCCACATCTGCGCTTGGCCTTGGAGGCCTGCTGCTGCCCGGAGGCGCGTTGTTTGCGCAGTCGCTATCGGTCGCGCGCGGCTTCACCCACAATGTCGCCAGCGGCGAGCCTGCGACCGATTCTATCCTGCTCTGGACGCGCTTTGTCGGCGACGGCGATAGTGCGCACATTAAGGTCGAAATTGCCGACACGGCCAACTTCACGCGAATCGTATCGGGCGGTGAGATGATTACCGGGCCATGGCGCGACTGGACGACGAAGATCACCGTCGATGGCTTGTCGCCCGGTAAAACCTATCACTATCGTTTTATCGGTGAGGACGGCAGCAAATCCCCGGTCGGCCGCACCAAGACGCTGCCCACAAGCGGCGTTGAGCAATTCAAGATCGGCATTTTTTCATGTTCGAACCTGCCGGTCGGCGAATTCAATGCTTATGGTCATGCCGCGGCACGCGACGACATCGACATGATGCTGCACCTCGGCGATTATTTCTACGAATATAAGCGCGGCACCTATCCGCCCGAAAGCCCCCGCTGGGATCGTATCCAGCCAGCAGAAGAAGTAGTCGGCCTCACCGATTATCGGCTGCGCTATGCAAGTTATCGCACAGATCCCAATCTTCAGGCTTTGCACAACCGGCACCCGATGATCCTGTCGATGGACGATCACGATTCGGCAAATGACAGCTGGGAGGGCGGAGCGCAGAATCATCGGGCGGATGAGGGCGACTGGACGCTTCGAAAGCTGGCGGCGATACAGGCGTATCGCGAATGGCTGCCCATCGACGATATTCCATACCAGACGTATGACATCGCCGATCTGGCGACCCTGTTTCGAACCGACACCCGATTGCTGGCGCGAAGCCATCAACCATCGACCGCCAGAATGTTCGAATCAGCCGATGTGCCAGCCGCTCTGGCCGCGTTCAAAAAGGGGCCGTGGCGCGATCCGGCGGTGACCATGATGGGAACCACGCAGGAAAATTGGCTGGCTCATGGTTTGAAAGCATCGACGGCAGCGCGAAAAAAATGGCAGTTGGTCGGTGTCGGCACGATTGTTGGAGAGACTTATATGCCACCCGAAGCAAGCGGGTGGCTGGCCGCCGATGCGACGGCATCGTCCAAACGCTACACACTGGGAGGGCTGGAGCTGGCAAAAGCCGGTCTGCCGTTCAACTATGATAATTGGGGCGGCTATCCTGCTGCCAGAGCGCGCCTGTTGGGCGCAGCGCAGCGGGCAAATGCCAATTTGGTGATCGTGTCGGGCGACAGTCACAACGCCTGGGCTTATGATCTCAAAAACGAAGGCAAGCGTGCCGGCGTCGAATTCGCAGGCCACTCCGTATCCTCGAATGGCTATGAATCTTCGACGAAAGGCACCGATCCAAAGACCATCGCAGCAGCAATGGTCCGCGCCAGCCCCGAACTGAAATGGTGTGACACCTCGCAAAGGGGCTATATGATGCTTACCTTGACACCAACGACTGCTACGAACGAATGGGTATTCATGCAGACCGTCGCCACGCCGTCCATTGCCACATCGACACCGCACACCATGCGCGTTCGTGTGGGCAGTGCGATGCTTGAAACAGTATAGAAAGATCGTTTTGACCCAAGATCCAGTTGTTATCGTCAGCTTCGCTCGCACGCCGATGGGCGGATTCCAGGGCGTTTTAGGACCGCTATCGGCAACCGCACTCGGATCGACCGCAGTGAAAGCCGCCGTCGATCGCGCGGGCATCGACGGTGCCGATATCGGTCAGATTTTCATGGGCTGTGTTTTGTCCGGCGCGTTGGGTCAGGCCCCTGCACGTCAGGCAGCGCTGGGTGCCGGCCTTCCGCTTTCGGTAGAGGCAACAACCGTCAACAAAATGTGCGGTTCGGGAATGCAGGCGACAATCATGGCGCATGATGCGCTGATCGCCGGAAGTGCCGAATACATTGTGTCGGGCGGCATGGAATCGATGTCGAACGCGCCATATCTGATGGCAAAACACCGCAGCGGCGCGCGCATGGGCCATGATGTGATCAAGGATTCCATGTTCCTCGACGGTTTGGAAGATGCCTATGAACCCGGTCGCGCCATGGGTTCGTTCGCGGACGAAACGGCAAACGAATATCAATTTACGCGCGAAGCACAGGACGAATATGCGCTGCGTTCGTTGACTCGGGCCAAGGATGCAATCGCATCGGGCGCATTTGCCAAAGAGATCGTCGCCGTCGAAGTGAAAAGCCGCGCTGGCACAACCACGATCGACACCGATGAACAGCCCGGTAACGCGCGCCCGGAAAAAATCCCGACACTGAAGCCCGCTTTTACCAAGGACGGCACGGTCACGGCCGCCAACGCTTCCTCGATCTCGGACGGTGCAGCAGCGCTCGTCCTGACGCTCGAATCGACGGCTAAGGCTCGCGGTCTGGCTCCGGTCGCGCGGATCGTCGCCCATGCCGCCCATGCGCATGAGCCAAGCAAGTTTACCACCGCGCCGGTTCCCGCGATCCGTAAGGTTCTCGCCAAGGCGGGCTGGACGGTCGACGATGTCGATCTGTTCGAGGTCAACGAAGCCTTTGCGATCGTCGCGATGATCGCTGCCCAGGAATTGGGTATTCCGATTGAAAAACTCAACGTCAACGGCGGTGCCACCGCTCTTGGTCACCCGATCGGAGCTTCGGGCGCTCGCATCCTGACGACTCTGGTTGCCGCTTTGCAGGCACGTGGGTTGAAACGCGGCGTCGCTGCACTTTGCATCGGCGGCGGCGAAGCCACGGCAATGGCAGTGGAATTGATCTGACCGGAGACGTCGCCTCGATTGAACGTGCAGCGCTGGTAACGGCGCTGCAACGTGTCGCTGCGGGTGATTCTGGCGCTCTGCAAGATGTGTATCGGCGGACGTCGGCGAAACTATACGGGGTCTGCCTCCGTATATTTCCTGACACCGACGAAGCGGAGGACGCGTTGCAGGACGCCTTTATCAATGTGTGGCAAAAGGCGGGATCGTTCGATCCTGCGCGTGCGAGTCCAATTACCTGGCTCGTCGCATTGACCCGCAACAAGGCGATCGATCGGCTGCGCGCACGCGGAAAACACATCATGGCGCCGATCGACGCCGCTGATGAAGTTGCCGACACGCGCCCCGACATCGAAACCTGCCTGATCGGCGCGCAGGCCGATGCCCGCATCCTCGCGTGTATCGAGGCTCTGCCGCGTGGCGATGCGACGTTGATCAGGACTGCCTTTTTCGATGGTTCTACCTATGCCGATATCGCCGAACGTGCCGGCGCGCCCCTCGGCACGGTAAAGAGCCGCGTGCGTCGAGCGCTGCTGAAACTCCGCGAGTGTCTGGCGTGACCGACGACGACGACATCCTCGCCGCCGAATTTGCCTTAGGGCTGCTCGACCGGGCGGAAAGTGAAGCCGTGCAGTTGCGCGTCAGATCGGATGCAGTGCTGTCATTGCGCATCGCCTGGTGGCGCGATCAATTGGTGCCGCTCGTCGCAGAGGCAGAGGTTGCTCCACCCGAACGGTTGTGGGCAAGGATAGCGAGTCAGCTTCCGGTCAACGATAATTTACCCAGGTTAATGAAGCGCTGGCGGGCACTGGCTATCGGCGCGACCGGTATTGCAGCCGCGCTTGCAGTCTTTGTGGGATCACGCCAGCCGACTCCCCTGCCGCTCACGCTGCAACCGGCACCGATGGTCGCCACTTTGTCCGGTGAAACAAACCCCGCGATCGTCACCGTCAGTTACGATGCAACTTCGGGTCAGATGACGATCGCGCCCAGTGCCCTGACTGCGGGCGCGGGCGATGCCGAATTGTGGATTATTCCCGAAGACGGCAAGCCACGATCAATGGGTGTGATCGACACCAAATCGCCAGCGGGCCATGCCGTGGCGATAGAGCGGCGCACGTTCGTCCATCCGGGCGCGACATTTGCCATCTCGCTCGAACCGAAGGGCGGATCGCCAACCGGGTCGCCGACCGGATCGGTCATTGCGACAGGCAAAATTATAAGGGTCTGACCCGGCATCGATGCATCCATGCCATGGGGTCGTGCGTATCTCT
The DNA here is from genome assembly GCF_003660165.1 of Sphingomonas paeninsulae. NCBI lineage: Bacteria > Pseudomonadati > Pseudomonadota > Alphaproteobacteria > Sphingomonadales > Sphingomonadaceae > Sphingomonas > Sphingomonas paeninsulae. Next base: position 1,198,833 of record NZ_CP032829.1, read on the forward strand.
CCGCAGACAGACTGCTTTGCCAAAGAAGCAGCTGCGCTCAGGAAAGAAGGAAGCCCTTATGAAGAAGCTCACATTCCTCGCCGCACTGGCGATTACTGCCGCTGCTGTTCCCGCTTTTGCCAAAAACCCGATGGTTGGCGGCGCTGAGATGTATCCGACCAAGAACATCGTCCAGAACGCAGTCAATTCCAAAGATCACACCACGCTGGTTGCTGCCGTAAAGGCTGCAGGGCTGGTCGATACCCTGTCCGGCCCCGGTCCGTTCACCGTGTTTGCACCAACCAACGAAGCGTTCGCCAAACTGCCCACCGGCACCGTCGACACGCTGGTGAAGCCTGAGAACAAGAGCACCCTCACCTCGATTCTTACCTATCATGTCGTCGCCGGTCGTATGACGAGCGCAGACATTGCAAAGGCGATCAAGGCCGGTGGCGGCAAGGCCATACTGACGACCGTACAGGGTGAGCCGCTGACCGCCACGATGATGGGATCGAAGTTGGTTTTGACCGATGCCAAGGGTGGTAAATCCACGGTAACGATCGCCAATGTCATGCAATCGAACGGCGTCATTCACGTCGTCGACACGGTCTTGATGCCATAATCTAGCGTCACGCGAACGGCCCTGCCCGCTCTTTTACGAGGGTGCGGGGCCACTAGCGGGTTGAAAGTTTTCAAATCGGCTGCTACCCGCGCCTTAACGCCACCGCTTCGTAGCGCGTGGCGATTCTTTTTTGTGAATTCGGAGCCGACCTCTTTTATGCAAATCATCGTGCGCGACAACAATGTCGACCAGGCGCTGCGGGCGCTCAAGAAGAAACTGCAGCGCGAAGGCGTGTATCGTGAGATGAAGCTTCGTCGTCATTACGAAAAGCCATCGGAAAAGCGTGCGCGCGAGCGTGCCGCTGCTGTCCGTCGTGCTCGTAAGCTTGAGCGTAAGCGCGCCGAGCGCGACGGCGTTCGGTAAAAACCAATGTCCGAAATCACCGCCGTGCCGCTTCGCCCCGTTAAAAAGGGTACCATGACGCGGCTGTGGATCGGAGTTGCGGCGGCAGTTGCCATCGCTGGTGGCTTTGCCTGGGCGGGTACGTCGAAGGTCGTCGCGACCACCGGCACCGCCGAACAGTTCCTTAGCTGGCATCAGGGACGCGCAGGCGTCACCACGACAGCTTCGGGACTGCAGTACGAAATCGTGAAGAAGGGCACCGGCCCCACGCCGACCGATGCCGATGTCGTGCTGGTGAACTATAATGGTTCGTTGCGTGACGGTTCGGTCTTCGACAAGGCCGAGCGCGCGCCTTTCCCGGTGACGGGCGTCGTTCCAGGCTTTTCCGAAGCGCTGAAGCTGATGAACCGGGGCGCGAAATATCGTTTCTGGATTCCACCGGCGCTTGGTTACGGTGAAACATCCCCTGATCCAAAGCTGCCCGCCCATTCGGTGCTGGTGTTCGATGTCGAACTGATCGATTTCAAGAATGCCGCCGAAGTTCAGGCGCAGATGCAGCAGATGCAAATGCAGCAGGCTCAGGGTGGAGCAGTCCCCGGAATGCCGGGTGGACCTCCTCCGGGACATTGATCGGTTAAAGGCCTCTATCAGGGGGTCTTTAATGACAAGCGGTGGTCAACGTCCAAAGTCCGGCCCAAGTAATCCTGAAATCCGATCGAATAGCGACGCTCGCGTCAATGCATCGTCGAGGCGATCAAGCAGTTTGACCACATCGCCGGCTTCCTCATTCAACTCTGCGGCTGCCGTGTCGAATGCTGCCCACAGCGGCGCGAGGCTGTGCACAAGCGCCTGACCATCAGGTGTAAGCGATAGCACACGTCGGCGGCCATCGAAGGCGTCGGGTCGCGACACGACGATCCCAGCCGCCTCCAACGAACGCATAGCCTGGCTGACAGACACATGAGTGATACCCAGCCTCGCCGCGATTTCGCCGATCGCCAGCGGGCCGTTCCGAACGATCTGATTAAGGGGACCGAACCAGCGCTGTTCGAAATCTATCCCACGAACAGCATAAATCCGCGTCGCATCCCGATCTATCTGCTCAGATAACCGTCTTAGCCGCGCGCCTAAAGCCTTACTGCCCGCGTCGCGATTAAAATCACGATTGGTCATTGCCGCGCCTCCCCAGGAAAAACCGCCAAATCGATCATTTTTTCGCGCCGTCCTGATTCTTTCGCAGAAATTCCCAAGCCAGCATTTTTGCGTCCTTTGGCCCAGCTTCAATGTCTGGTTGCACACCAACTCCCTCCCAGTCGGTATGACTAAGACGACCCTCATAACGGTACTGGGGAATGTAGAGCGCGAAGCCACCGGGCAATGAGACGGCATCACGCAAAACGTGAGCGGCCCCGGCAGAACGAGTACCGATAATCGTTGCCCGCCTTTCTTCACGTAGCGAAAAGGCCAGCGCCTCCGAACCCGATGCGCTTTCACGGTTGATCAGAACGATCAATGGCATATCCAGCGGGAACCGGGGCCATTCGGGCTCCTTGCTTTCTTCCCATTTGGCAGGCTTTCCCGCCCGGTCAAAAGCCCGCAATGTCGAGGGCGCTCCAATCGGCAGGAACGTCCGTTCCACCAGATTTACAGTGTCACCATCGCCACCGGGGTTACCACGCACATCTATGATAAGGCCGGTAGAGTCCCGGAGCAGCGCAAACGCATTTGCCAATCGCGGTTCGGCCCAAGCTATCGGTGCCCAAGTCGACAGGCGTATGTAGCCAATGCCGCCCGGCAATCTGCTGACATCCTCAATGCCCAGATTATCCACAAGGGCATCGACATCAGGTTTGGCCGGTGGCTCGCTAGACTCAGGAGCGCCGAATGCAACACGGAGATGAAGATCGTTCAGCACACCACGCGTGGCGCGGGTCAATGCAGCCGCTTTGGCAGGACCGTCGCCACAGATATGCGAGACATCACCACGACGCGCGGCAGCCCGAAGCCGGGTTGCCCCTTCCGCTCCGCGTGCAGGCAGAACATATCGACTTTCCAATATCACGGCGATCGCCTCGACCGTCGGGCGGAGATCGGCGCACGATACCGCCAACGTCTCAACTGACACAGTTGGCATAGCCATTGCGAACATCAATGGAATTGCAAGGAAGCCGGTCAATGACATTCTCCGAAAACGCGTGAATATATGTAGTCACCTACATATGTATGCTGATAGCGTCAATACTGGTCGATTGAGATTTCGAGCACACGAGGGGACCCGCCACAAGCTCCGGCTAAGTGGACATCAGCGCCTACGCGATTAAAATGGCACGGACACCGTCGCCATCACGCGATTGGTCGGGATGGGGCCAACATTACCCTGCTCCCCTGAAATTTTACCGCGAAGTTTTCCGAACAGCTTGAATTCGGCTTTAGGCAGGAGTTCTTCGACAGGCATGGCCTTAACAGGGATATCATCCGGCGCACGACGTTTCGCGCATACAATGATTTCTCCACTGGCGGCGGCAGTTTCCGAATTACATCCGGGCGTTGCAGGCGCCATCTTGCCAAGATTGAAATTTAGTACCGGTGAGACGACCGCAAGCTGAGCCAAAAGCATAAAGAGCGACATTGACGACTGCTCCCTCAACCTCTGCGACGATTATGCGGACGGCACTTCAATCTCTCCGGCATTTTCAGCAGCTTTTTTCGACCCGCGTTCCAACCCGACCTTAACCATCGCGACGATGGGGTCGGCAAACATCAGGCCGAGCAATCCGAACAATGCGCCCAACAGCAACTGCGCGCCCAGGACCAGTGCCGGTGCCAAATCGACCGACTTTTTCGCCACCGTAGGCACGACCAGATATCCGTCAACGGTCTGTACCACGGCATAGACACAGAATGCATAAACGCCTGCGTTCCAGCCACCCGAGAAACCCACAACGGTAATCAGGACGCCCGAAACGATCGCGCCAATGTTCGGCAGAAACGCCAGCAATCCGGTCAACACACCGAGCAGCGCCGCCATCGGAATGCCGCCCGCCCACAACAACAACCAGACACCAACGCCCTCAACCGACATGCCGACGAGGCGACCTGCCATCAACCGCCGCAGCGTGAAGCCCATTGCCGACATTGTTTCGTAAAAACTGTCGCGGCTCCGTACCGGGAACATCCACGCGACGCCACGTTCATAAAGGCGTGGTTCGACCGCGAGGAAAATACCGATCACGACGATCATAACACCGCTGGTCAGCGCACCCGCAGCCGTCCCCAGCGCCGATGTCACGCGTCCGATCGACCCCATGACCTGTTTGCCAATTTCACCCGCGCCGCCTGCGTTTTCGAGCAGGTGATTCATCTTTGCCCAGCTCATCAGCTTGTCGACCTGCGTCGTCACGACATTGGTCAACGTTTCGGCCTGCGCCGTCAGTTCACTGCCCGCCAGCATGACCACCCAGACGAGGAATGCGACGACACCAAGCACCACGATCAGCAACCGCCACCCGCGGCCGATCTTTATAACCCGTCCCAGCAACCGCGTGCCGCCATCGAGCATTGCCGCGAACACGACCCCACCGAATATGATGAGCAATGGTTGCGACAACAGGGCGATCAGCGCGACCGCCACGGCCATCCCGATCCAGACCGCCGCGCGCTTCAGTTCCTGCCGCACGAACGGATCGCGCAATTCGTTGGGACCGGGAGCCTCTGGACGTTTGTCGGGTGTGATTACCGCGTCGCTCATCCAGTTGTCCTTTGCGGGTGAAGTGAATTTCCTGCGCGCGATCCCCTGAGCGCAGTCAGCCAGCTAACGGGGTTCCACCACTTGCTGGACCCATCGAGCGAGAACGTGATGAATTCGGCCCGACCACCGATGTTTTCCCACGGAACCGGACCACCAAGGCCCTTTTCCGCCAGCGGGAAACGACTGTCCGCCGACAGATCCCGGTTATCGCCCATCAGGAACACACGATTGGCGGGAATTTTGATAGCGGCGTAATCGTCCGCCCGCCAGTTATAACCCAGATCGACGGTATCATAGCTGCGACCGTTGGGAAGGGTTTCACGAACGATCGGCAACTGACAATATTCCAGTCCATCGCCACCGCGAATCTTTCGTCCCGGATATTCCAGGTCACTGCACGGCTGGTTGGCATCGACCGGAATGCGACGCTCGCCCATATCGACACGTTTCACGGGCGTTCCGTTCAGGATCACCGTCCCGCCGCGCACTTCCAGCGTATCGCCGGGCAAACCGATGACGCGCTTGATATAGTCTTCCTTGCTGCCCGGCGGCGTCACGATGACGACATCGCCGCGTTCGGGGAGGCTACCCAGCAAACGCCCCTTCATGAAGGGCAACAGGTGAAACGTCGCCGACACATAGGACCATCCGTACGGATATTTGGTCACAACCAGTCGATCACCGACGAGTAATCCGGGCACCATGGATTCACTGGGGATATAAAACGGCTTCGCGATAAGGCTGTGAAAGATCAGCACAGCGAGGATCAGCCCGAATATGCCGCGAAGTTCGCCCAGCCAATCGGTCCCAACCTTTGCGGGAGCAGTTTCTTTGGCAGGCGTGAGATCTGTCACAGCGTCGGGCGTCACTCGGGAACCTTCAAACGGGCAACGCTTCGATGATGACAAAGGCCTGCGCCCAAGGGTGATCATCGGTCAACGTCAGATGGATATGGGCTTTATAACCTTCGGGAATCAGGGCGTCGAGGCGCTCCTTCGCTCCGCCGGCTAGTGCAAGCGTCGGCGCACCGGATGGTGCATTGACGACGCCGATGTCTTTCATGAACACACCGCGCTTGAACCCGGTTCCGACCGCCTTGGAAAAAGCCTCTTTTGCGGCAAAGCGCTTGGCGTAGGTTCCGGCGCGCGTGAACGGACGGCGCTCGGCTTTCTTGCGCTCGACCTCGGTAAACACCCGCTTTTCAAAACGCTCGCCAAAACGATCGAGTGACGCCTGTATCCGTTCGATATTGCACAGATCAGAACCCAGCCCGACGATCATCGACCAATACCCTTCATCGAGCAGCATCCATCAATGCGCGCATATGAGCCACGCTGCCCGCAAGGCCGCCGAAGATCGCCTCCCCGATCAGGAAATGGCCGATGTTGAGCTCGGCCAACTGCGGGATCGCGGCAACCGGCGCGACGTTATCGAACGTCAGTCCGTGCCCTGCGTGGGGCTCTATCCCGTTCTTGACCGCCAGCGCCGCTGCGTCGGCAATGCGCGCCAGTTCGGACCCGCGCAGGTCCTCCGTCAGATGCGCGTATCGACCGGTGTGAAACTCCACGACCGGCGCGTGCAGACGGATTGCCGCCTCGATCTGTCGAGCGTCGGGTTCGATAAACAAGCTGACCCGGATATTTGCCGCCAGCAGTTTTTCGATGAACGGCAACAGATGGTCGACTTGCCCGGCGGCATCCAGCCCGCCCTCTGTAGTCCGCTCCTCACGCCGTTCCGGCACGATACAGGCGGCATGTGGGCGATGTTTCAACGCGATCGCCAGCATTTCATCGGTCGCCGCCATTTCAAGATTCAGCGGCAGGTCGATCTCACCCATCAGGCGCGCGATATCCTCATCACGAATATGTCGCCGGTCTTCGCGCAGATGGGCGGTAATGCCATCGGCACCAGCCTCCGCCGCGATTCGCGCTGCCTTCACGGGGTCGGGATGGTCCCCGCCCCGTGCGTTGCGGATCGTGGCGACGTGATCGATATTGACGCCCAGCCTCAGTGTGTTGGGCTTTTGATTCATGCCGCCCGGCTGCCCGGCTTGATCGCCGGGATTGCGCTGAGTTCAGGAGGTAGCGAATCAGCCGCATAAGTAGGCACCGACAATCGAATCAGCGGATAGAACGGCACACCCAGATCGGCATTTCCGTCGGATCGGTCCACCAGCGCGGCCCCGGCAACAACGATTCCGCCCGCCCGGCCGATCGCGGCAATCGCCTCACGCGACGAAAGTCCGGTCGTCACGACATCTTCCATCATCAAAACGCGCTGACCGGGAATCAGCCGAAATCCCCGACGTAATTCGAAAACTCCGTCAGGCCGCTCAAGAAACAATGCCTCGACGCCAAGTGCCCGGCCCATCTCATGCCCCGCGATAACGCCGCCCATCGCTGGCGACACAACGATATCGATGTTCAGGTCGGCGGGCAGCTTTGCCACCAGCGCTTCGGCAAGACGTGCGGCTCGCTTCGGGTCGGACAACACGCGTGCACACTGAAGATAGCGGCTACTGCGCAAGCCCGAAGACAGGATGAAATGTCCTTCGAGAAGCGCCTCTGCAGCGCGAAATTCGTCAAGCACGTCCTCGTCGGTCAAGCGATCTGTTCCTCATCGTATTGGTGGTTGCTGATACGTTGCGACAACCACGGTGACAACGGTTGCAAAACGCGCGTGTGAAAAACGCGGCATCTCACTCTTGAGGCTCGGAGAAACCGAGCGTATAGCGCAGCGCATCGGGGCCACGCTATCCGCAGCATCGCCTCACAGTTCAGGGATTACGCAGCTGCGATGAATGCCATCAAGACAATAATTTTCGCCCTTGGCCTTGCACTGGCCCCCGCTGCGATCGCCCAATCTCCGGCAGTGGCGCCTTCGGCCGTCGTTGCTCCTGCACCGGCGGCGGCCGCGCCCGCAAAACCGGTTTCCAAGGTTGCCGACATTGCGCGCACCGCGCCCGATGCGACAATCGGCCAGCCCGTTCCCCGCGGTTATGAAATCCAGCAGCAGGTGACCCCGATCGGCAAACGCGCCGTCTGGATGCACAATGCCTTGCTGATGCCGATCATCACCGTGATCTGCCTATTCGTCCTCGCGCTGCTCTTCTGGGCATCGTATCGTTATCGCCGCAAAGGCAATCCGATCCCGTCGAAGGTGTCGCACAACACCCTGATCGAGGTGATCTGGACGACCGTCCCGGTGCTGATCCTGCTGATCATCGTTTTCCCGTCGATCAGCCTGCTCGCTGCTCAGTACAAGCCCGTCGGCAAAGACGCGTTGACGATCAAGGCGATCGGCAACCAGTGGTACTGGACCTACGAATATCCCGATAACGGCGGATTCGAGGTGGTTTCGAACATGCTTCCTGACGCTCAGGCGAAGGCGAATGGCGAACCACGGCTTCTTGCTGTCGATAATCGCGTTGTCGTGCCTGTCGGCACGCCGATCCGCTTGCTGGTTACATCGAACGACGTAATTCACGCTTGGTACGTCCCCGCATTCTGGACTCAGATGGACGCCGTCCCCGGTCGCGTGAACGAAGCTTCGTTCACGGTCGAACGCCCCGGCGTCTATTATGGCCAGTGCAACAACATCTGCGGCGCGCGCCATGGCTTCATGCCAATCACGGTTCAGGCCGTCAGCCCTGCGGACTTCGCGCAGTGGATTTCAGCACATGGGGGCACACCAAAGGGTGCAAAACCCGGTGCCCCGGCCGTAGTGGCCCCAAACACTGCCGCTAATACGGCGGCTGCACCGACAACTCCGGCGCCAGCCGCCGCTCCCGTTACCAAGGGCTAAGCCAATGACCGATATCGCTCTCAGCCCAACCGGCGCCAGCGCTTTTCAGGCGCACGCAGATGATCATCATCACGATGCCGATCACAAACCTGCGTTCTTTGCGCGCTGGTTCATGTCAACCAATCATAAAGACATCGGAACGCTGTACCTGATCTTCGCGATTTTCGCAGGGATCATCGGCGGCACGATTTCGGGTATGATGCGCCTCGAACTTGCGCACCCCGGCATTCAGTATCTGACCACCTGGGTAGGCACGGGCAAAAGTCTCGACGAAGCCTATCACCTCTGGAACGTGCTGATCACCGCGCATGGACTGATCATGATCTTTTTCATGGTCATGCCGGCCATGATTGGCGGCTTCGGTAACTGGTTCGTGCCGATCATGATCGGTGCGCCCGATATGGCGTTCCCGCGCATGAACAACGTGTCGTTCTGGTTGCTGGTGCCTTCGTTCATGCTGTTACTTGGATCGACATTCGTATCCGGCGGCACGGGCATGGGTGCTGGCGTGGGCTGGATCCTGTATCCGCCACTCTCGACAACAGGTTCGGCCGGTCCCGCCATGGATATGGCGATCCTGTCTATGCATCTTGCCGGTGCGTCGTCGATCCTGGGTGCCATCAACTTCATCACTACAATCTTTAACATGCGTGCGCCGGGCATGACCCTGCACAAGATGCCGCTGTTCGTCTGGTCGATCCTCGTCACCGCATTTCTGCTGTTGCTCGCACTTCCCGTGCTGGCTGCTGCAATCACGATGCTGCTGACCGACCGTAACTTTGGCACGACCTTCTTCGACCCTGCCGGCGGTGGTGATCCACTGCTGTATCAGCATCTCTTCTGGTTCTTCGGTCACCCTGAAGTTTACATCATGATCCTGCCGGGCTTCGGCATGGTCAGCCAGATCATCTCGACCTTCTCGAAAAAGCCGATCTTCGGTTATCTCGGCATGGTCTATGCCATGGTTGCCATTGGTGCTGTCGGGTTTATCGTCTGGGCGCACCACATGTTCACCAGCGGCCTTTCGGGCAACGTGAAGCTTTACTTCACCGCAGCGACGATGGTGATCGCGGTTCCAACCGGCATCAAGATCTTCAGCTGGATCGCAACGATGTGGGGCGGTTCGATCAGCTTCAAGGTTCCGATGATGTGGTCGCTCGGCTTCATCTTCATGTTCACCGTCGGTGGCGTGACCGGCGTCGTTCTCGCCAACGCGGGTATCGATACTTACATGCACAACACCTATTATGTGGTCGCGCATTTCCACTATGTGCTGTCGCTGGGTGCTGTGTTCTCGCTCTTCGCGGGGTTCTACTACTGGTTCCCGAAGATGAGCGGACGGATGCTCAACGAGGCTCTCGGCCATATCCACTTCTGGGGTTTCTTTATCGGCGTGAACGTCCTGTTCTTCCCGATGCATTTCCTGGGGCTGGACGGTATGCAGCGTCGTATTCCGGATTATACCGACGCGCTGTCATACTGGAATTACGTCGCTTCGATCGGTTACGCGATCATGGCAGTGTCGATGGGCGTATTCTTCATCAACCTGTTCTGGTCGATGTTTGCCGGTAAGAAAGCTGGCGACAGTCCCTGGGGCGACGGCGCGACGACGCTCGAATGGACGTTGTCGAGCCCACCACCCTATCACCAGTTCGAAACGCTGCCCCGCATCGGGTGACGCGCTAAAACCCTCAACCCTCCTCCGTCTCGAACGGGGGAGGGCTTTGAAGCTTTAAAATGACCCCCGTTTTGACCAAGACAGCGACCACAGTTAAATCCCCGGCACTCCCGGCCGAATGGCGCGACTTCCTCGCGCTGACCAAGCCGCGCGTGATGGTGCTGGTCGTCTATACCGGCATCATCGGGATGCTGATGGCACCAGTCGCTTTGCCGCTGGCGCTCGGCTTCACTGCCATACTTTGCATCGCGCTCGCCGCTGGTGCCTCGGGCGCACTCAACCAATGGTATGAGGCCGACATCGATGCGCTGATGAAACGCACGATGAAGCGCCCGCTCCCCGATGGCCGCATGGATGCTCAATCCGCTCTGCACTTCGGTGTTGGGCTTTCGGGCTTTGCCGTGCTCACCATGGGTTTCGCGCTGAACTGGCTGGCTGCTGGCATATTGCTCGGCTCGATCCTGTTCTACGTCGTTATCTATACCGTCTGGCTGAAACGCCGGACCCCGCAGAATATCGTCATCGGCGGGGCCGCAGGAGCTTTTCCGCCACTGATCGGATGGGCTGCGGCAACCGGACAAGTCTCTGCGCTGCCTGTCCTGATGTTCGCCCTGGTATTCTTCTGGACACCGCCGCATTTCTGGTCGCTGGCACTGTTCATGGAGGCCGACTATGGCGCAGCCGGTGTCCCGATGATGCCCAACGTCGCTGGCGAGCGTTCCACACGACGCCAGATCCTGTTTTACACGCTGCCGATGGCGGTTTGCGCGATTGCTCCCTGGGCGCTCGGCATGACCGGTCTGGTTTATGGCATCGCGGCAATCGTACTAACGGCGATATTCGCCGCGCTCGCCTTTCGCGTATCGAAACGTACTAGCGACGCCGCGATGAAGGCTGAACGTCAACTTTTCAAATATTCAATTTTGTATCTTTTCGCGCTGTTCGGCGTGCTTTTGGTGGACAAGTTTATATGACCGACCCCGAAAACCCCGCTGCTCCCGATTTGGATCGCGTCGAATTCGACCGTCGCCGCAAATCGCGCTCGATCGTCACCGGCGTTATTCTGGTCGGGGTGGTCATCCTGTTTTACTTCATCACCATCGCCCGGCTTAGCTGATGAGTGGCATTGCGCTCGATCCCCGGCGACGCACGGCGCTGTTTGCGGCGCTGGCAGGGCTGGCGATGCTCGGTCTCGGTTATGCAGCCGTGCCCCTTTATCGGCTGTTCTGCGTCGCAACCGGCCTGAACGGCACGACACAACGCTCCGTCGATGGTGAAACACCGGGTGCCGTCGATGGCAAAACCATCCAGATCCGGTTCGATGCCAATCATTCGCCAAATCTGCCCTGGGCGTTCAAGCCAGAGATTGCGTTGCAGACCGTCACAATCGGTGCGCGCAACATGGCGTTCTTTACGGCCACCAACAATTCAAGCCATTCGATTACCGGCACAGCGACTTATAACGTGACGCCGGTCTCCGCGGGCCTGTATTTTACTAAGATACAGTGTTTCTGTTTCACCCAGCAAACGTTGAAACCGGGCGAGACGGTGCGGATGCCCGTGATCTTTTACGTCGATCCGAAAATCCTGAAGGACCCGGATGCGAACGATATCTCCGAAATTACGTTAAGCTATACATTCTACCCGGTGGACGAGACGAAGAAGGCGAGTTAATCGCCTCTTTTAAAGACCACCCGACGAACAGGGAATCAGACGTCATGGCCGGTGCCAAGAACCACGAATATCACATTCTGCCCCCAGCATCTGGCCGCTGATCGGCGCGTTTTCTGCGTTGATCTTGGCCTCCGGCGGCATCATGTGGATGCACTCGCAGCCATTCGGTGGGCCTGTGTTCTATCTCGGCGTCGCCGGTCTGGCGTACGTATTCTACAGCTGGTGGTCCGACGTGATCCGCGAGGCAAAAGCTGGCGACCATACGCCGGTCGTTTCGCTTCACCTGCGCTATGGCATGATCCTGTTTATCGCTTCCGAAGTCATGTTCTTCGTCGGCTGGTTCTGGGCATGGTTCGATTTCGCATTATTCCCCTCGGCCGTGGAAGCGGTAGGCGGGACATGGCCGCCAAAGGGCATCGAAGTCATCGATCCATTCGGCTTTCCGCTGCTTAACACACTGATCCTGCTGTGCTCGGGCACGACCGTTACCTGGGCGCATCACGCACTGATCCACGGTGACCGCGATGGCCTGAAAAAGGGATTGTGGGCGACGATTTTGCTCGGCCTGCTGTTCTCCAGCATTCAGGCGTATGAGTATATCCACGCTCCGTTCGCCTTTAAAGGACTGAACTATGGCGCGGCGTTCTTCATGGCGACCGGCTTCCACGGCTTCCACGTCATCGTCGGTACGATCTTCCTGATCGTCTGCCTGCGACGCGCCTATAATGGTGACTTTACACCGCGTCAGCATTTCGGGTTTGAAGCGGCTGCGTGGTATTGGCACTTCGTCGATGTGGTTTGGCTGTTCCTCTTCGTCAGCATCTATGTCTGGGGCGGATGGGGCGCGCCGATCCACGCGGGCTGATAAGGGTGTGACATCGCTTTCATAGCACCATCAATAGGTCGGGCGGCGCTTCAGGGATTATGTCCCCGTTGCGGCGCCCGAACCTTGTTCAGGGGGCTGTTGAAGGTTGCGCCGAAATGCACCGGATGCCAGCTCGACTTCACCACCTTCAATGTCGGTGACGGTGCCACGGTCTTCGGAACACTCATCGTTGGCGGGATTGCCGTCATCGGGGGCGTGACGATGCAGATCCTCTATGATCCGCCACTCTGGCTCCAACTCGTTATCTGGCTGCCCGTGGCGACGATTGGCGTGATCGCATTCCTTCGGATTGCGAATGCCGCGCTGCTAGCTTCGGAATACCGTAATGCCGCGCGAGAAGGGCGATTGCAGCCATGAAGCGAATTCCGATCGTTGCGACGACAGTCGTAACCCTTTGCGTCGCTGCGATGATTGCGCTTGGGATCTGGCAGCTTCAGCGTGCGACGTGGAAAGATGCACTGATCGCGCGTTATTCCACCAACCGAAATCTGCCGCCAATGGCGTTTCCCAAACTCGCCCCCGTGTCGGACGACGCGATGTTCCGAAAATCACAGGTGAATTGCCTGCGGGTTGTCGATTGGCGCACCGATGGCGGGGTCACACCCTCCGGGCAAGCCGGATACCGTCACATCGCCGCCTGTTCGACGGGCGCCGAAGGGCCGGGTGCTTTGATCGACATGGGCGTCGCGGCCGATCCGCAATTCAAGCCAGTCTGGACCGGCGGACTGGTCGATGGGATCATCACCACCGAGCCGTTGCATGAAAGTCTGATCGGCCGGCTATTTGGAAAACATGTACCGCCCCGCCCGATGTTGGTGGCGGATCGTCCCGCACCCGGCCTTGCTGCCAGTGCGCCACCAAGCACCGACGAAATATCGAACAACCACCTCGGCTATGCCGTGCAATGGTTCCTGTTCGCAGCCGTCGCGGCGGTGATCTACGTCATTGCGCTGCGAAAGCGGCAGCAGCGCACTTAAACTCGCCATCCTGAACACGTTTCAGGATGGCGAACCCTCTCAACTATCGAGCGATCCCACCCGCAGCCAGTACGGCCAGCGTAACCAGTTCGCTTGCCGTCGATGACATGGTTGCGATCTGGACCGGTTTTTCCATGCCGATCAGCATCGGTCCGATCACGGCGTCACCCGCAAGCTCACGCAACAGCTTTGCACTGATGTTCGCTGACTGCAGACCCGGCATGATCAATACGTTTGCCGGTCCCGACAGGCGACTGAACGGATAATTCGCCATGACCTTTGGATTCAGCGCTACGTCGGGTGCCATCTCGCCTTCGAATTCAAAGCCGACCCCGCGTTTCTCGAGGATTTCCACCGCTTCGCGCAACGGGTTGAGCCAGTTGCCCGGAGGGTTGCCGAACGTCGAGTAACTGAGAAACGCAACGCGTGGCTCATGACCCATCGCCCGTGCAACCGCGGCGGTACCCTCGGCGATATCGGCCAGTTCTTCCGAAGTGGGCCGCTCGTTAACCGTCGTATCGGCCATGAAAATCGTGTGGCTTTGCCCGACGAGTACGTGAACCCCGAACGGCGTGCGTCCAGCCGCCGGATCGATGACACGGCGCACGTCGCGGATCGACTGCGCATAGGTCCGCGTCACGCCGGTGATCATTGCATCGGCTTCACCCATTTTCAGCAGCAGGGACGCGAAAATATTGCGGTCCTGATTGACCAGACGTTCGCATTCACGACGCAGATATCCGCGCCGCTGAAGGCGCTCATACAGCTTGTCGACCATTGCCGGCACCAGCGGCGAATTGCGGCTGTTGTGCACCTCGAAAGATTCGGGGTTATCGACACCGAGCGCACTGAGGCGTGCATGAACATCGTCGCGTCCAACAAGAACCGGAATGCCATAGCCGCCATCGCGAAAGGCAATCGCCGCACGCAGGACGACTTCTTCTTCGCCCTCGGCAAAAACCACGCGTTTAGGATGGGCCCGCGCGCCTTCATAAGCCAGCCCCAGGACCGAAGTCGTCGGATTTAACCGGCTGCGCAGCGAATGGCGATAAGCGTCCATGTCGAGGATCGGGCGTGTCGCAACACCCGAATCCATCGCCGCCTGCGCGACTGCCGCCGACACAATCTCCATCAGGCGCGGATCGAAGGGGGCAGGAATAATGTAATCGCGCCCGAATGCAGAGGTGCGCCCGCCATAAGCAGCCGCCACTTCCTCCGGCACCTGCTGGCGCGCGAGTTCGGCGATCGCATAGGCTGCCGCGATCTTCATTTCCTCATTAATCGCGGTTGCCCGGACATCGAGCGCACCACGGAAAATGAAGGGGAAGCCCAGTACGTTATTGACCTGATTCGGATAATCCGAACGCCCGGTCGCGATGATGCAATCGGGTCGCACAGCCTTGGCATCGGGGGGCGTGATCTCGGGATCTGGATTCGCCATCGCAAAGATAATCGGGTTCTTCGCCATCTTTTTCAGGAAAGCCGGGGTCAGCGCACCCGCTGCCGACAGCCCCAGAAAAATATCAGCGCCGTCCAGCGCATCTTCGAGCGTGCGAGCGTCCGTTTTCGTAGCGTGGGCCGATTTCCACTGGTCCATGCCCTGTTCGCGACCCTGATAGATTACCCCGCTGCGGTCGCACATGATGACGTTGTCGGGGCGCACGCCCATCGCCTTTATCAGCGCAGTGCACGCGATTGCCGCTGCACCCGCGCCATTGACGACGACTTTGACGTCCTTCAGTTCGCGCCCGGTCAGGAATACGGCGTTGATCAGGCCAGCGGCACTGATGATCGCGGTGCCGTGCTGATCGTCGTGCATCACCGGGATTTTCATACGCTCTTTCAGCGCCTGCTCGATGATGAAGCATTCGGGTGCCTTGATATCCTCAAGGTTGATGCCGCCGAATGTCGGTTCCATCAGAGCGACGGCATTGATGAACGCTTCTGGGTCTTCGGTCGCCAGTTCGATGTCGATCGAATCGACGTCGGCAAAGCGTTTGAACAGGACAGCCTTGCCCTCCATCACCGGTTTGGAAGCCAGAGCACCCAGATTGCCGAGGCCGAGAATCGCGGTGCCGTTCGAGATAACCGCGACCAGATTGCCCTTTGCCGTATAATCATAAGCGGTTGCGGGGTCGGCGGCGATGGCGCGCACCGGAACCGCGACACCCGGCGAATAGGCCAGCGAAAGATCGCGCTGAGTTGCCATCGGTTTCGTCGCGACAATCTCGATCTTGCCGGGCCGACCTTCCGAATGGAACAACAGGGCTTCGCGGTCCGAAAACTGGACGTTGGATTCCTCGGTCATATATTTTCCCATTTGCGCTTCGGTACGACCGACTGCTTCACCCCCCTGTTAGGGGCAGCGGCCCGTCAAGCCAATCACTTCACAAACGAAAACCCGCCTGCACCCCCTTCGCGCGCCAATTAACTCTGTGTATCGAAGGCGCGCATGGCAACGCCGAACACCTCCCCCCCCACACCGATGATGGTCCAATACCTCGCGCTGAAGGCTGAGGCTGTCGATTGCCTGCTTTTTTACCGAATGGGCGATTTTTTCGAACTGTTTTTCGATGACGCCCGCGCCGCCGCTGCCTGCCTCGATATCGCCCTCACCTCTCGCGGTGAACATGATGGTGAAAAAATCCCGATGTGTGGCGTGCCGGTCCATGCCGCCGACGCCTATCTGGCACGGCTGATTCGGGGTGGGTTCCGCGTTGCGATTGCCGAACAGATCGAATCGCCCGCTCAAGCCAAGGCGCGCGGCGGCAAAACACTCGTCGCACGTGCCATAGTCCGGGTGGTTACGGCGGGAACCCTTACTGAAGACACGCTGCTCGATTCGAAATCGAGCAACTGGCTGGTCGCGATTGCTCAGGCCGGTGGCGTCTATGCAATTGCCGCCGCCGACATATCGACCGGTCGCATGGAAATGGGCGACGTTGCCGACGGCGCACTCGAAGCCGAACTCGCGCGCCTTGGAGCCGTTGAAATCATTGTCGCCGAAGGAGTGGCGGTCAGCGGCATCACACGGCCCCGTGCGACCTTTGACAGCGCAAAGGGTGAAGCCGCGCTTAAAGCATTGCACGGCGTAGCTACGCTCGACGGCTATGGCGCATTTTCACGCGCGGAACTGGCAGCGGCGGGTGGTTTGCTCGCCTATCTCGACCATGCGGGCAAGGGAGCGCTGCCGTTTCTGGCCGCTCCCATCCGGCGCACGGTGGGTGAACATCTAATCATCGATGCGGCCACGCGCGAAAGCCTCGAACTTACCTCCACACCTGCAGGGCGATCCGGTAGCCTGCTCGACTGTATCGACCGAACGGTGACGGGGGCAGGTGCGCGGATGCTCGGCGGCGACTTGTCCGCACCGTTGATGGACCGCACCGCCATCGACGATCGCCTGAACCTCGTGTCGCACTGGACCGCAGAAAGTGCAGCACGCGAGCGATTGCGCACCGACCTTCGCAGTCTGCCCGACATTGCCCGTGCGCTGGGTCGTTTGTCGGCCGGGCGCGGCAGTCCACGCGATCTGGCTCATCTTCGCGATGGCTTGTCCAAGGCATGGGATCTCCGCGAGCGCCTGTCGACCATCGACCAACCGCCAGCACTGCTCGTAGCCCTGCTCCCCGCCCTTGCCGGGCATGGGGCGCTGATCGACCGTTTGACCCGCGCTATTGTCGAAAGCCCGTCGATCGACGCGTCACAGGGTGGCTATATTGCTCCCGGTTACGACGCCGGACTCGACGATCTGCGCGACGCAGGCGGCATGGGACGGCGCGAGATCGCCGCGCTGGAAGCACGGTTCAAGGGTGCGACGGGCATTACCGCCCTGAAAATACGGCACAATGGTGTGCTGGGCTATCATATCGAGGTTCCCGCGCGCTCGGCCGATCCGTTGATGGTGGCTGATTCGGGATTCACCCATCGGCAGACACTCGCGGGCGTTGTCCGTTTCAACGCCCCGGAACTCCATGAGGTCGCGTTGAAGGTGACACAGGCCGGAGCACATGCACTCGCCGCCGAAGCCGCGCATTTCGAGGAATTGACGGCTCTTGCACTGGGTTCGGCTGCCGCGATCAGCGCGACTGCCGATGTACTGGCGCGGCTGGACGTGGCCGCCGCCAATGCCGAATGTGCAGTCGAATTGAACTGGTGCCGCCCCACACTGGTCGATCACGCCTGCTTCGAGATTACAGGTGGGCGTCATCCCGTTGTCGAAGCTGCAGTTGCCAAATCGGGCGGGCGTTTCGTCGCCAACGATTGCAGACTTTCGGCCAGCGACCGGCTCTGGCTCGTCACCGGCCCGAATATGGGCGGTAAATCGACGTTCCTCCGCCAGAATGCTCTAATCGCGGTGCTTGCTCAGGCAGGGTGTTTCGTACCTGCTGCCTCTGCGATCCTCGGGCTGGTCGACCGCCTGTTCAGTCGCGTCGGTGCGTCCGACAATCTGGCGCGCGGGCGTTCCACGTTCATGGTCGAAATGGTCGAAACTGCTGCCATTCTGGCCCAGGCGACCGACCGTTCGTTCGTTATCCTAGATGAAGTCGGGCGCGGCACTTCGACCTATGACGGTCTCGCCATCGCATGGGCAGTCGTGGAGGCTGTGCACGAGGTTAACAAATCGCGCTGCCTGTTCGCCACCCATTATCACGAGCTGACGCGCCTTGCGGAAAAGCTGAACAGCTTGTCGCTGCACAATGTTCGCGCACGCGAATATAAGGGCGAACTCGTACTGCTCCATGAAGTCGCCAACGGTCCTGCCGATCGCAGTTACGGGATTGCCGTAGCCCGCCTTGCCGGGATGCCGCCCGCCGTGCTGTCGCGTGCCAAGTCCGTGCTGGCAAAGCTGGAAGCGGGGCGAGCCGCCACCGGGGGGCTTGCCGCCGGACTGGACGACCTCCCACTGTTCGCCGCACTGGTGGAGCAGACTCCGACCGACCCATTGCGCGAAACACTCGCCGCAATTCATCCCGATACGCTCAGTCCGAGAGAGGCGCTCGAGGCGCTCTATCGGCTAAAATCCGTCGAGATCGACGATACATGAAAACGACCCCGACGACATGAAGTCACCGGGGCCGTTTCCTTGGCTTCCTACCTGCGCTGTCTCTTACAGGTAGAAATTGCGAAGCACGTCTATGACCCGGCCACCGCGCACATCGACAAGCAGGACGTCGTTGTAATGGCGAACCCAGCGCTGATTATAACCGGGGCGTGGCAAGCGATAACGTGCGTAATCGTTGATATAATAACGGGGCGCGTAATATCCTGACGTTATACGAAGACCGGGGCTGAACGAGCGGTAACGGAAATCCGCATTCCAGTTGCCGCGCGAGTAAAGCCCCCGATTCGTGTTGCGATATGAACGCCAGTCATCACGACGCCATTCACGGTTATCGTGGCGCAATTCCTGACGAGCATCCTGAAGCTGGCCGCGCTCGTGACGCACGTCGCCCCGATTTCCATTTTCACGCGCACGCTGAACATCGCGCTGTTCCTGGCGAACATCCTGACGATCGTGACGCAATTCGCTGTTTTGAGCGAATGCAGCCGATGGCAGGAGCGTGGCCGCCATCAATGTTGCAAAAATAATCTTACGCATGAAATCTCTCCTTCGTCGTTTCCGTGACAAATGAGGATTTAGATGATTCGCAATGAACGGATTTCGAACGCCGCTGTCAGGAAAATGAAAGGGTTCAGGTTACCCAATATCGTTCACGAAACCATTTCGTGACGACGTTCTTGAGACCTTCGGTGATTGGCAGGCTTTCATGCAGCGCCTGTACATTTTCGGCACCGGTGCGATCCATATTGTTCCATGTCAGGAGCATTGCTGTTCGAGGACTGACTTTCAATCCTCCGGCGCTGAACCAGGTTTCGCCGCCGCTTGTCGGTTCATCCAGATAGATCATTGCCGTCCACGTCCGCTGTCCGCCGCGTTGTTTCTGCTCCGACCAATATGGCTCACCGACATGGAAATAATCATGGTGCGCCTTGAACTGCTGGCCCACGTCATAGCGCTGACCCTGCATCGTTTCACCCTGTCGCGGCTTCATACCCATCAGCGCACAGATCCGTCTGTCAATCCCGTCGACAAACGGATTCCAGCGGTCGAGGTCACAGCTTTCGCTGGTGCGAAACTCGGCATCGTCCGTGGCAGATAGAAGCTTCGACGGCTTGCGATCGGCGTCAATCATCGCGACCAGCCCGCCGCATTCCTCCAACGTCAGAAAATTTTGATAAACGTAAAGGTCGATGCCTTCCCCCGCGACCATCTGGACGGCGGGATTGCGGTTCAGTCGCGCGGCGGTCGCGCGTCCGATTTCGGCTAAACGGTCTTTGGCCATGTCGCCCGCTAACGAAACGACCCGGGATCGCCAAGACCCCGGGCCGATAATCACGCAATAGACAGTCTACTTAATCGAAGATGTCGTAAATCGTATCGACGACATAGCCCGTGTCCTCATCGACCAGCAGGGCGTCGTTGTAATATCTCACCCAATGATAGGGCGGATAGGCTTCGGGAAGGCGATATTCGTAAGGATCGTCGATCCAGTAATTTTGGCTGAACAACACGCTGTCCAGATAGACGCCAATGCCAAACCGCTGATATCCGTAGCCATAGCCGTAGGGGGATTGATAGCGCGGCAAACGATAGAAGTTGCGGTGGCCCGAACGATAGCTCTGCCAATTGTACCGCTGGTCCCGCCGCCAGTCACGATTCCACGATTGCCCGCCACCGCCATTATTGCCACGCCAGTTACCGTCCCGCCCGCCGTTGCGGTTATTGTTTCCGAAGCGCGGGTCGTTGCCGCCACGATTGCCCTGCCAGTTGCGAACGCCGTCGCCGCGCTGTTGCTGAACCTGAGCGGGCGCAGGACGCTGTCCATTCCACTGACCCTGCGGACGTTGCTGTTGGCCCTGTACGTGTCCCTGACCCTGCACTTGCTGGCCCTGCACCATTCCGGGGCGACCGCGACCCTGCCAGTTGGGCTGACCGCCGGGGCGCTGCCCCTGAACCGCTTGTGGGCGCTGCCCTTGTTGTGGAGCCGCTTGCTGCTGATGTGGGGCCTGAGCGGCCTGCGGGCGACCTTCGCCGCCACGATGAGCGCCGCGGTCACCGCCTCCACGCTGTGCCTGACTGTCGTTACCACCGCGCCCACGATCGTCCTGCGCCAAAGCCGGGGTCGCTGCTGCAGCCGCGAGTAACGCGGCTATAATGATCTGCTTACGCATATTCTTCGCTCCAAGCGGATGCGCGAACAAGATCGTCGCTTCATCCTTATGCCCTATTAAACGACACACCGGCTGAGCCGATCCTTAATCACCCTGTCAGCATCCTGAAAGGAAACTAGCGGGTTATCGAGGGCGTCAGTCCCGGAACGGCACGTGCAGCGTCGGCGGGGTCGATACCCGGGGGCGGTGCCGCGACGATCGTTTCCTCGCCCCGGATGGCGGCGGCGGCATGATGAATAGCGCGGCGCACGCGGTTATATGTTCCGCAACGGCAAATGTTGGTGATTGCCGCATCGATGTCGGCATCGCTCGGGCGCGGGTTGTTCTTAAGCAGAACCGCGACCGCCATAATCATTCCCGGCTGGCAAAAACCGCACTGGACGACGCCTTCCGCGACCCAGGCCTGCTGTACAGGATGGCTTCGGTCGCGCGATAATGCTTCTATCGTCGTGACGAAGCTGCCCTCAACCTGACCGATAGTGACCTGACACGATCGCACAGCCCGGCCATCGATGTCGACGGTGCACGCGCCGCAATCGCCCGTCCCGCAACCGTATTTCGTGCCCGTCAGGTTGGACGCGTCACGCAACGCCCATAGCAATGGCGTTTCGGGGTCGAGCGCATAGCGGATCGGCTGATTATTGACGGTGAGCGCAGTCATGGCGGCCGGTCTAAAACAATGTGCGCTTCAAGGAAACGCATCGTTTCGCGCTTGCATCAACCACCGCGCGTGCCGATCTCCACTTCATGAAACAACCCACGCTCTTTATCCCGCACGGTGGCGGCCCCTGCTTCTTCATAAACGAGAACGCGCCGTGCGATCCGATGTGGCAGCCGATGGAAGCCTATCTGAAAACCATCATTGCCGACCTGCCTGAACGTCCGACCGCGATCGTGATTGTGTCGGGCCATTGGGAGGAGCCGCTGTTCACGGTACATGTAGGCGAGAAGCCGGGATTACTATTCGATTACCACGGCTTCCCCGAACACACTTACGATCTGCGCTTCGACGCTTCCGGAGCGCCTGATGTTGCCCGCGCGGCCGCGACTCTGCTCAACGAAGCCGGGTTTGCGACGGCAGAAAACGCGACGCGCGGCTGGGACCACGGCGTTTTCATCCCATTGATGGTTGCCCTCCCCAATGCAGATATCCCGGTCGTACAGCTTTCGCTGCGTGCAGATCTCGACCCCGCCGCACACATCGCCGCCGGTCGCGCACTGGCACCGTTACGCGAAAAGGGCGTTCTGATCATCGGGTCGGGCATGAGCTTTCACAACATGGGAGTACGCGGGGGACAAGCTACGGCTCCAGCCGATCAATGGGATGCTGCCCTGACCGCCGCTGTCACCGACCCCGACCCACAGGCCCGCGCAGCCCGCGTCACCGCATGGACAGACCTGCCGAACGCGCGCTTTGCGCATCCCCGCGAAGAACACCTTCTGCCGCTGATGGTGGCCTTGGGCGCGGGGCAGGACGACACCGCCGTCCAAACCCACCATGGTCACGTTTTGGGTTGGGCAATTTCGGGGCACAGGTTCGGATGACCCGGTTGATGAATTGGCGTTTGGCGTCCGCGCAACGCTTGCCGTAAAGGGGCGCAATGTCTGACCGTTTCGACGCAATCCCCAGCCGCCGCGCCATCATCGACCGGCGGGTGCTTGCCGACACTCTCGCCGCCCTCGACGGTGATACCGGTGCCCTGCGCGGAATGGCCGGAGCGTTGCTGAAACCTGCGTTGGAGGCAGGCCGCGCCGAAGTCGCCCGTCGCCTCGCCGAACATCCCCAACGCGGGCGCGAAGCAACACAGGCTCAGGCATTCCTGATCGACCAGATCGTCCGCCTCGCCTTTGATTTCATCACGCACCGGCTTTACCCCACCAACAATCCGACATCGTCCGAGCGCCTCACAATCGCTGCCGTTGGAGGCTATGGCCGCGCCGAGATGGCACCGTTTTCCGATGTCGACATCGGGTTTCTGACACCGTGGAAGCAGACCGGATGGACCGAGCAGGTCATCGAATCGATGCTCTACCTGCTCTGGGATCTTGGCCTGAAAGTCGGCCAGAGCAGCCGTTCACTGGACGAAATGGTCCGCATGGCAAAAAGCGACCTGACCATCCGGACGGCCTTGCTCGAGGCTCGATATGTGTGGGGCGATCAGGCGCTGTACGACGAAGCCGCCGCGCGCTTCGACGCCGAAGTCGTAGCAGGGACCGCACGCACCTTCGTTTCTGAAAAGCTGGCCGAACGCGATGCTCGCCATAAGCGAATGGGTGACAGCCGCTATGTCGTCGAACCCAATATCAAGGAGGGCAAAGGCGGCCTGCGCGATCTGCACACGTTGTTCTGGATCGGAAAATACGTCCACCGGGTTCGATCAGTCACCGAGTTGGTGGACAAGGGGCTACTGACCAAGGAGGAGCTTCGCCGCTTTCAAAAGGCGGAGAATTTCCTGCTCGCCGTCCGCTGCCACCTCCATATCGTCGCAGGGCGTGCCGAGGATCGCCTGACGTTCGACGTGCAGCCGGAAATCGCGCGCCGTATGCAGTATAACGATCGGCCGGGGCGCTCCGCAGTCGAACGATTCATGCAGCATTATTTCCTGACCGCGAAAACCGTCGGCGACCTGACCGGCGTGTTCCTTGCGCATCTCGACGACAGCATGGCACCCAAGGGTCGGCGCTTTACCCTATCGGGTTTCAGGCGATCCCCGCGCAAATTGTCGGGTTTCGTTCTCGATCGCGGACGATTGGCCCTGCCCTCCGAGGACTGGTTTCAGAAAGACCCCGTCCGCCTAATCGAAATGTTTGCACTCGCCGACCTTCACAATGTCGAGATTCATCCGCAGGCGATGCGGATCGCCAATCGCGATGCTCGCCTGATTACCGCCAAAATACGCAACGACCCGCGCGCGAACGCCCTGTTCATGGATGTACTGACGTCCCCGCGCGACCCGGAAACCGTACTGCGCTGGATGAATGAGGCCACTGTGTTCGGCCGTTTCGTTCCTGACTTTGGCCGCGTCGTCGCCCAGATGCAGTTCGATATGTATCATCATTACACCGTGGATGAACATTCGATCCGCGCGATCGGACTGTTATCGCGCATCGAACACGGCGAGCTGAAACAGGATCATCCACTGGCGACGACGATCATGCAGCAGATCGTTTCCCGCCGCGTGCTGTACGTCTCCGTCCTGCTCCACGACATCGCCAAGGGTCGCGGCGGCGATCACTCCGTGCTGGGTGCCGAAGTCGCAATGAAACTTTGCCCGCGGCTCGGCATGACCCCGGCCGAAACGGAAACCGTGGCGTGGCTGGTTTCAAAGCACCTCATCATGTCGGCCACCGCATTCAAACGGGATCTATCGGATTTCAAGACGATCATCGATTTTGCCGAACAAGTGCAGTCGCCCGAACGACTGCGCCTCCTGCTCGCGCTGACCATCGTCGATATTCGCGCGGTTGGTCCCGGCGTCTGGAATGGGTGGAAGCGCCAGTTGCTCGGAGATCTGTACCAATCGACCGAGGAAGTCCTTCGGCTGGGTCATAAACAGACCGGCCGCGCCGAACGGGTCAGCAATAAACAGCAGACATTGGAAGAGGCACTCGGCTGGGATCAGGCGCGCTTCGATATTTACCGCAAGCGCCTACCCGAAAGCTACTGGATCGCTGAACCCGACGACATCATCGCCAGCAATGCGCGGGTTATCACCGAAGCTGGCGACCGGTCGCTGCACGTCGCCGCACAAGTCTATCCGGCACGGGGTGCCACGCTCGTCACCGTTTATGCCAGCGATCACCCCGGCCTGTTCTACCGGCTTGCCGGGGCCATCCATCTGGCTGGCGGAAGCATCATCGACGCGCGCATCCACACAACCCGCAACGGCATGGCGCTGGATAATTTTCTTGTGCAGGATCCGTTCGGCCGCCCCTTCGATGATGAGGGTCGACTCAAACGACTCGAGGTCGGTATCGAGGACGCGCTTGCCAATCGTAATCGCCTGAACGACCGGTTGGCTGCACGGCCGCTGGCGCGCCCGCGTGCCGATGCGTTTGAAATCGCGCCGAACGTGCTGATCGATAACAAGGCGTCGAACCGGTACACAGTCCTCGAAGTCCATGCCCGCGACCGGCCCGCGCTGCTCAATGCGCTCGCTTATGCGCTGTTCCAGTCGCGCGTGACGATAAGTTCGGCGCACATCGCGACCTATGGCGAGCGCGCGGTCGACACCTTTTATGTAACCGACCTAATCGGCGACAAGATCGAGGGAACGGCGCGGTTAAAGGCACTGGAAAAGCGTCTGCTGGACGCATCGGGCATTCCCGCGACGCTGGCCCCCTCTCCCGAAGGAGAGAAGGCCGTCGCCTGAACGCTCGTTATTTGAGCAAGACTTCCTGAAGCGTCATCGAACCCATTTGGGTCCGCATCGGTCCACGTCCGGCGGATGCAGCATCCATCTGGTGCTCGTCCATCTTCATCATCGCCACGAACTCATCCTGACGACGCTTTGATTCAGCTGTTGTCGGCCAATCCTTGAATTCCATCACGAGAAAAAGATCGGGCTCTCCGGCACGTGGATCGATCGCCGACAGCACGTGATAACTGACCAGATAGCCCTTCTTTTTCGCAAATTCGTTTTGTTTTTTCCACTGGTTCGCCAGGAAATCCATATAGTTTTCGAATTGGCCCGGCAGTACCTTGATCATCGAAATCGAGGTGTAATTACCCGGTTCGCTATTCGATCGCTGAGCCACAGCAGGCGTGACGGCGATTGCAGCTGTCGCGAGCGCGAAGCTGATCAGAGCATGAATTTTCATTATAAACTCCCCATGTTGAAACGCACCGTTTGAGAGGCGCGAGGTTGCAGACGCACGAAACCCGATCGGGATTATGCGCCCGCTAACCCAACATGAGTCGCGTTTACCCGGTCACTCTGGAAAAGAGCATTGAAACGCCAATGTTTCAAGCAACTTGAAAATTATGCGCCCTGGGTTGCCAGACTCTTCATGACTTCGCTGTGAAGCCAGATGTTCATCGTCGCCGAATCATTGGTATCGCCGGTATAGCCAAGTTCATTGGCAAGCTCGGTACGATTGGAGAGGCTTGAATCGAGCCCCAGCAATTTCATCAGATCGACAATCGACGTTTGATAGTTGGATTCGACCCCTTTCGATGCCGCAATCGCGGCAAGGCGGGCATCGATTTCATCTGGAGTCGCAGTGGCGGGTGCAGCTGCAGGAGCCGGTGCGGCTTCTACAGGAGCAGGCGCGTCGGCGGGCGCTTCCGCAGGTGCCGCTGCTGCCGACTGGCCGAAGATCGCGTCTTTGATCGAACCGAAAATGCTCATGGCTTAATCCTGTCTGTTGAGTCGAAAGCGTTAGTGCTGAACGAAACTAACCGCGCAAGGTGAAGGTTGCGAGACCGTATTGATATTCCTTTGCCTAAGGGGCGACCGCATCTGGGTGTGCCGCCTTAAAGGCAGGCAGCGTACACGCCCCCGCATCGATCCGCACCAGAGTCGGATAAGGCGTCAGATCGACAGCCAGTCGCCGCGCATTATACATTTGCGGGATCAGGCAAATGTCGGCCACGCCCGGCGTCGTTCCCGACAAGAACGCCCCTGCTCCCGCAGCCATTGCTTCGAGCGCCGCGAATCCCTCCGTCACCCAATGTCGATACCAGTCGTCCCGTCGTTCCTGCGCAATGCCCAGCGCATCATCGAGATGGCGGAGAACGCGCAAATTGTTCAGCGGATGGATGTCACAGGCAATTACCAACGCCATCGCCAGCACGTGCGATCGTGCGGCCGCATCGCGCGGCATCAGTGGTGGTTCGGGATGTTTCGCGTCCAGATAGTCGATGATTGCGAGACTTTGCGTCAGTTTCAGGCCATCGATCTCCAACATGGGCACTAACCCCTGCGGGTTTTTATCGACAAAGTCCGGTTCTCTTTGCGCGCCCTTGACGATGTTGGTCGGCACCGTTTCATAAATGATATTCTTGAGGTTCAGCGCGATACGAACGCGATAGCAAGCCGAGGATCGAAAATAGTCGTAAAGCCGAACAGTCATCTGGGATCCTTGGAAAAATATTTGAAAAAATACCGATGGCTTGGACCAGACAGTTGCCATTCATGACCACAAGCTATCGCACCGTCGCATCCGTTCGCCAACCCGGAGCCAAGCCCAATGAAATACCGACACCTGCTCGCCAGCGTTATCACAATGCTCGCCGCACCAGCATTTGCCACAGCGCCGATCTCGGGAAAGTGGCTGACCACCGAACGCGATTCGATTATCGAAATCGGACATTGCGACGATGCGCGCGGCGGATCGCTGTGCGGGAAAGTTGCCCATGTTTTCAAAATGGGTGACGACGGCAAGGCAATGCTCGATTTCCACAATCCAGCGACCGAACTGCGAACGCGCTCCATTCAGGGCATCAACGTTTTAACTGAATTAGCGGATAGCGGATCGGATTGGCGCGGTAAAATCTATGATCCAAAGTCGGGCAAGAGCTATAAATCAATTGTAACGCGTAACCCTGACGGAACCTTGCTCGTTCAGGGTTGCGTCTCGTTCATATGTAAAAGCTTTGTCTGGACGCCAGCACGCTGACACCCAGACCTGTCATGAATTATTTGGACCTTTGCAGTGCCTCTTCGGCGGCGGCGTCGAAACCTGACGAAGGCAAAGGGTCACCCGAATCGCCAGGAGCGACTGCTGCTGGCGGATCGGAGGCATCCATCGATTCATCCAGACCGCGATCAAGTTTCGCATCTGGATCGCTGGGATCACGCTTCAGGCGACGAGCGATGTCGGTATCCTGCCCGGCACTCTGATCGGGATGCGTCACCGGTGTTTCTTCACCCGGAGCGACTGATGCCCGCTCCATATCCTTCTCGGGAATAATCTGTGTGTCTGCCATGGCCGTCTCCTCTTCACCGTTAGAACGGTCAGGAGTGTCGGGGTGTTCCACACGGGGATTTATGGTCGGGCGAACGCGTTTCGCCATGCCGTCGAGCAAGCCGTTCACGAACCCCTTTTCGCGCTTGGCATAAAACGCGTCGGCGACATCGACATATTCGTTGATGACCGACTTTACCGGCACATCGTTGCGGGCAAGTAATTCATATGTTCCGGCACGCAGAATCGCGCGCATCGGGCGATCCAGCCGATCCATCGTCCAGCCCGACGCCAGCAGCGCCGTGATATGCCCATCTATCTCGCCCCGCCGGGCATCGACGCCCTTGACCAAATCGTCGAAGAAATCGAATTCGGCCTCGTTATATTCATCATCGCCGATGGTCGCCCCAAGCCGGTGCTGGTGGAACTCATGCAACAGTTTGATAAGAGGCGTTTGCTCCATTTCGAGCTGATAAAGCGCCTGAACCGCGGCTAGCCGCGAGGCGGAACGGGATTTTGAACGAATTTTCATGATAATCGCGCCCTGACCGATGCAGCGTGCGCGGGCAACCCTTCTGCGCCCGCAAGCGCAATTGCCGCCGGTCCCAGATGGGCAATTGCCGCCGCATCACACTGCAAAAAACTGGTCCGCTTCATAAAATCGAGTACCGACAGCCCCGACGCAAAACGCGCCCGTCGCCCAGTCGGCAACACATGATTCGGCCCGCCCAGATAATCCCCGATCGCCTCTGGCGTGTGCCGCCCCAGGAAAACCGAGCCAGCGTGACGCACCCGCGCAAACAGGATTTCGGGTTCGTTTACAGCCAGTTCCAGATGCTCAGGAGCAAGACGGTCGATCAACCCAACCGTATCGCCCAGATCCGCGACCAGAACGACAGCGCCATAAGTTTCCCAACTTGCGCGGGCGACCTTTTCAGTCGCCAGTGTCGGTAAAAGCCGTTCCACCGCCTCGATCACCCGATCGGCGAAATTTGCATCGTCGGTCATCAATATCGATTGGCTGGTTGGGTCATGTTCGGCCTGACTCAAAAGATCGGCTGCGATCCAGTCGGGATCGTTTTCGGAGTCGGCTACTACCAGAATTTCCGATGGTCCTGCTACCATATCGATGCCGACCCTGCCGTAAAGCTGCCGTTTCGCTTCGGCGACCCAAGCATTGCCCGGGCCGACGATGGCATCAACCGGCGCAATCCGGTCAGTTCCGTAAGCCAGAGCAGCGACAGCCTGAGCCCCGCCGATCCGCCAGACTTCGTCCACCCCCGCCAGCGCCGCTGCTGCCAGCACGAGCGGATTGATCTCTCCGCCCGGAGTCGGCGTCATCATTACCAATCGCCCAACCCCGGCAACTTTCGCCGGAATCGCATTCATCAGGACCGAGGATGGATAAGCCGCCCGACCACCGGGAACATAAAGTCCGGCGGCATCGACCGCCGACCAGCGCGCGCCCATCCGCACCCCGACAGCATCGGTCGTTTCCGAATCCGCTGGCCGCTGAGCCTTGTGATAAGCCGTAATCCGGTCGGCCGCCAGTTCCAGCGCACCCCGCAATTCAGGGTCCAGTGCCTTCAGAGCAGCTTGGCATTCCCCCAGATCGACCTGCCAGCCAGTTGCCTCCAGATCATGTCCGTCGAAACGCGCTGTCAGGTCGGTGACTGCTGCATCGCCCTCCGCCCGTACCCGCGCCAAAATCGCGGCAACATCCCGTGAAACATCGGCGTCGCTGTCTCGTCGGTCGTCGACCAGCGCCGCGAATCGCGCTTCGAAATCACTATCCCGCGTGTCGAGCCGAATCACGCGACCGCCGCCCGGAAAGCCTCGATCAGCGGCGCGATATCTTCGCGAGTCTTGAAGGCGGCACGATTGACGATCAGCCGCGCGGAAACGTGTGCGATCACTTCGACCTCGACCAACCCGTTGTCCTTCAGCGTCCGCCCCGACGAAACGAGATCGACAATCCGGCTCGACAGCCCAAGTGTCGGTGCCAGTTCCATCGCACCGTTCAGCTTTACGCACTCCGCCTGTACGCCCCGCGCCTCGAAATGCTGCCGCGTCAGATTCGGATATTTGGTTGCTACCCGCACATGGCTCCAACTCGCCGGGTCGTCGGTTGCCGCCAGATCGACCGGTTCGGCCACCGAAATCCGGCAATGCCCGATACCGAGATCGACCGGCGCATAAACTTCGGAATAATCGAATTCGAGCAGAACATCGGAACCCACGATCCCCAGTTGCGCCGCACCATGCGCAACGAACGTCGCTACATCGAATGCGCGCACGCGGATGATGCTGACATCCGGCCGGTTGGTTGCGAAACGCAATCGCCGATCGTTCTCGTCACCGAACCCGGCTTCGGGTACGATTCCGGCGAGCGCCATCAAGGGGAGAGCTTCGCTCAAAATGCGCCCCTTGGGCACGGCTATGACAATGGGTGTAGACACGCGCGTTCGCTTAGGCGGCGGGCTCGCCCTCGGCAAGTTCGGGGTGACGGCGCATAGACGGAGCAGGGTTACACGGCTCTCTTTCGACGTCGCTCGTCGTCGGGATCGCCAGATTAAGGAAGGCAGACAATGAACTTTCGCCAAGCGATGGAATATCAAGCGCAATTTTGTGAAAACAGCGGCGCGCCGATCACCGCGCGGGTTTGTCGGGCATTGGCAGAGGCGATCGATAGTAAGAGCGCAACTGGCGCGCGAGCGTTGGGCTGGACGGGTAATTACATCGCCGATGCAGTACCATTGCGACTCGTCGCGCCGTTTCATTTTCTGTTTCGTAAGGGGAGTTGCGTGGCTCTCGATCCGCTTTTCAGGGGCGAAGATTGCGACGACGTGGCTGCGATCCACCGTGCTATTGCCGAGCACGATGCGGAAATCCTGCCATGGCTGGATGGGCCGCCGCAAACCAATGAAGCGGCACGTTCGGCCACATTCATGGCCGCACTGCTGGTTCTTGCCGACAGGTTTGGACATGAATTCGAATTGTTCGAAATCGGGTCCAGTGCGGGTCTGAACCTGCTGATCGACCGGTATCGCTACGACCTCGGCGGGGTGTCGGTCGGTCCCGCCGACAGTCGAATCGTCATCAGGCCGGAATGGAAAGGACCACCACCACCGAACGCTTCTATTAGGATCAGCTCATTGCAGGGCGTCGATATCGCGCCGATCGATGTTCGCGATGCTGCTGCGGCCGAGCGGTTGCTGGCTTATGTGTGGATCGATCAAAAAGATCGGTTTGCCCGGACCGAAGCCGCCATCGAAATGATAAAGGCTGACGGTCCCCATCTCGAAAAGGGTGATGCGGCGGACTTCGTGGAAGCAAGCTTAAGCAAACCACAGACCGGGGAGACTACGCGCGTACTCCTGCACAGTATTGTCTGGCAATATTTGCCTGAGGAAACACAGCAGCGAATCACGACGGCGATGGAGGCGGCGGGTGCCAAAGCCACAGTCGAGCGCCCACTGGCCTGGATCGCGTTCGAGGCCGATCGGACTCTGAAACAACACACCGTCCGTTTGCGAATTTGGCCGGGCAATACGGATTCGGTCGTCGGCCTTGCTCATCCCCATGCAAGCTGGATCATCTGGTCCAGCCTTCAGGAAGCATCCTAACCGGTCACCGCAGGAAAGATCGTATCGCCTCGATCACTGCCTGCGGCTGTTCCCAAGTTACGAAATGCCCGGCGTCCGGGATTTTTACGATTTTCAGGTCTGCAACCAGGGCGTCGAGCCCGTCGAGTTGTGCAGGCGTCAGCGCCTTGTCTGCCATGCCCCAAATGACGAGTGTAGGCATTTGCACGACCGGGAACGGTGCGGCCAGATATGCGGGGCGGGCGGGCGTCTCATCCATCGCCGGCACGATGATCTGCGCCGCGCGATACCAGTTCAGCATCGATAAAATCGCGCCTGGCTGTGACCATTCGTCAATATAGGCGGCGCGTTCCTCGGGAGCAGCTGTGCTACCGATACCCGAAGGTCCGAAAATCCGATCGAAAAATGCCCCGAGGTCGGCCGCCAGAAAATTCTCCATCCCCGGCGTTCGGAATGCGCGAATGTATTGCGACCCCTCGCGCTGGGTCATGTCGTCGAACAGGGATTTCTGGAAAACGAATGGATGCGGCGCGTTGAGGATGACGAGCCGTTCGATGCGTGCCGGGTTGCCAAGTGCCGCCCCCCACGCAATCGCCCCGCCCCAGTCGTGGCCGACAAGGGTAAACTTGTCGATGCCAAGCGCATCGGCCAGCGCAAACAGGTCGGCAACCGGTTTGTCGGGCGTATAGTTTTCGACGCCTTCGGGTTTGGACGACCGCGCATATCCGCGCTGATCGGGAGCAACGACACGAAAGTCCCTCGCCAGATCGTCCAACTGAAACCGCCACGTCCGCGCGCTTTCGGGAAAGCCGTGCAAAAAGATGATCGCGGGCGCGCCCTCGGGTCCACCGATGGTGACGTCCAGTTCGACTCCCGTCGATAAAGCAAAGCGTTCGCGGCGCAGTTCGGTCATAAATAACTCACTGTCTTGGCGATCTCGGGGATCGGGATAAACTCCTTGTCGTCTCCGGGCACGGTCGGGAAGCGGCCTGCTTTCCAGTCGTCCTTGGCAACGTTGATCCGGTCGCGCGAGGACGACACGAAATTCCACCAGACATGGCGCGGGGTTGCGAACGCGCCACCGCCCATCAACATCGCGCGAATCGGCGAAACGGCACGCAGGGTCGCCGCGCTGCCGGGCTTCAGCACATAGAGTACGAACGGCGTCAGCGGTTCGCCATCGAGCGTTGCATCGCCTTCGGTAACGAGGATCGCACGCTCGTCCGCATCGGCGTCGATCGGCACGCGGGCTCCGGCCTCTAACGCAATCTCGGCATAAATCGTCGGCGCGTGGCAGGTCGTTGCCGCCGTCTGCCCCCACAACGTCCCCATGATAATCCGCGCCCGAACACCGGGCGTTTCCAGCAGCGGAAGCTGGGCTGGCGCGATCTGTTCGAATGCCGGTTCGATCTCTTCCTTGCCATCGGGCAACGCGAGCCAGGTCTGCATTCCGTAAAATGCCGGACCATCCGCGCGCATCGATTGCGGCGAGCGTTCCGAATGGACGATACCGCGCCCCGCCGTCATCAGATTGACCGCGCCGGGTTCGATGACCGCGTGGCTGCCAATCGAATCGCGATGCTCAATCGCACCCTCGAACAAATAGGATACCGTCGACAGGTTGATATGCGGATGCGGACGAACGTCCATGCCGCGACCGGCGGGCAACCGCGCAGGGCCAAACTGATCCACAAAGATAAACGGCCCCACCATCGTGCGGGTCTTCGCAGGCAACGTCCGCCGCACCTTGAAATCGCCGAGATCGTGCGTGACGGGCAGTATCGTTTCGATCAACAGATCGCTCATTCGCCGGGTGCCTTTGCCTTGATCGCCAGCGCGTGGACGCGTTCGGCCAGCAATTCGGCAAGCGCGCTATTCACCATCCGCTGTCGCGCAACCCGCGACTGGCCGGTGAAGGCATCACTCTCGATTTCGACAGTGAAATGCGATTCGCCGCGCGGGTCATGGCCCGAATGACCAGCATGTTTATCGCTATCATCGATAACGGCGAGCGATATTGGCGAAAGCGCGGCGATCAGCCGCGTTGCGATTTCGGCCGCGACAGGCCCTTTAAGGTTGGTGTCCATCGACCCTATATAGCCCAATTACGCGAAAAAGAGACACTGTTTGCCGATCGAAAACCCCAGACGCCACACCCGCTTTCACGGCAGGGTCGAAAATGCCGCAGCGATGTGTGGAGAGGCAGGCTGTGCCGCGCCGGGCGAATTTCGCGCGCCACTGGAACCGGGTAATTTCGACGGACCAGGGGCTTGGCGCTGGCTGTGCCTCGATCATGTCCGCGAATTCAACGCCCGCTATAATTTCTTCAATGGCATGAGCAGCGACGAGATTGAGCAGCAGCAGCGCCCGTTCGCCGGATGGGAACGCGAGACCCGCGCGTTTTCCTCTGTTGGTGCCGATCGCCCACCAAGCTGGGCCGACTTCACCGATCCGCTCGAAGCCATTTCCGCCCGGTTCAAACGCACCATGCCACAGGACCGCACCGATGGTCGCCCTTTGTCGGGCGAGGACCGCCGCGCACTGAAGGAACTCGGCCTCGACGTAAACGCCGATCGCAAAGCCCTGCGAACGAGCTATTCCGAACGCGTTCGCCGCTTCCACCCCGATCGCAACGGCGGCGACCGGAGCCATGAAGTTGCGCTTCAACGGACAATCGCCGCCTATAACCAGTTGCGAAGCTCAGCCGCCTTTGCCTGAAACAGATTCTGACAGTTCAGCCAACTGATCGGCAACCGCATTCCAGCCGCCAACGAAGCCCATCGCCTCATGCTGCTTCAGGGCAGCCTCGTCCCAATGCCGCGCGCTGCCCCGGTAACATGTCCCTTTGCCGTCAGGGGTGATCTCCATAATGCCCACCATAAACGCCTTCTGCGGCACCCAGCCGCTGGTGAAAGCATCTGTGAAGACAAAGCGCCGATTGGGCGTGACTTCAAGAAACACGCCATCGGATGGCGCTTCTTCGCCATTCGGGCCGCGCATAATCATCGCGGACCGACCACCGGCGCGCCAATCCTGTTCGACGATCTCGGTCATCCACGGCTTGGGACACCACCATTCGGCGGTGCGTTCGGTCATCACCCGCCAAACGATTTCAGGAGGGGCCGCGATGTATTTTTCTACAACGAGTTCATTGATTTGGTGCACGTCAGTCATCGTCTGCCCTCAGGCTGTCAGGTCCACGACAGGTTCGAATCCACCGAAGACCATGCGTTGGCCGTCGAATGGCATCGGTTCGGCCATCATGCGCGGATCGGTGCGCATCTTTGCCATTGCTGCATCGCGTGTCGCCTTGTCGGGCCACTCGATCCACGAAAAACACACCGTTTCGCCCGGCTTTGCCTGAACAGCTTTACCGAAATCGGTTACTTTTCCTGCGGGAACGTCGTCACCCCAGCCCTCGACTATGCGGGTTGCGCCTAGTTCTAGGAATATCCGGTCGATGATATTTGCGTGATCGATAAATTTTTGCCGATTCTCGTCAGACACAGCAATCAGAAAGCCGTCGATATAGCTCATGATGCAGATCCTTTGATCGTCGCCGCGATGGCCCATGTATATCCGAATGGATCTTCGACATGGCCATAGCGGTCGCCCCAGAACATATCGGCAAGCGGCATCTGCGCCGTTGCGCCCGCCTTTACCGCACGGTCGTACCATGTGTCGGCATCATCGACGTAAAGATGCAGCACGATTGCAGCCGGCTTGGGTGACGTCGTGCCGCCATGATATTCCGGGAAGTCGTCGTTCAGGATCAGCGATGCTCCGTTCACGAGCAGGTGCGCATGCATGACGCGGGTATCGTCGGGCGTTTTCGACGGTTCCGGCCCCATGGGTTGGTTCGCAAGAAGCCGAACTCGCTCTGTCGCCCCGAATGCCGATTTATAAAAATTGATCGCCTCTTTCGCGCGATTATCTGGAATAGAAAGGTGAGGCGTCAGCCCGCTCGTTACCTGTGGCGTTGCATCAGTCATGTCATCCTCCATTCGTGAATTTTGCGAATCACTGTTTGACGGTTCTGCCGATCTTAGTTAGAAAACACAACTATGAAGTTAGATAAAGTGACTGAAAAACGCGACCGTTGGTATGATGATGCGTGCGGCACCGCTCATGCGCTTGAACTGATCGGGGAACGCTGGGCATTGCTCATCGTGCGCGAAATGATGCTGGGTGGCCGCCGCTTCGGCGAACTGCGCGCCAGTCTTCCGGGGATCAGCGCGAATGTCCTGACCGTGCGACTGGCTGGCCTCGAACGTGACGGCATCGTTCAGCGTCGCACTCTTCCGCCCCCGGCATCGGCGCAGGTGTATGAACTGACTGAATGGGGATATGAGGCTGAACCTGCCATTCAGATGCTCGGGCGATGGGCAGCACGCTCGCCCGATCATGACGCAACCCTGTCTTTCAGCGCAGTATCGCTGATGCTTTCCCTTCGCACCATGCACAGTCCGGCCAGCGTCGCGGACATGGACGCCCACATCGGCTTTATCCTGAATGACGACCACTTTATCGGCCACCTGACCAGCGCGGGGCTTTCCGTGGAGCGCGGCAACCCTGCGGGAGCCGATGTCGTATTCACCGCCGCGCCGCCGGTCATGGCAGGGGCAATCTATGGCGGCGCACCCCTTGCCTCGCTTGAGGGCGAGGGACTTCTGACGATAGAGGGGAACCGCACGCTGGCCGAACGGTTCGTCACCCTGTTCCCTCTGCCGACAAAAGCCTTTTAAGCGCCGCCTTCCCCTCGACTTCGCGCATATCGGTCGGTTAGGAGGGAAGCGAGTTCCATGCCAGTTCCTCACGGATAACCCGACTATGACCGACATTTCCAACGTCCAGCCCGACAGCCGCACCGAAACGGTGATGGAAGCACCCGACCTGAAAGTCTCGGTGCGTGAGATGTTCGGTATCGATGTGGACATGGAAGTCCCTGCGTTCAGCGAAGCGGACGAGCGCGTTCCCGATCTCGACCCGTCCTATGTATTCGACGCCGACACAACGCTGGCGATCTGCGCGGGCTTTGCCTTCAACCGGCGTGTCATGGTTCAGGGCTATCACGGCACCGGCAAATCGACGCACATCGAACAGGTTGCCGCCCGACTGAAATGGCCGTGCATCCGCATCAACCTCGACGCGCATATCAGTCGCATCGACCTTGTAGGGCGCGATGCCGTTGTCCTGCGCGACGGTCAGCAGGTCACCGAATTTCGCGAAGGTCTGCTGCCCTGGGCTTTGCAGACCCCGACCGCATTGGTGTTCGACGAATATGACGCCGGACGCCCGGACGTGATGTTCGTGATCCAGCGCATTTTGGAAGCAGAGGGCAAACTGACTCTGCTCGACCAGAATCGCGTGATCCGCCCAAACCCGTGGTTCCGCCTTTTCGCCACCGCCAACACGGTAGGCCTTGGCGACACGAGCGGCCTGTATCACGGCACGCAGCAGATCAATCAGGGTCAGATGGATCGCTGGAACGTGGTCGTTACGCTCAACTACCTGCCCGCCGCAGTCGAAGCGCAGATCGTGTTGGCGAAGTCGGGCGAATACGACCAGCCCGATGGCAAGAAGACCGTCGACAATATGGTCAAGGTCGCTGACATGACGCGGCAGGGTTTCATCAACGGGGATATCTCGACGGTGATGAGCCCGCGCACCGTCATCACCTGGGCGCAGAACGCGCTCATCTTCAAAGACGTCGGCTTCGCATTCCGCCTGACGTTCCTGAACAAATGCGATGAAGCCGAACGCAGCCTCGTCGCCGAATATTATCAGCGGGTATTTGGTAAAGACCTGCCCGAAAGCGTCGTCGGCAAGGCCTGATGGCCGACCAGACTCCTCTTGAGGCGTTCAAGGCTGTCCTGACCGGCACGGCACGCGCTTTGGCGCATGAGCCGGAGGTGGAGCTTGCCTTCACCGCCGATGCACCCACTCAGGTGGGGAAGAATATCAAGGTGCCGATGCCCGGTCGCGCGCTGCCCGCCGATCAGGTCGCCGAAGCCCGTGGGTTTGCCGATGGGTTTGCGCTACGGTTGCGGCATCATGATGCTGCGGTTCATGCGAGGAACGCGCCTTCCCCGCCAATCGCCCGTGCGGTTTTCGACGCTGTGGAAACAGTGCGGGTCGAGGCTTTGGGTGGTCGGGCGATGGCGGGCGTTCGGGCCAATCTGAACCATGCGCTCGAAATGCGGATGCGGTCGGACCCGATTGCGCGGGCAAAAGCGCGTGACGAGGTTCCACTATCCACCGCAGTAGCCCTGTTGCTACGCGAACGGCTGACCGGGCAGGCCCCTCCGGCAAATACCGAACACGGCCTGTCGATGGTCCGCGACTGGATCGAAACGGCCGGCGGTGCCGATCTCGACGCGCTGGGGATGGTGCTCGACGATCAGGCGGCGTTCGCGTCGCTGGCAACCAAATTGCTCGAAGATCTTTCGCTTATCGAAGGGGACATGATCCCCGACGATGAACAGGATGATGGCGACGACGACGGCGATCAGGACGGGCAGGACGAAACCGAAACCGGTGAGGATGATGCCGAAGGTGCTGGCGACCTCGATCAGCGCGCCGAAACGACCGAAACCGACGACACCGACGGCGATGGCGAAACCGAAAGTCAGGAGTCTGCGGAGGACGATACCGCAGATGGCGGTGACGGCGATCAAGAGGGGATGCTCCCCGTTCGTCCAAATCGCCCGCCTGCCGACCTGACGCCGGGGTTTGATTACAAGGCATGGACGACGGCGCACGACGAAGTGATCGCCGCCGACGAACTCTGCGACGCCGAAGAACTCGTCCGGCTACGTCAGTATCTCGACCAGCAGCTCATCCATTTGCAGGGAGCGGTGACAAAGCTTGCCAACCGTTTGCAGCGCAAGCTTATGGCGCAACAGTCGCGGTCATGGGATTTCGATCAGGAAGAAGGGATGCTCGATGCCGCGCGACTGGCGCGGATCATCGTCTCTCCGGGCCACTCGCTCAGCTACAAGATCGAACGCGAAACCGATTTCCGCGATACCGTGGTTACGCTGCTGATCGACAATTCGGGATCGATGCGCGGACGCCCCATTTCGATTGCGGCGATCAGCGCGGACATCATGGCGCGCACGCTTGAACGCTGCGGCGTGAAAACCGAAATTTTGGGCTTCACGACACGCGCGTGGAAGGGTGGGCAGGCACGCGAAAGCTGGCTTGCCGCTGGGCGTCCCGCCATGCCCGGCCGCCTGAACGACCTGCGCCACATCATCTACAAGCCCGCAGACACGCCCTGGCGGCGCGCACGGACATCGCTTGGCCTGATGATGCGCGAAGGGTTGCTGAAGGAGAACATCGACGGTGAGGCGCTGCTATGGGCGCACAGCCGCCTGTTGGCGCGACCCGAAGAACGCAAGATCCTGATGGTGATATCGGACGGCGCGCCGGTCGATGACTCAACGCTCAGCGTAAACAGCGGCAGCTATCTGGAAAAGCATCTTCGACAGGTTATCGGCTGGATCGAAAACAAGTCCCCGGTCCAGCTTGTCGCCATCGGCATCGGCCACGACGTAACCCGCTATTATGCAAAAGCCGTGACGATCATGGACGCCGAACAACTGGGCGGCACGATGGTCGAACAACTCGCCGGACTGTTCGACACAGAAAACGCGCGCTGATCAGACATAATTCGGGCCGGACGGTTGCCCGCCCGGCCCTTCCCTCGTTACGCAACCCGAGGGTAATTGATCAGCGACAGTTGCCACTTTTATCGATGGCGCGACCGGCCAGTGCGCCGGCACCCGCACCAAGGATCAAACCCGTACCGCTTGGGCGATTATAGCGCCCGCCACGTCCGACTTCGCGGCCCAGCAACCCACCGGCAATCGCGCCGATGATCGTGCCCGTTGTGCCTGAGCTTTGGCGGCAATCGCGATAGCTGCGGCGATAATCGCGACGGTCGTTGCCGTGCCAGTTGCCGCCACGATCGTAATACCCATTGTCGTTCTGATTGCCGCGGTCCGGATAGCCCCGATCTCCGTTGCCATTGCTCTGATAATAATCGCCCGAACGGTCACGGTCCTGTGCCAGCGCGGGTGTCGCAAAGCCGGTCAGCACGATACTGGCGGCGGCAGCGATTTGGATCAGTTCTTTCTTCATCGCCCGTCTCCTTGGTAACGACAGTCCCGTCGTCGTTGCTCTTAACCGCAAAGCGATCGTTGTTGCATTCGCTCTAAACCGATTCGCATGGAAATTGTCTGAACGGTTCGGTTATCCGATGTTCACAAAGGAACCCTGCGTTAAAGACATTGCGATGCGCTGGACCGTTTTGCTTTATGTTTTACTGCTTGGTCAGTGTGTTCGAAGCTCGACGACACATGACCTGACGCCCGTAAGTTCTGAGCCAGTCGAGATACACGTCGACCCAGTCGCGCTATACCCGGACAATGCGGAGCGCCGCCAGTTGGGAGCGTTGAGCTATCTGGGGGCTGGAAACTCGCCAGCGACAACCCGGCGTTCGGAGGGCTGTCATCGCTGAACGTCGAAGGAAACCGGCTGACCGCCCTCAGCGACGCGGGTGGACTGGTTCAATTTCGCATCGGCCAGTTCGGGCACATTTCACAGGCAAAGATCATGCCGGTGCCCACAGAATGTGGAGGAGGCAAGGAAAAGACCGGTCGCGACACCGAATCGCTGGCCCATGATCCGCAAAGCGGGCGCTGGTGGATGGGGTTCGAATGGCGAAACGTCATTTGCCGAACGAATGAAGATTTTACCGTTGGCGAACGTGTCATACAGCCGCCGGAAATGGCGAACTGGCCCCACACGAAGGGAGCGGAGACGCTGCTGCGACTCAGAGACGGTCGGTTCGTCGTCATTGCTGAAGGTGCGCCGAACGGCGGCCCGATTCGTCCGGTCGTGCTATTCAAGGGCGATCCCGCCGAAACGAACACACCACGCACGCGGCTTGGTTATTTGCCGCCCGATGGCTTTAGTCCGACCGACGCGACCGAACTGCCGGATGGGCGAATCCTGATCCTGAATCGCAGCTTTACCCTGACATCGCTATTCACGGCATGTGTCACGATCATCGACCCGCGCACGGTCCACGCCGGAGCGGTGCTAAAAGGCGCAGTCATCGCCCGCTTCGAACCACCCGCGATCACCGAGAATTTCGAAGGCATAGCATCGGGTACAGAGAACGGCAGGACCGTCGTCTGGATCATATCCGATGACAATTTCGCAAGCTGGCAGCGTACCTTGCTGCTAAAATTCGCCCTGACCGAAGCCAGAGCGAACTAAATTCAGGCTGCTACTGCCGCAGTCGCCGCTACGATGGCCTTAGCCACTTTGCGCTTCAGCCGCTGTGCCTTGAGGCTAAGCTGTGCTTCGCTGGTCTTGTTCAACCAGTTATCCAGGCCACCGACATGTTCGACCGAACGAAGGCCGTGCGTCGAAACGCGCAGCTTCACCGATTCGCCGAGTACGTCGGAGAGCAAGGTCACATTCTGCAAATTGGGCAGAAAAGTGCGCTTGGTCTTGTTGTTAGCATGGCTCACATTGTGCCCTACCATGCGACCCTTGCCGGTCAGTTCGCAAATGCGCGCCATCGCTCGTTCGTCCTGAATTACTGTGTTCTGAAAGGAGGCGCGCCTAACTGCAATGTGGCGCTTCGTCAACCTCTGAACCCTGGGCTCCACCCGTCACGCAACCCTCACGCGATCCGTTCGTTAAGGACCTATCGCTATACAGGGAGAGACGAAAATGCGCGCAATCTTGGGAATTCTGCTGGTGATAGTGTTGGTGGCGATCGCCGCATTCGCACTGGGCTTCATCAACATCGACAAGACCAAGGACGGCAAATTGCCCGCGATTCGCGCCGAAGGTGGTCAGATGCCGGGCTACGCAGTGACGACGGGCAAGCTCGAGGTGGGCACAACCAACACCACTGTCGACGTACCGAACGTCGGCACGCACAAGGAAACCGTGCAGACACCGACCATCGGCGTAAAGAAAGCCGCCGACTGATGGCGGCCGACCTGACGAAAAACGGGCGGGTTCGTCCACTTGCGGTGGTGGTGGCAATCTTTCTGCCACCACTGGGCGTGTTTCTCGACCGCGGGATCGGAAGCTCGTTCTGGATCACCTGCCTGTTGACGCTGATCGCATTTGTGCCGGGTATGGTGTTCGCCTTATACCTGACGCTGATCTCCCCGGCGGGCTGAGCTTCTGCTAGAGCGGGGAATGGTCTTTCCACTTCCCGCCCCGATGAGGCTCGCGCTCGACGCGGCGATTGCGGCAGCAAAGGAGAGTGAAGTCCCGGTCGGAGCCGTCATTACGCGTGGCGAACAGGTCATTGCCGTCGCCGCCAACGCCACACGCACGACCAACGATCCCACCGCCCATGCCGAAATTGTCGCCATTCGCGCAGCCTGCGCAAAGCTTGGCACCGATCGCCTTGTCGGCTGTACATTGTGGGTCACGCTGGAACCTTGCGCCATGTGCGCCGGCGCAATCACCCATGCGCGCATCGAACGCCTCTATTACGCCGCATCCGACCCGAAAGGAGGCGGCGTCGAACATGGCGCGCGCGTCTTTTCCCACTCGACCTGCCACCACAGACCCGAAGTCACTGCTGGTCTGGGTGAGCGCGAAGCGGCCGATCTGCTCCGCGATTTCTTTCTGGAAAGACGTGACCGATAGATGCCGACCACCGCAGTTCTTGTGAATTTCTGTAAAACCCGCCAGGACTGCGGCGACTGACAATGTCCACAACCATCCCCCCAGCCCCCCTCACGCCATTCCCGTGGATCGACGTCGCCATCATCATTGCGCTCGTGATGCTGAACGGTGTGTTCGCGATGTCCGAACTGGCGATCGTTTCCGCTCGTAAGCCCAGACTCGAGGCGATGGCGCGAAAGGGCAAAAGTGGTGCGCGCGTCGCACTGGAACTCAGCGCAAACCCCGGCAAATTATTATCGACAGTACAGATCGGCATCAGCCTGATCGGCGTCGTCGCCGGTGCCTATTCGGGCGCGGAACTGGGTGGCCCGATGGGCGACCGGTTACGCTGGCTTGGCCTGGATGCTCATACGGCATCGACTGCGGGCTTCATCGTCGTAATCGGGCTGACGACGTTCGTTTCCCTGATAATCGGAGAGCTTGTTCCCAAACAATTTGCGCTCCGTAAGCCAGAACCGATTGCCGCGATCATGGCACGCCCGATGCTGTGGCTATCCCGCGCCACCGCTCCGATCGTGTGGGTACTGGACGGCACCAGTGGATTGATTTTCCGCCTGCTCGGCCTCAGTCGCGAATCGGAAAGTCACGTCACCGCCGAAGAACTCCACCTGATCTTTGCCGAAGCCTCGAAATCGGGCGTTATCGAAGAAAGCGAGCGCGCAATCATATCGGGCGTCGTTCGCCTCGCGGACCGGCCGGTCCGCGAAGTGATGACACCGCGGACTGAGATCAACTGGATCGACATCGACGCCGATCACGAAACCCTGCTTACCGTCCTTGCCACAATGCCGCA
The DNA here is from genome assembly GCF_003660165.1 of Sphingomonas paeninsulae. Classification (NCBI taxonomy): domain Bacteria; kingdom Pseudomonadati; phylum Pseudomonadota; class Alphaproteobacteria; order Sphingomonadales; family Sphingomonadaceae; genus Sphingomonas; species Sphingomonas paeninsulae. The sequence continues at coordinate 1,241,814 of NZ_CP032829.1, forward strand.
CAGCCGGATGCCCGTCGCAATGGGTTCGGTCGATGAAATCGTCGGTGTCGTGCAGGCGCGCGATATCGTTGCTCGACTGGTCACGGGCGAACCCATCGACCTGCGCGCCCTGATGCGTATTCCGCCGATCGTGCCGGATCAGGTCGATGCAATGGATGCTCTGGAGGCCCTCCGTCACGCTGACGTGCCGATGGCGATGGTTCGTGATGAATACGGCCATCTGGAGGGCATAGTGACGCCTGCTGACCTTCTGGCGGCAATCGCAGGGGCATTTGCATCCGATCAGGACGATGAAACCGATCCGCCGATCTTCGAACGCGAGGACGGTAGCCTGCTGGTATCGGGCTGGGTCGCTGCGGATACTCTTGCCGAACGGATCGGACTGAAGCTGCCCGACGATCGGGATTATGCGACGGTGGCGGGTCTTGCCCTTGCCGAGATGAAACGGCTGCCCAGCGTCGGCGACCATTTCGCCAGCGGCGGCTTTCGATTTGAAATCGTCGACATGGACGGACGCAAGATCGACAAACTGCTGATCGCCGAGATCGAAGAAGCCTAAGAATACGGCCCGTCACCCCGGAGAGAGCCGGAGTCTATACGGGCATCCGAAAGAAATACATCCGCCCTGCCCCCCATCCTTCGGGCCAGTGCCGCAAAACTACTCCGCTGCCGCCATCGCTTCGAGGTCGTGTTCGGCCGCCTGACGCATCCACATTTCGGCATACAGGCCATTTTTTGCCAACAGCGTCGCGTGCGTGCCGCGCTCGCAAACCCGGCCCGCTTCAAGCACCACGATCTCGTCGGCATCCACGATCGTCGAAAGACGGTGGGCGATGACGATGGTCGAACGACGCGCGGCTATCGCCTTCAGCGTTGTCTGAATCTCTGCTTCGGTCCGGCTGTCCAACGCGCTCGTCGCCTCGTCCAGTATCAGGATCGGCGGGTTCTTCAGCAGCGTGCGCGCAATCGCAACGCGTTGCTTTTCTCCGCCCGACAGCTTCAGACCGCGCTCACCGACCTTGGCACTATATTGGTCAGGCAAGGACGCGATGAAGCCGTGGATCGCCGCACCGCGCGCAGCATCCTCGACCTGATCCTGCGTCGAGCCCTCACGGCCATAGGCAATATTATACCCGATGGTATCGTTGAACAGAACGGTATCCTGCGGCACGATTCCTATGGCGGCGCGCAGACTGGCCTGACTGACCTTGGCAATGTCCTGACCATCGATCGTAATCCGGCCGCCGGTCGTATCGTAAAAGCGGAACAACAGCCGCGCCAGCGTGGATTTACCGGCGCCCGATGGTCCAACCACCGCCAGCGTTCCCCCGGCGGGTATCTCGAAATCGACGCCGTGCAGGATCTGGCGATCCTTGTCATAGGCAAATGAGACATTTTCGAATCGCACCACGCCCTCACCGACGATCAGCGGCAAAGCGTTCGGCACATCGACGATTTCGGCAGGCGTATCGATCAACCCGAACATCGCCTCCATGTCGATCAACCCCTGACGAATGGTGCGATAGACCATGCCCAGCAGATCGAGCGGGCGAAACAGTTGCGACAACCAGGTGTTGACCAGCACGACATCACCCGTCGTAAACCGCCCCTTCGACCAGCCCCAGACGACAAAGCCCATCGCTCCTGCCATCATCAGGTTGGTGATTAGCGATTGCCCGACGTTCAGCCATGCCAGCGAGTTCTCCGACTTCACCGCTGCGTCGGCATAGGCTTTCGCAGCGCCAGCATAACGCGCGGTCTCACGGTCCTCGGCGTTGAAATATTTGACCGTTTCGTAATTCAAAAGCGAATCGACGGCCTTGGCAGCAGCCCCGGTGTCCATCGTATTCATGTCTTCGCGAAGTTTCGCCCGCCAGTCGGTCACCGCACGCGTAAACCAGATATAGGCGACGACCATCAGCAACGTCGCGGCAACCAGAATGAAGCCGAATTTCACCCAGAAAAAGATCGAGACGACGATCAGTTCGATCACCGTCGGCGCGATGTTGAACAGCAGGAAATACAGCATCGTATCGATGCTCTTGGTTCCGCGTTCGATAATCTTTGCGACCGCTCCGGTCCGGCGGTCGAGGTGAAAGCGCAACGACAGCGCATGAAGTCGGCGGAACACATTGCTCGCAAGATGCCGGGTCGCATCCTGTCCGACGCGCTCAAAGATCGTGTTGCGAAGATTGTCGAACAGCACGCCGGCAAAGCGCGCGCCAGCATAAGCTACGACCAGCGCAATCGCGATTTGCGCGCTGGCCTCCATGCCCGGCACCATCCGGTCGATTGCCCATTTATAGAGCCAGCCCATCGAAAGCGTGATGCCCTTGGCAACCAGCACGAGCACCAGCGCAATGACGACACGCATACGAAGCGCTCGATCATCGGCGGGCCAGAGGTAGGGCAGGAACCGCCGCAGCGACGAAAACCCGGCGACGGGACTATTTCCAGTTTCAACGACGGGTGGCATGGCGTCGCATATGGTGCGCTTTGCCTCGTTTTGCTACCGATTAGGGCAGGTCGAACACAATCAGTGTGCAGCGCACCGGATTGGCGGCGTCGCAAAGTCGAATGGTGCGCTTGGGCCCGATCGCCATATCTGCCCGCATTGCCAGTTCAAGTCGTGGCGCGTTCGGGCCGATTCGGAGAATAGCAGGCCGCAGGATCGTGGCGCGCGCAACGGCCTGGGCTGACACGGGCCGGTCGGTTTGAGCCTGCGCGGTGGCGATGCCAGATGCGACGGCAACAAACGCTGCAATGGTAAATACTTTGCCAACCATAAACTGGCACTCTGCGAATTTCGCGGCGCTCGCCATCGGTCATTGCGTCGCGGACGTCCCGAATATGGATCGTCCTCGTTCGGCACGAACCAAAAGCGAACCCAAACTGGCCGCGTTAATGTTGGAAGACGTCCATATTGCGTCTAAGTTCGCCCCAATTCCGCCCGCCAAAGGATTTTTTCGATGCGCGTTTTGCTTTCCGCCCTCGCACTCGCTGCCCTCCCCATGCCCGCCCTCGCCGCATTACCGGTCGGAGCGGCAGCACCCGACTTCACCACGATGGGCGCAAAGGGAGGCAAGACTTTCCAGTTCAGCCTGGCAGATGCTCTGAAAAAAGGTCCGGTTGTCCTCTATTTCTTCCCTGCGGCATTCACATCAGGCTGCACCGTCGAAGCCCATGAATTTGCCGAAGCCAGCGATGATTTCGCAAAAGCCGGCGCAACACTGATTGGCGTTGCTGCCGACCCAATCGACAAGCTCGCCAAGTTTTCGGTCGAGGAATGCCGCAACAAATTCGCCGTCGCCGTCGCCAGTCCGGCAATGATTTCAGGCTATGACGTGAAACTGCCCCTGCTCGGCCGTTCGAACCGGACATCGTTCGTGATCGCACGCACCGGCCGAATTGCTTTCGCCTATAGCGCGATGAGCCCAGAGGGGCATGTGTCGGGCACGTTAGCAGCGGTCAGGGCTTTGAAAGCGCGCTGAAATTAACGACCTCGCAACTTCCCCGCCCTAGCCTCCCCATGCATGCGTTGTGCAGGGGACTGAGACGAACATGGGGCGGGAGGCGTTAAATCAACGCGACAATCGTCGCGCAATGCGGCTGGACGTGCGTCTGGCGGCGGGGTTGCGAGAGCCGGGTTCGTCACAGCGGTTCGATGTCGATGTCATCGACTTGTCGGTCGTGGGATTTCGGTGCGAAACCAGCTTCACGCTCGTAACCGGTAGCGCGGTATTCGTGACAATACCGGGGCTTGGTCCCCTGGAATGCACGGTCGCGTGGCGACGGGGCTATATCTATGGCTGCGAATTCGATCGCCCGCTTCACAATGCGGTGTTCGACCATATCGCGGCGCAGCACCGAAAACTTTGAGCACGTTGACGATCCATTAGCCTAACGCTGCTACAGGATAGTAATGTGGCCGTTCACCTCTCGACGCATCATGGGCAATCGCTGGTGGGCGATCGCGTTCGTGATCTTCGTTTGTTATCAGGCCATCGACTTTATCGGCGCGGCTCCAGCAGCAGATAACACCGACAACGCAACAATAACCGATATCTCGGGAGCACCGGTCGATAACGATCAGTTGCACAACGCGGAAGAAGCTCTCAAATCGCTGTAGATGAGACGCGCGCTTGCTCGGGGATTGATCCCTGTCTTCATTGTCCAGTTTTTTGCCTGGACCGGCATGTTCGCGCTATGGATCTACACGACGCCCGTCGTGATCGAGCGCCTCTCCCCCGGTGCGACCAGTGATAGTCCCGAATATCTGAATGGATTGACATGGGTGGGCATATGCTTCGCCTGCTATGCCCTGCTCTCCGCTGTTCTGAACTTCGCGCAACCGTGGGTCTTCGCCAAAATCGGACGGATGCAGGCTTATGCGGCCGCGCTTCTGCTGGGCGCATCGGGCATCGGCCTCGTGCCCTTTGCCGAAGGACCATCCGCTCTGCTCGGCTGCTTCGCCCTGATCGGCATTGCGTGGAGCCTGATCTCCACAATCCCCTATGCCGTCGGGTCCGAACTCGCGCGCGAGGATGAGATCGCGAAGGTGATGAACATCATAGCCTTCTCCGTCGTCATTCCTCAGGTCATCGCGGTCCTGCTGTTCGGACTTGTCACCCGCTCGTTATTCTCAGGCCATGTCGCCGCGACGATGGAACTCGGCGCGGCGTCGATGGCTGTTGCGGCGGTGGCCGTACTTGCGTTGCGGGTCGGGGTTAAGCCGCCAGCTTCCTGAGCACATATTGTAGGATGCCGCCGTTGAGGAAATATTCCAGCTCGTTGACGGTATCGATCCGGCAGCGCGTCTGGAACTCCTCGACCGTGCCATTTGCGCGGGTCAGCGTGACCGTCACGTCCTGACGCGGGCGCAGTTCGGCGACCTTCATGATCGTGAAGCTCTCCGTACCGTCCAGCTTCAGGGTCTTGCGATCGACGCCATCGGCGAACTGCAACGGCAGCACGCCCATGCCAACCAGATTCGAACGGTGAATACGCTCGAAGCTTTCGGTAATGACCGCACGCACGCCCAGCAGGTTGGTGCCCTTCGCTGCCCAGTCGCGTGACGAACCCGTGCCATATTCCTTGCCCGCGATGACGATCAGCGGCGTACCGTCTGCCTTGTGGCGCATCGCTGCGTCATAGATCGGCATAACCTCGCCTTTATAGCTCGTCATGCCGCCTTCGATGCCGGGGATCATTTCGTTCTTGATGCGGATGTTGGCGAATGTACCGCGCATCATCACTTCATGATGACCACGGCGCGCGCCATAGCTGTTGAAGTCGGCCCGCGCGACCTGATGTTCCTGCAACCACGAACCGGCGGGCGAATCCGCCTTGATCGAACCGGCTGGTGAGATGTGATCGGTCGTAATCGAATCGGAAAAGATCGCCAGGGGACGCGCTTCGATGATGTCAGCCACCGGAGCGGGCGTCATCGACATGCCCTCGAAATACGGCGGGTTGGCAACATAGGTGCTGCCTGCACGCCATGTGTAGGTGTCCGACCCTTCGATCTCGATCGCCTGCCATTTGCTATCGCCTGAGAACACCTGCGAATACCGGTTCATGAACATGCCACGGTCGATATTGGCGGCCATCACTTCATGCACTTCGGCATTCGAAGGCCATACGTCCTTCAGATAAACGTCGGTGCCGTCGGTCGCCTGCCCCAGTGGTGTGTTCGTGAAATCCTCGGTCACCGTCCCCTTCAATGCATAAGCAACGACGAGCGGTGGCGATGCGAGGAAGTTCGCGCGCACGTCCGGCGACACGCGGCCTTCGAAGTTGCGATTGCCCGACAGGACCGACGCAGCAACGATATCGTTATTGTTGATCGCATCCGAAATCGGCTGAGCCAGCGGCCCCGAGTTACCGATGCAGGTCGTGCAGCCATAGCCGACGAGGTTGAACCCAACCGCGTCGAGATCGGCCTGAAGACCCGACTTCACCAGATAATCGGTCACAACCTGCGAGCCGGGAGCCAGCGATGTCTTGACCCAGGGCTTCGGCTTCAGACCAAGAGCATGGGCCTTGCGCGCGACCAGACCGGCAGCAACCAGCACGCTCGGGTTCGACGTATTTGTGCAGCTCGTGATCGCAGCGATAACGACGTCGCCATCACCGATATCATGGTCGCGGCCTTCGACGGCGGCGCGCTTGAAGCCAACGTGCTTGTAAACCGACTCCAACTCACTGTTGAAAATGTCATCGACCTCGGTCAGCGCAACCTTGTCCTGCGGGCGCTTCGGGCCTGCAAGCGAAGGCACAACACTCGTCATGTCGAGTTCGAGCGTGTCGGTGAACACCGGATCGGGCGCATTCGAATAACGCCACAACCCTTGCGCCTTGGCATATGCCTCAACCAGAGCAATCGCGCTTTCACTGCGGCCAGTCAGTTGCAGATACGTAAGTGTCGCATCATCGACACCGAAGAACCCGCACGTTGCGCCGTATTCAGGTGCCATGTTAGCAATCGTCGCACGGTCGGCAAGCGACAATGCGTCCAGACCGGGACCAAAGAACTCGACGAACCGTCCGACAACACCCTTGGCACGAAGCATCTGGGTAACCGTCAGCACCAGATCGGTGGCGGTAATACCTTCAGCCAATGTCCCGATCAGCTTGAACCCGACAACTTCGGGAATCAGCATCGAAACCGGTTGCCCAAGCATCGCGGCCTCAGCCTCGATCCCGCCGACACCCCAGCCGAGCACGCCCAGACCGTTGACCATCGTCGTGTGGCTGTCGGTGCCAACGCATGTGTCGGGATAGGCGACCAGATCGCCATTGCTGTCCTTCGAAGTCCAGACCGCCTGTGCGATATGCTCCAGATTGACCTGATGGCAGATGCCCGTTCCCGGTGGCACGACCTTGAAATTGTCGAGCGCCTTCGATCCCCATTTCAGGAATTCATAACGCTCGCCATTGCGGGCGTATTCCAGCTCGACGTTATTATGCGCGGCCTGTGGCGTACCGAATTCATCGACCATGACCGAGTGATCGATGACCAGATGGACCGGAACCAGCGGGTTGATCTTTTGTGCATCGCCACCGAGCGCGTTCATCGCATCGCGCATCGCCGCCAGATCGACGACGCAGGGAACGCCGGTGAAATCCTGCATCAGCACGCGCGCGGGGCGATACTGGATTTCGCGAGTCGATTTCGGATCGTTCTGCCAATCGATCAGCGCCTGAATGTCGGCTATCGTCACCGTTACGCCGTCTTCGAAGCGGAGCAGGTTTTCGAGCAACACCTTCATCGAAAAAGGCAAGCGTGAGACGTCGCCCAGTTTCGCAGCGGCTTTCTCAAGCGAGTAATAAGCAACCGACTGTCCGCCCGCCTCCAGGGTCGTGCGAGTGGCGAGTGTATCTTGGCCGATTGCCGTCATGGATTTTTCCCTGATCCGATGGAGTCGGGGTCGCCTTAGCAAGCAGAGTCACTAACGAAAAGGGAGCCACGTCACCGCAGCTCCCCTTGAATTGCATTATTTGCGATTATCAGGTGCGTTGACCCATGCCACCTGACCCTGCCGATGCGCCGCTCTGCGAATTGGGTCCGTCACCCATTGTCGAACTGAACCCGGAGTTTTTGGGAGCTGTTGGATCGCCCTTTTCCGGGGCTGTCGGATCGGCGTCGATCAGGTCATCCGACGCGCTGCCAGTTGCACCTGCTGTCGACCATGCCGTGCCACCGCCATTTTGCGTCTCGCCGGTGACCTTGGCATCTTCGACCCTCTGATCGAGTCCACCTTTATTACCGTATCCGCCCTGCTGCGCTTGCGTCAGTTTCTCGGTACGGTCGGCACCGTCCCGCATGTCATCGATGGCGCTCGGCTGATTGATATTCTTGCTCATCTTATCTCTCCGCAAATCACCCGCTTCGAAGGATAAAACTGCTGACTCCCTTCGACGTTCCGGCACCGCAAGCGCAACGTCCCGGAAAAAACTCTAGTCGTCCTCATCCTCATATCCGACGAGATCGAGCGCCCGCGCCTTGATCTGCTGTGTCATGCACCAATGCACGATCGCATCCTCACGACCATGTGTGACCCAAACCTCTTTCGGCACGATTTCCAACAGCGTTTCGGTCAATTCGTCCCAGTCGGCATGATCGGATATCACAAGTGGCAATTCCACATTGCGCTGAACCGCCCGTTGGCGAACGCGCATCCAGCCGCTCGCCATTGCAGTAATCGGATCGGGCAGACGACGACTCCAACGATCGTTGAGCGCGGAGGGGGGCGCGATAATTATGTGGCCGCGCATCTCGTCCTTGCTGGCAACCAGTGCTGGCCGCAGCTCGCCAAGGTCCACACCCCACTCGCGATAAAGATCGCAAAGCCGCTGCATTGCCCCGTGAATATAGATCGGCGCATCGTGACCCAGCAGCCGTAACTCCGCGATCACCCGCTGCGCCTTGCCCAGCGCATAAGCGCCAACCAACACACAGCGTTCAGGCTCGGCAGCGAGTGCCGCCAGCAACTTTGTCATTTCGTCGCGGGTTGCGGGATGGCGAAACACCGGCAGGCCGAACGTCGCCTCCGTTATAAAGATGTCGCACGGCACTGGTTCGAACCGCACGCAGGTGGGGTCGAACCGTCGTTTATAATCCCCTGAAACAACGACCCGCTCGCCCGCATATTCCAGCAGGATTTGCGCCGATCCAAGGACATGCCCGGCAGGAACGAAGGTTACGCTCACTTCGCCGATCTGAAACCGCTCGCCATACACAACGGGGTTCGCGCCCGCTTGCTCGCCATAACGTACGCCCATGATCGCCAGTGTTTCGGGGGTGGCCCAAACCTGTTCATGGCCGCCGCGCGCATGGTCGGCATGGCCGTGCGTCACCAGCGCACGCGCAACGGGCCGCGAAGGATCAACCCAGGCGTCGATGATCGGAATATAAATTCCCGAAGGTTGGGGATCGATCCAAGAGCCGAGACGCGCCATCATCCCTATATGGATGCGATGATAAGTGATTCCCAGCTACCACAGGTGCTTAGCGACTGGTTTGCCGCGAAAGGCTGGGCACCACGCAGGCACCAGCTTGAAATGCTGACGGCAGCGCGGGCTGGGCGTAATGCGCTCCTTGTTGCGCCCACGGGTTCGGGCAAAACGCTGGCAGGGTTCATGCCGACTTTGGTCGAACTGATCGAAGCGCCCACGGACGGCCTGCACACGCTCTATATATCACCGCTGAAAGCGCTCGCCGTCGATGTGCAGCGCAATCTGTTGACTCCAATTGCCGAAATGGACCTCGATATCCGGGTCGAAACGCGGACTGGTGACACCCCATCGGATCGCAAGAAGCGCCAGCGCGAACGGCCGCCACAAGTTCTGCTGACGACACCCGAGAGCCTTAGCCTGCTGCTGAGCTATCCTGAGAGCACCAACCTGTTTGCAGGACTAAAGACCGTCGTCATCGACGAAGTTCACGCTTTCGCCACCGGGAAGCGTGGCGACCTTTTGTCGCTCGGCCTGTCACGCTTGCAGACTATTGCCCCAAACCTCCGCCGCGTTGCGCTGTCCGCAACCGTGGCCGACGCCGACGGTTATCGCGCATGGCTTGCCCCCAATGGAGACATCGACAGCGTGACCGCCGTTCAGGGTGATCCGGGGGCCGAACCCGACATCGCAATCCTGCTCCCCGAAGGCCGCGTTCCGTGGGCGGGCCATTCGGGACGATATGCCGCGCCGCAAGTGATGGCCGAAATCGAAACGCACAATACGACTCTCGTATTCTGCAACACCCGCGCTCTGGCCGAACTCATCTTTCAGGATTTGTGGAAGGCCAACGATCAGCAACTGCCCATCGGCATCCACCACGGCAGCCTCGATATAGAAGCCCGTCGCAAGGTCGAAGCGGCGATGGCCGACGGCAGATTACGTGGCCTTGTCGCCACGGCCAGCCTCGACCTCGGCGTCGACTGGGGCAATGTCGATTGCGTCGTCCAGATGGGTGCGCCGAAGGGGTCGTCACGGCTGCTACAACGGATCGGTCGCGCCAACCACCGGCTCGATGAGCCATCCGAAGCGGTCATAGTACCCGGCAATCGCTTCGAATATCTGGAAGCTCAGGCGGCACTCGACGCGGTTGAGGAGGGCGAACTCGACGAAGACCTGTTCCGCCCCGGCGCACTCGACGTTCTGGCTCAACACATCATGGCCTGCGCCTGCGCCGCGCCCTTCGACGAAGACAGGATGCTTGCCGAAATTCAGTCGGCGCTCCCCTACAGTGCGCTCGACCACAAAACCTTTGCCCGCGTTCTCGATTTCATCGCGACCGGTGGTTACGCCCTGCGCGCCTATGACAAATTCCGCCGTCTGACCCGCAATGCAGACGGGTTGTGGCGCGTCGCCCACCCGCGTTTCGTCACGCAGCACCGGATGAATGCGGGCATAATCGTCGAAGCAACGATGCTGACGGTCCGGTTCAGGAACGGGCGCAGGCTGGGCCGTGTGGAGGAAGGTTTCGCCGCCACGCTGACGACCGGCGACACGTTCTTTTTTTCCGGCCTCAGCCTCGAAGTCGAACGAATCGAAACCGAGGAACTGATCGTTCGCGCATCTTCCCGCCCCGCACGCATCCCCAGTTACGGCGGCGCACGCCTCGCGCTTTCCACACATCTCGCAAGGCGGGTTCGCGGGTTCCTCGATGACGAAAGCCAGTGGGCGCGCTTTCCCAGTGATGTCCGTGAATGGCTAGAGATGCAGATGCGGCGCTCGGTCCTCCCGGCACCCGGTCAGCTATTGATCGAAACATTCCCGCACCAGGGCAGGCACTATATGGTCGCCTATCCATTCGAGGGCTGGAACGCGCATCAGTCGCTCGGCATGTTGCTGACCAAACGCATGGAAAACCTTGGGCTGAAGCCGATCGGGTTCGTTGCCAATGATTACGCGCTCGCCACCTTCTCGCTCGAACCGGTCGTCGATCCCCGCCCGCTGTTTTCCGCCGACATCCTCGAAAACGAATTCGTCGACTGGGTGCAGAGTTCACACCTGCTGAAGCGTGCGTTTCGGGAAGTTGCAGTCATCGGCGGCCTTGTCGAACGCCAGCATCCCGGCAAGCGCAAGACCGGGCGTCAGGTCACTTTTTCGACCGACCTGATCTATGACGTCCTGCGCCGCTACGACCCCGATCACCTGCTACTGAAGGCAGCATGGGCCGACGCCCGCGCGCGCATGACCGATGTCGGCAGGCTGGGTGCCCTGCTCGATCGGGCGGCGGACAGCATCCTCCATATCGACCTGCCACGCGTTACGCCGCTTGCGGTGCCGGTTCTGGTGATGATCGGCCGCGAGCATGTTCCGCAGGGTTCGGCCGACGACGAGTTGTTGATCGAGGCAGAAACTCTCGCCGCAGAGGCCATGCACGCAGACTAGCGATTTTACTGTCGCACTTCATAGGTTTGCGGCATATTTTCTCTCGAGGGCATTGCAGAGGCCCGCGGGAGATGGCGATATGGCCACATTCGGGCCTAATTTTCCTTGCTTGTTGGCGCTGTCGCTGGCGGCTCCCCAGGCCGGCCTGGCTCAATCGACGGCACCTCCGCCGGTTCGGCCCACCATAATCAACAGTTCCGCCGATCTGGCGATGCGCATGACCGTTCCGGTTACGATCGATGGCAGCGGCCCCTATCAGTTCGTAGTCGATACCGGAGCCGACCGGTCCGTCATTTCGCGCGAGCTTGCCGATCGACTGGGACTGGCCCCTGCTGGCGAAGCAACGCTTCAAAGCATGGCAGGCGTCGAGCGTGTTCCTACTGTGACGGTCAAACGGCTGGGGGTCGCGGGTTTGATAATTCCCCACATCGATGCCCCCGCGCTCGCCGAGGAGAACCTTGGTGCACAGGGGTTGCTCGGTATCGACAGTCTCCAGAACCGCCGCATCATCATGAACTTTTCCGCGCAAACCCTGACAATCGCAGAACCGGGCGTTCGCGAACCGGTCGATCCCGATACCATCGTCGTCACGGCCCGTTCACGCTACGGCCAATTGGTGCTCGTCGATGCACAAATAGATGGCGTGCCGGTTACCGTCATCATCGATTCCGGCGCGCAGAACACGATCGGCAATCCGGCACTGCGGGCGTTGTTGATGAAACGGCATCGCAAAATGACATTTATATCGACCTACTTGATCGACGTTACCGGAGGACACCTCGCCGCGGATGTCGCGATGGTCAGCAAGGTGAGGATCGGCGGGATCAACCTTCGACAAGTGGTGGTCGCCTTTGCCGACGCGCACCCGTTCCAACGGTTCGGTCTGCAAAACCGGCCTGCCATGTTGCTGGGTATTAACACCTTGCGATCGTTTCGTCGTGTCTCGGTGGACTTTGCCCAGCGCAAGGTGCGCTTTCTCTTGCCGGGCGATGTCTGACGGCATAGTCGCACAGGCATGGTTCCCTTTTCGTTCGCCGGTCATGACCTTGCCGCACTCCCTGGGGGTGCGCTGTTCTGGCCTGCGCGGCGTGCGCTGATCGTCGCCGACCTGCACTTTGAAAAGGCGAGCTGGTTTGCCCGTGGCGGCCAGTTATTGCCCCCCTATGATTCGATCGCAACTCTGACCGATCTTACCGCGCTGACCGTCGTTTGCGCGCCAAAGGAAATCTGGTGCCTCGGCGACAGTTTCCATGATGCCGCCGGATGCGAGCGCCTCCCATCCCGCGCTCAGGTCATGCTGCGATCGCTGACGGGCACGCTCGACTGGGTCTGGATCACCGGCAATCATGACGCCGGCCTGATCGATCATTGCGGTGGGAGGATCGCGGACGAGGCGGAAGTCGACGGGCTGATCTTTCGCCACGAAGCCAACCTCCAAGAACTTCGTCCCGAACTGTCGGGCCATTTTCACCCCAAACTGCGCGTGTCGGTGCGCGGCCGCCGCGTTGCCCGTCGGTGTTTCGTGGCCTCCGCGACAAAGCTGATTCTGCCGGCCTTCGGATCGCTGACCGGTGGCCTCGACGCCAGCCATCCTGAAATCATGCGCGTGGCCGGTCGAACCGCACAGGCGCTGGTGCCGACAGAAAACCGGATGCTGCGTTTTCCCCTCGCCGCCTAAGCGCGGACGGCGGTTACGATATAATCCAGTTTCAGATCGTCCGTCAGAACGAAGCCGCTCAACGGACGATAACCGATGCCCTTTATATCAAGGGTTTTCAGTCCAGCTTCGGCGAACATGGTTTCCAACTCGTCGGGCATCAGAAACTTGTCCCAGTCGTGCGTCCCTTTCGGAATCTGCCCCAGCCCTTCGGCCACTGTTATCATCGCCAGCTTCGACATTGGTGTCCGGTTGGGCGTCGACATGACAAGCATCCCGCCCGGCACAAGCGCATTTGCCAGTCCGGCAACGAACGCCGCCGGATCGGCCACATGTTCGACCACCTCCATGCACGTAATCAGATCGAAACTTGCACCAGCAATGACGTCCAGACCACCCGCGCGATAATCGATTACAAGCCGCGAACTGAGCGCATGGTCTCTCGCCGCTTCGATGTTTTCAACGGCGGCATCGACACCGACGACTTCTCCACCCAGCCGGGCCAGTGGCTCGGTCAACAGCCCGGCCCCGCACCCCATGTCGAGTGCGCGCTTACCCGCCAGCGGACGTCTGGCGGTTGGGTCGCCATCCCAATGCAGGTCGATCGCCGCCCTGATATAGCTGAGCCGGACCGGATTGAGCCGGTGAAGCATCGCCGATGACCCTTTCGGGTTCCACCAGTCGCCCGCCATCGCGCCAAAGTGCGCGGCCTCGTCCAAAACGATACTCGTATCTGCCGTATGCGCCACGGTCGCGGTTGCGTTCGCCATGTCCCCTACCTATCAGGGCCGCGCTGGAAAGCCCAAGGGGGAAGTTACGCCTTATGGCGCGTATCGTGATGAAATTTGGTGGCACGTCGATGGCGGGCATAGAACGTATCCGCAGCGTCGCGGCGCGTGTGAAGCGTGAAGTGAGCGCGGGCAATCAGGTTGCGGTGGTCGTGTCAGCAATGGCAGGGGAAACCGATCGCCTTGTCGGCTTCTGTCGGGAAGCGTCTTCATTATACGATGCCCGCGAATATGACGTGGTCGTTGCAACGGGCGAGCAGGTGACGAGCGGGCTTCTGGCCCTCGCTCTGCAATCGCTCGGCGTTCCGGCAAGAAGCTGGCTCGGCTGGCAATTGCCAATCCGCACAAACGATGCTCATGCCTCTGCCCGGATCGAGGATATCGACACCGCTGCCCTCGACGCGGCGCTTTCTTCAGGCGAAGTTGCGGTCATTCCCGGCTTTCAGGGTGTTTCCGATAACGACCGCATTTCGACGCTAGGCCGTGGTGGGTCAGATACATCGGCTGTTGCCATCGCAGCGGCGATGAAGGCGGATCGCTGCGACATTTATACCGATGTCGATGGCGTTTATACGACCGACCCGCGCATCGTTCCCCGCGCTCGCAAACTGAAGCGCGTGACCTACGAAGAAATGCTCGAACTCGCGAGTGTCGGCGCAAAGGTGCTGCAAACGCGGTCAGTCGGCCTTGCCATGAAGACCGGCGTTCGTATTCAGGTATTGTCGAGTTTCGACGACCCGAACAACAGCGCCACCGCCGATACCCTTCCCGGAACAATGATCGTCGGTGACGACGAAATCGGAGACGATATGGAACGCCAGCTCATCACAGGCATCGCTCACGACAAGAATGAGGCAAAGATCACGCTCACCAGCGTGCCCGACAAGCCCGGCGCGGTCGCGCGCATCTTCAGCCCACTGGCTGCGGTCAACATCAACGTCGATATGATTATCCAGAATATCGCGCATTCGACTGGATCGACGGACGTCACGTTCACCGTTCCCCAGGCCGAACTCAGTCGCGCTCTCGACGTTCTCGAAAAAGCACGTGCCGATGTCGGGTACGAAACGCTCGTTCACGATACCAAAGTCGCAAAGGTTTCGGTGGTCGGCGTCGGTATGCGCAGTCACGCAGGCGTCGCATCGACGATGTTCACCGCACTCGCCGATCGCGGTATCAATATCCAGGCGATCTCTACCAGTGAGATCAAAGTCAGCGTGTTGATCGAAGAGGATTATACCGAACTCGCCGTTCGCGTTCTTCACACTGCTTATGGACTTGATGCGGAGGAAGCCGCTTGAGCCGTCTCAACGCGCTCATGGAGCGCGGAACTGCCTTTTTGGGCAGCGAAGTCGCGATCATGTGCGGCGCGATGTCGTGGATCAGCGAGCGGCATCTCGTATCCGCAATCTCGAACGCGGGCGGCTTTGGCCTGATCGCGTGCGGCGCAATGACACCGGCGCTGCTCGATACAGAGATCGCCGAAACCAAAAAGCGCACGGACAAACCGTTCGGCGTCAATCTCATCACGATGCATCCCGATCTGATGGAATTGATCGCGGTCTGCACCCGACATAACGTCACTCATGTCGTGCTGGCGGGCGGACTGCCCCCGACGGGCAGCATCGACGCAATCAAGGGGTCGGGTGCCAAGCTGATCTGTTTCGCACCGGCGCTCAGCCTTGCCAAGAAACTGATCCGATCCGGTGTCGATGCTCTGGTGATCGAGGGGATGGAAGCAGGGGGCCATATCGGCCCGGTATCCACTTCGGTTCTCGCGCAGGAAATTCTTCCCGAAGTCGCAGAGCAAGTCCCTGTCTTTATCGCAGGCGGCATCGGACGCGGAGAAGCAATGGCGGCCTATCTCGAAATGGGAGCAGCCGGTGTGCAACTCGGCACCCGTTTCGCTTGTGCGACCGAAAGCATTGCTCATGCGAACTTCAAAAAGGCGTTCTTTCGCGCGTCAGCACGCGACGCTGTATCCAGCGTGCAGATCGACCCACGCCTGCCGGTAATCCCCGTGCGTGCGCTGAAAAATGCAGGCACCGAATTGTTCACTGCAAAACAGGTAGAGGTCGCCCGCGCGATTGACGATGGCGGTCTTGCGATGGCCGAAGCACAGCTTCAGATCGAGCATTATTGGGCAGGAGCGCTGCGTCGCGCGGTCATCGACGGCGATGTCGAAAATGGGTCGCTGATGGCGGGCCAGTCGGTCGGCATGGTAAAGACCGAAGAACCGGTCGCCGAAATAATAGCGGCGCTGATCGCCGAGGCCAATAAAGCATTAGACAAGCGTGTTACCATCGCCATCGCAGCCGCGCAGTCCTCTGTTCAGATTGCGGCCGCTCGCTGACTTTCCTCCAGCCGATTGGCGCAATTGGCGAAAATCGGCTGGGCTACCGGTTGGAAGCGCGCGCAGCATCTGTTAGCGCCGCACCATGTCATCTGCTGCCGCCTCCGCCCGCGAAATACTGACCCGCCTTCACGAGGTCATGGCATCGCGCACTGGCGCTCAGGCCAAGCTCAACCAGGTCGCGGGTATCATCGGCGAGGCACTCGAAAGTGAGGTCTGCTCGATCTATCTGTTGCGCGATGGCGAGCTGGAACTTTACGCTACCCGCGGACTGAATCAGGACGCGGTCCACGTCACAAAACTGGCTCTCGGAGAAGGGCTCGTCGGCACGATCGCCGCCAATGTCGAAACCCTGAACCTTGACGAAGCGATCAGCCATCCCGACTTCGCCTATAAGCCCGAAACCGGCGAGGAAATGTTTCACAGTTTTGCGGGCGTGCCGATTGTCCGGCGCGAAGAAGCCGTCGGCGTTCTTTGCGTTCAGCACGCCGATTCACGCCGTTATGCGGAGGTCGAAATCGAAGCCCTGCAAACCGTTGCGATGGTGTTGAGCGAATTGATCGCCAACGCCGGACTGGTCGATGAAAAACGACAGGGGGCCGACCGCATCCTCCAGACCCAGATGGTGCGTCTGCCGGGGCTGAAACTGGTCGAGGGTATGGCGCGTGGTCACGCGGTTTATCACCAGCCGCGAATCATCATCGAACACACCGTCGCCGAAGACACCGAAGCCGAACGCCACCGCGTTTATTCGGCCTTCGACAAGATGCGCGAACAAATCGACCGGATGTCGGCACAAGCTGAATTTGGCTTCGACGGCGAAACGCGCGAAGTGATCGAGACTTACCGGATGTTCGCCTATGACGAGGGCTGGAGCCGTCGCATCAACGAGGCGATCGATTCAGGACTGACGGCAGAAGCCGCGATCGAACGCGTGCAGCAACGCACGCGGATGCGGATGCGCCAGATCGACGACCCGTTGCTCGCCGATCGGATGCACGATCTCGAGGATCTGGCGAACCGGCTGTTGCGCATCGTGTCGGGTCAACTCGGTACCGCAGCGCAGGCTGGATTGCGTCAGGACACGATCCTGATTGCCCGCAATCTCGGTCCTGCTGAACTGCTTGAATACGATCGGCGTCGGTTAAAGGGTGTTATCCTCGAAGAAGGGTCACTTACCGCGCATGTAACCATCGTTGCGCGTGCAATGGGCGTGCCCGTTTTGGGCCGCGTGCGTGATGTCCGGCGCATGATCGTCGATGGCGACGCGCTGCTGCTCGACGGAACAGAAGGCAATGTCGTCGTCCGCGCCAGCCCGGCGATGGAAGAAGCCTTTGATTCCAAACTGGTAATCGGCCAAAAACGCCGCGCGCAATTCGCCGCTCTCCGCGATCAGCCCTCAATTTCAAAAGACGGCACCCGAATCGCACTGATGGTAAACGCCGGGCTACGCGACGACGCGGCAGCACTCGACATCACTGGCGCCGACGGCATCGGCCTGTTCCGCACCGAGTTTCAGTTTCTGGTGTCGGCCACCCTGCCGATGCGCCAGCAACAACAGCGGCTCTATCGCGACGTCCTCGATGCGGCAGGCGATCGGCCTGTCGTGTTCCGCACCGTCGATATTGGCGGAGACAAGGCGCTGCCATATATGCGGCAGGAAGAAGAGCAGGAAGAAAACCCCGCGATGGGCTGGCGCGCTTTGCGGGTCGCGCTCGATCGCGGTGGCCTGATGAAACCACAGGCGCGCGCTCTTCTAGAGGCGGCGGCGGGTCGCACTCTTAACGTCATGTTCCCCATGGTGTCCGAACCCTGGGAGTTCGATCAGGCCCATGCAATTTTCGAGGCGCAACGCACTTGGCTGCTCGCGCGTGGAAAACGTGTGCCCGCAGCAGTAAAATATGGCGCGATGCTCGAAGTACCTGCGTTGGCCGAAGTGCTCGACATCATCCTTCCAAAGCTGAACTTCCTGTCGATCGGAACGAACGACCTGACGCAGTTTCTGTTTGCCGCCGATCGCGCGAACCCGCGGCTCGCCGAACGATATGACTGGCTCAGCCCGGCCATCCTCCGTTTCTTGAGCCGCGTTTCCAAAACTACGCGTGAACACGACGTTCCGGTTACAGTCTGCGGCGAGATGGGCGGCCGACCGCTCGAAGCGATGGCATTGCTCGGCCTCGGAATAGAGCGCCTGTCAATTACGCCTGCAGCGATTGGCCCGGTCAAGGCCATGGTCCGCTCGCTCGACCTGGCGGCCTTACGTGCAGACATGCCCGGTTTTCTAGCCTCTCCTCCATCGGATATGCGAGCGGCGATGGCTGCCTGGGCCAGCGCAAACGACGTCGAGATCGCTTGAACCAATTTTATTTCGGTTAAAGAGCCGGTTGACATCATGGCGTGCGATTGTTGACATAGCGCAGACCGTCGCGCGATGCCGCTACGCGATGGGGAGATAAAATATGGTCGACGGCGAAATCCCCGAAAAAGGCTTGTTCCCGATCTCGGTCGGCGAACGACTTCGGGTTGCGCGTGAAGCAGCGAAGCTCGATCTGAATGATGTCAGCACCCGCACGCGGATACCGTTGCGTCATCTGACCGCAATCGAGAACAGCGATTATACCGCCCTGCCTTCGCAAACCTATGCGCTCGGCTTCGCCAAATCCTACGCCCGCGCGATCGGTGTCGACGAGATTGCGCTGGGGAACGATCTTCGCGCCGAACTCGGCCGGGCGCATCCTGATGCGCGCGATGCCAATGTGTACGAGCCGGCCGATCCATCACGCGTACCGCCGCGCCTGTTGGCGTGGACGGCAGCATTGCTCGCGCTCATCATCGTCGTCGGATACGGTGTATGGCGCGGAGGATATTTTGATAGCGCCGATGTCGCAACGCCTGCTCCCGTCATCGCTCAGCAGGAGACGGTGGCAGCCGCAGCACCGGTGGCAAAGCCTGCCGCGACGGTCGGCCCCGGACAAGTCGTCCTGACGGCAACCACCGCAGTTTGGCTTCGTATCACGGATGGGGCCAAGACTGCGCTGTTTCAAAAAGAGATGGCGGCGGGTGAAACCTATCAGCTACCATTAACCGCGACCGACCCGAAAATCCTGACCGGCCGACCCGACGCCCTAAAGGTGACAATCGACGGTCGTGAGGTCGCGCCATTGGGTGGAGCGAAGACTACTGTTCGTAATCTGGGTATCAGCGCAGCCGCGCTCAATGCCCGAGTGGCAGTCACTCCGCCGCCAGTCGCGGCGGGTACGACGCCAGTTGCAGCCGCTTCTCCGGCTGTGCCACAATAATCGAAACTTGGGTGGGAACTGATTGATGCGATCGAAAATCTGGGCAGCTGTAGCTCTTGCGGGCACGCTGTCGTGGTCGCCCCTCGCGGCCCAATCGAATTCAGGACAATCCGGCTCGGGCAGCGGTCCGCTCGACCAGCGCGTAGGCAAGCTCGAGAAGGAAATGAAAGCGGTCCAGCGCTCGGTTTTTCCGGGCGGGGCACCCGTCCAGCCCGATATCGTCGGTAACACGGGTCCGGCCATACCAGCGGGCAATGCTGCTTCGACGCCGATCGTTGACCTGACCGCCCGCATCGACGCACTTGAAAAAAGCTTGGCTTCACTGACCGGGCAAGTGGAGCAAACCGGCTATCGCGGTCGTCAGGCGGACGAAGCGATCAAGCGCCTGGAGGCACGCCTCGCCACGCTGGAGGGCACCGGCCCCGCTGCGGCAACTGACGAGACTGCGCCAACCGCTCCACTATCGCCCCAATCGTCTGTTCCAACATCGCTGGCGCGCCCACCGGCGGGAGTTGCCAAACCGGCTATAGCAAAAGCTGATCCTACTCACAGGGCAGCGGTCGCAGCCGTGGAAATGCCCTCAACCGGGGATGCGGCTGAAGATGACTACACCTATGGGTATCGCCTGTATGTGGCCAAGCTTTATCCCGAAGCAGAGGCGAAACTGAAAGAGTTCGTGACGAAGTATCCATCGCATCGACGGTGGAGCTATGCGCAGAATCTGCTCGGTCGTGCCTATTTTGACGAGGGTAAGCCTGCGCTCGCGAGCGTCGCCTTTTATGATAATTATCAAAAGGCACCGAAAGGCGAGCGCGCTGCGGAAAGCCTGACATGGCTGGGGCAATCGCTGACCAAGCTGAAAAAGCCTGCCGATGCCTGCAAAGTCTATGACGAACTGCAGGACGTGTACGGCGCGCGGCTGGCACCGGACCTGAAAGCAAAGGCGGCCAAGGGACGTGCAGACGCCAAATGTTCTGCCTGATTCAGCGATCGCGCGATTTCGTGCCGATTTCGCCAAGCTTGTCGGACCAGTCACCGAAGGGCTGATCGGGATCGCGATTTCCGGCGGTCCCGACAGTGTCGCGCTGTTGCTGCTTGCCAACGCTGCATTTCCCGGACGGGTCGAAGCCGCAACAGTAGATCACCGGCTGCGCACCGCGTCGGGGGACGAAGCGGCCTTTGTTGCAAATATCTGTCGCGACTTGGGCTTACCCCATCGGATTATCGTCCTCGAAGAACTGGCGCGTGGCAATATGTCTGCGTCAGCTCGTGAGGCGCGCTACGATGCCTTGGACAATTGGGCTGACGAGCGCGACATCGCCTGGCTGTTGACCGCCCATCATGCCGACGATCAGTTGGAAACGATGGCAATGCGGCTAAATCGGGCATCGGGCGTAGCTGGCCTTGCCGGGATTCGCGCCCGCCGCGGTCGGATCTTACGCCCCTTGCTCGGTTGGCGGCACAGGGAACTTGTGCAGATTGTAGCCGCAGCGGGCATCGTCCCCGTGGACGATCCCTCTAATCGAGACGACCGTTACGACCGGGCCCGGCTCAGGAAAGCTTTGACGGGCGCCGACTGGCTCGATCCGCTTGCAATTGTGCGCAGTGCAGCCGCTCTCGATGAAGCCGATCGCGCGCTCGACTGGGTCGTTCTGAAACTGCGCTCGGAGCGGCTTTTCGATGGTGCCGATACTTGGACCTATGATGCTGCGGGGCTGCCCGCAGAACTGCTAAGGCGTGCGCTAATCGACTGTCTTCGCGTCATAGATCCTACCAGCAGGCCCCGAGGCGCAACGATCGAACGCCTCCTCAAAGCCCTGCAGGGTAACGCCACCGGGACGATTGGCCGGGTGCGTTGCGCCGTGAAGGATGGCCGCTGGCACTTCACGCTGGCGCTGCCCCGTCGTCCCAAAGTGAGCCCCAGGCGGGTTTAGACGCGCCCGTTCCATTGTCATTAATCGAATCCAGCCTATCTTGGGGGCTGGAAGGCGGAACAAGACTCATGAACGACGACAAACAGCCACAGGGTAACCCCTGGATGAAAAGCCTCTTGATCTGGGTCGGCATTCTCGCCGCCCTGGCCGTTTTCGTTTCGATTTTCGATGGTCGCACGCAAACCGCTGCCGCTTCGGGCATTCCTTATTCCGAATTTGTCGCCAAGGTTGAAGAGGGTTCGGTCAAGTCCGTTGTCATTTCGAACAACGAGATTTCCGGCAGCCTGAGCAACGGTGAAGCCTTCCGTACCTACCCCGTCCCCGATCCAGAACTAACAGCACGACTGACCAAGGCGAATGTCGACTTCCGTGGCAAGCCCGAAGAGTCAGCAAGCATCTGGGTATTGCTGCTGTACCAGGCGCTTCCATTCGTTTTAATGATCGGCCTCGCCTTCTTCGTGATGCGCCAGATGCAGAAGAACGCCGGTTCGGGTGCGATGGGTTTCGGTAAAAGCCGTGCCAAGATGCTGACCCAAAAAGAAGGCAAGATCACTTTTGCCGACGTCGCTGGCATCGACGAGGCGCGCGAAGAATTGCAGGAAATCGTCGAATTCCTGAAAGACCCTTCAAAATTCGCACGGTTGGGCGGCAAAATTCCAAAAGGCGCGCTGCTCGTTGGATCACCCGGTACTGGTAAAACCCTGCTCGCCCGCGCAATCGCTGGTGAAGCTGGCGTGCCATTCTTCACGATCTCTGGTTCTGATTTCGTCGAGATGTTCGTCGGCGTGGGTGCAAGCCGCGTCCGCGATATGTTCGAACAGGCGAAGAAGTCTGCCCCATGTATCGTCTTTATCGACGAAATCGACGCTGTGGGTCGTCATCGCGGTGCCGGTCTCGGCAATGGCAATGACGAGCGCGAACAGACGCTCAACCAGTTGCTAGTCGAAATGGATGGCTTCGAAGCGAACGAAGGTATCATTATCATCGCGGCGACCAACCGTCCCGATGTTCTTGACCCTGCGCTGCTTCGTCCGGGCCGCTTCGATCGTCAGGTTACCGTCCCGCTACCCGACATTGGCGGTCGCGAAATGATCCTGCAGGTGCACATGAAGAAGGTTCCAATCGCTCCTGATGTCGATGCGCGCACGCTCGCACGCGGCACACCGGGCTTTTCGGGTGCCGATTTGGCCAACATCGTGAACGAAGCCGCGCTGCTTGCCGCTCGCCTCGGCAAACGATTGGTTGCAATGGCTCAGTTCGAAGCCGCCAAGGACAAGGTTCTGATGGGCACCGAGTGGAAATCGCTCGTAATGACCGAAGACGAAAAGAAAATGACCGCTTATCACGAAGCCGGTCATGCTCTGGTCAGTCTGCTCGAACCCGCAACCGATCCGATTCACAAAGCCACGATCATCCCACGTGGTCGTGCCCTTGGCATGGTCGTATCGCTGCCTGAACGTGACAGTTACTCTTACCACCGCGACAAGATGTACGCCGATCTGGCGGTCACGATGGGCGGCCGCGTGGCCGAAGAACTGATCTTCGGCCACGACAAGGTATCGTCAGGCGCGTCGGGTGACATTCAGCAGGCAACCAAGCTTGCCCGTTCGATGGTCACGCGTTGGGGCATGTCCGACAAACTGGGTCCACTTCAGTACGAAGAGGCACAGGCCGAGACCTTTCTGGGCTATTCACAAAGCCAGCGTTCCAATATGTCGAACGAAACTGCGCAGGTAATCGACAGCGAAATCCGGCGTCTGGTGGATGGCGGCTATAATCAGGCAAAGACGTTGCTCACCGACAATATCGATAAGCTGAAGACTTTGGCCGAAGCGATGCTCGAGTTCGAAACACTTAGCGGTGACGAGATTGCGTCGCTGCTCAATGACGGCCAGCGGCCCGACCGGAGCGGCATCGATCACAACAAACCACGCGCCTTGAACACCGGCGGCTCGTCTGTTCCAAAGACGCGCCGTCCCGGCAAGTTCGGAGACCCGGCAGCGCAGGGAGCCTGATTAGCCCATCAGGCCCATCGCCAACGGCAGCACAGGAAATGTTGCCAACGCGGAAAAAGAAAAGATAGTGAGTGCAACCGTCCGCCAGAGCGCGGACGGTTCGCCGATACAGTAGGCTTCACGCAATCTCACGATATCGTGGCCCAGCGCCCATCAAGAAACGATGGACATGAGCGTTCGCGCGGCAAGCCCTCGCAAAAGGTACCGTTCACCTTTGCTCGAACGTTCAGACACGCTCCATGAACTGGTGCATCCCCGTCGCCCGCGTAATAATCGCTCCGGTTATAATATTCGCCCCGGCTGGTCCGACCTTTTTTGCGGAGTTTTGCAGCTTGTGCTAGCCGCCGCTCATGGCCCGTGATGATATCGATCCAACCCTGTTGATTAAGGACATGGCAACCCGCGCCCGCGCAGCTTCTGCCGTGCTTGCGCGCGAAACAAGTGCCCGCAAGGCGAGCGCGCTGATGGCGGCCGCTAAAGCGATTCGCACTGCCGAAGCTGAAATCCTAAATGCAAACGAGCAAGACGTTGCCGCCGCTCGAGCCAATGGCTTATCCCCCGCAATGATCGACCGGCTCTTGCTCGATTCTGGTCGAATCGCAGCAATCGCCGATGGGGTCGAGACCGTTGCCGGTCTTCGCGACCCCGTTGGCATGGTTATCGACGAGAACCTGCGTCCGAACGGTCTCAAATTATCGCGCGTCCGCGTTCCATTAGGCGTCATCGGCATCATTTATGAAAGCCGTCCCAACGTCACAGTCGATGCCGGTATTCTTTGCCTGAAATCGGGTAACGCCGCTATTCTGCGCGGCGGTTCGGAAGCGATGCGCACCAATCGCGCGCTTCACGCTGCGCTGATCGCGGGGATCACTGAAAAAGGTTTGCCCGCCGATTCGATCCAACTCGTCCCCACGACCGATCGCGCGGCTGTCGGAGCGATGCTCGTCGCACAGGGCATGATTGATATTATCATTCCCCGTGGTGGAAAGACGCTGGTTGCCCGCGTTCAGGACGAAGCTCGCGTTCCCGTCCTCGCTCACCTCGACGGGATCTGCCACACCTATATCGACGCGGCGGCCGACCCCGCCAAAGCTATCGCGATTGCAGTCAACGCCAAGATGCGACGTACCGGCGTTTGCGGCGCAACAGAAACCCTGTTGATCGATCAAGCTTACGCACATCCGGCCGCAGTCGCCGGAGCGCTGCTCGACGCAGGGTGCGCGCTACGTGGTGATGCGCAGGCACAACGCCTTGATCCCCGCATAACTGCCGCATCCGACGAGGACTGGGACACCGAATATCTCGACAATATCTGTGCAGTAGCATTTGTCGATAGCGTGGCCGGCGCGCTGGCGCATATCGCTGCGCACAGTTCGCATCATACCGAATCGATTGTTACCGAAAACGCGGCAACTGCCGAGCAATTTCTAGCCGCGGCTGATTCGGCAATCGTTATGCACAATGCCTCCACGCAATTTGCCGATGGTGGCGAATTCGGACTAGGTGCCGAAATCGGCATCGCCACCGGTCGCCTGCATGCTCGCGGTCCGGTCGCTCTTGAAGGGCTGACGACCTATAAATGGCTCGTCCGTGGCACGGGACAGGTGCGCCCCTGATCCTCACGGGCCTGCTTGGCGGATCGTTTAATCCGGCACACACGGGGCATCGGGCCATCAGTCTTTTCGCAATGGATGCCCTTGCTCTTGACGAGGTCTGGTGGCTCGTTTCGCCCGGAAATCCGCTGAAATCAGGCGTTGAAGACATGGCCCCACTGCCCGCTCGGCTAGCTTCGGCCAGGGCAATGGCGCGCCGTTCGCGGATTCGAGCCACCAACATCGAGGCGCGACTCGGAACGCGCTACACCGTCGATACTATCGCAGCGCTGGTTCGCCGTTACCCGAATCGTCGGTTCATCTGGATCATGGGTGCCGACAATATTGCCCAGTTCCACCGCTGGCGCGACTGGCGGAGGCTGGCACGCAGCGTAACGATTGCGATTATCGCGCGACCGGGCTATGAGTGCTTTACCGCCGCGAGCCCTGCGTCGGTCTGGTTGCGCCGTTTCGTTCGACGTGCAGGCAGTGCGCAACACTGGACGCAATGGAGACCGCCGGCGCTCGTGCTGCTGCACTTCCGCCCCGATCCGAGCTCCGCCACGGCGCTGCGCCGGGCCGATCCCATATGGTATCGCCGTTTTTCAACCCAATCCACGGGACTGCGCACACCGCGTTTTCCCTGACCAAAGGACCGTCCTTGCCCGCAGCTGCCATCAGCCAGCCCCCGTCGCCAACCGAATCGCCAAAGGATTCGGTCGATGCGCTTCATGCCATGATATTGGAGCAGCTCGACAGCGATCAGGCTGTGGAAACTATCTCAATCCCGCTCGAGGGAAAGTCGTCGATCGCCGATCACATGGTCATCGCTAGCGGTCGCTCGACTCGTCAGGTTGCATCGATGGCCGCCAAGATCGCCCAGCGCATGAAGACCGAATTCAAGCGTTCGCCTCGAATCGAAGGTCTGCCCGCTGCCGACTGGGTGCTGATCGATGCGGGCGATGTGATTGTCCACCTGTTCCGCCCCGAAGTTCGCAGCTTCTACAATCTCGAACGGATGTGGTCGCTCACCGACGCCCCGATTGTGGCGGGACCGGCTTTTTAATCGACCGTTCCGTTGAAGCTGCATATCGTCGCACGGGGCCGCATCGGGCGCAGCCCTGAAGCCGACATCGTTGCACGTTATTCCAAGCGGATCGCGTGGCCGCTGGTCATAACCGAACTGCCAGAAACCGGTGGCAAGGTTGCGGACCTGATCGCTCCTGCGCGGATCGTGGCACTCGATGAAACCGGCGACCAACTAGGCTCAATCGCATTCGCGCAACTTCTTGAAGGCTGGCGCGATGACGGTATCCGCGAGGTCCGTTTCCTGATCGGAGCGGCGGACGGGTTGACCGAAGCCGAACGCGCGAGCGCCGACCGCAGGATTGCTTTCGGATCGGCAACCTGGCCACACCTGATGGTCCGCGCACTTCTGGCCGAGCAGCTATATCGCGCGACGACAATTATTGCCGGACACCCATATCATCGCGAAGGCTAGCAGCTTCGACCGTATTCAGTCGGAGGTCGATCGTTTGCTGTTACTCCGGCAATTAAACAAAGCTGTAATGGTGTGAGATCAGACTTGTGTACACTCTCTCCATTGGCCGAACCGTGATGTGCCCGCCTGCAGTCGGCGTCGATGATTCCCCAACCCGCTCGACGCCACCCACCCCCTTTCGCTAAGAGGCCCCATGGCCGACCTGCTCGACACACTCAAAACGACATTCGGCTTCTCCGCCTTCAGGGGTGTTCAGCATCAAGTGATCGACCGCGTCATGGCGGGCCAGCGAACTGCGGCGATCATGCCGACCGGCGCGGGCAAGTCGCTGTGTTATCAGTTGCCAGCGGTGATGTTGCCCGGCACCTGCGTCGTTATCTCGCCGCTGATCGCGCTGATGCACGATCAACTGCGCGCGGCGGAGGCAGTGGGCATCAAGGCCGCCACGCTGACTTCGGTCGATACCAACCAGGCCGAAACTATTGCGCGTTTCAAAAGCGGCGATCTCAACCTTCTCTATGCGGCCCCCGAACGTGCATCGGGAGACGGCTTTCGCGACCTGCTCTCACAGGGAAAACTATCCCTGTTTGCCATCGATGAAGCCCATTGCGTTTCCGAATGGGGACATGATTTTCGTCCCGACTATCGCCTGTTGCGGCCATTGTTCGATCGCTTTTCCTCCGTCCCCCGCCTTGCGCTGACGGCTACTGCCGACGAACACACCCGCGCCGATATATTAACGCAACTGGGTATTTCCGAGGATGGCCTGATCGTTGCCGGGTTCGACCGCCCCAATATCCGATACAACATAGCCCCACGCGCCGGGACAACTCGTCAGATAAGCGACTTTGTTGCCGAAACACCCGGCGCGGGGATTATTTATGCCCAAACGCGGGCGCAGACCGAGAAACTCGCCGCTCAATTGGCTTTGAACGGCCGCCCGACGCGAGCGTACCACGCGGGGCTTGAGGCATCGGTGCGCGCTGCCAATCAGGCAGCGTTCGTTAAGTCCGAAGACATGGTGATGGTTGCAACGATTGCGTTCGGCATGGGGATCGACAAACCCGACGTCCGGTTCGTCGCTCATGCCGGGCTGCCGAAATCGATCGAGGCCTATTATCAGGAAACCGGGCGCGCGGGTCGCGATGGAGATCCAGCGGCAGCGCAACTTTTTTGGGGCGCTGACGATTTTGCGCGCGCGCGGATACGGTTGAGTGAAATCCCCGAAGATCGCATCGCCGGGGAACGGACAAGGCTCTCGGCGCTGGCCAATCTGGTTGAAACCGGGACATGTCGCCGTGCCGTCCTGCTCCGCCATTTTGGAGAAAGCCCGCCGGATAACTGCGGAAACTGCGACAATTGCCTAAATCCCCCAGCCCGCACCAACCTGACCGAGCTCGCGCGTAAATTGCTGTCGGCGGTTTATCGCACCGGGCAGATGTTTGGAGTCGGCCATATCGAAGCTGTGCTGACAGGTCAGTCGAACGAGAAGGTTCTGAAACTCGGCCACGACCGGCTCAGCGTCTTCGGCATCGTGACCGGCGACGAAGCCGAAATGGTAAAGCCCGTTGCCCGCGCACTTCTGCTTCGAGACGCGCTCGGCCAGACCGAACATGGCGGGCTCGAACTTGGTCCCGAAGCGCGTGCCATTCTGAAAGGCGAAGCAGAATTCGCGATTGCGATCCCGCCGCGCCGCGAGGGCAAGCGTCGGCGCAGCAACGACCAGCCCGCCAATCCGGTCGGCGACCCCCTGTTTGAAGCCTTACGGGGCCGCCGCCGCGAACTTGCCGCAGAGGCACAGATGCCGCCCTATGTGATCTTTCACGATTCGACGCTGCGCGAGATGGCAACAGTCCGCCCCACCACATTAGGTGAGCTAGGTCGCCTCGGTGGAGTTGGAACGCGCAAGCTGGAGGCCTATGGCGAGGCGTTTCTAGCCGTAATCAAATCCAACTGACGAGGATGCCAGCTATGTTCAAAACGCTCGATGAAAAGGTGATGGTGTCCGCGCAACTGAGCTTGGCAGACATTGCGAAGGCCAAGGCTCAGGGTGTGAAGCTGATCCTGAACAACCGGCCCGATGGCGAAGCGCCCGACGAGCCTCAGGGTGCCGAAATCGAAGCGGCGGCGCGAGCGGCCGGTATGGACTATCTTGCGGTCCCTGTGGGACAGGGTGGTTTTGGTCAGCCGCAACTCGACGCGATGGCGAAGGCGCTGGAAACCGCCGACGGTCCCGTCCTTGCCTATTGCCGGTCGGGGACGCGCTCGACGTTGCTATGGTCGCTGGCTCGCGCGAAACTCGGCGACAAGCCGGAGACGCTGCACAAAAAGGCAAATGCGGCTGGCTACGACCTCGCGCCGGTCGCTGCGCTGGTCGATATACTCGCTGCCAAAAACTAACCACCTCCTACGCTGAAACGAAAAATGGGCCGGGGCGCTTTGTGCGCTCCGGCCCAGTCGTTCGCAGGAGGAACCTGGTCTGGGCTGGCTACGATCGGGGAGAGGTTCCTTCGTCGCCAGCCCAAGCTCGTTAATAGTGGTAGGCGCGCTCACCGTGTTCAGCGAGATCGAGCCCTTCACGCTCGACATCCACGCTCGGACGAAGACCGATTGTTTTGTCGATGATGAAGAAGAGGATTGCCGAGCCGATACCCGAGAAGAGCAGGGTGAATAACACTGCCTTGATCTGGATATAGACCTGAGCGCCCATGTGGTAATCGCCAGCGGAAAGCGATCCGGGCTTGGCGGCATAGTCCGCAAGACCCTGACCACCGAGCGACGGTGCAACCAGAACACCAGTCATGATCGCGCCAAAGATACCGCCGATGCAGTGAACACCGAAGACATCGAGCGAGTCATCATATCCGAATTTGTTCTTCACCGTGGTGACGAAGAAGAAGCAGATCGGCGACACGAGGAGGCCGAGAACGACTGAACCCATTGGTCCGGCAAAACCCGAAGCGGGGGTTACGGCAACCAGCCCGGCAACAGCGCCAGTAACGGCACCGAGCAGCGATGGCTTACCCTTGACGACTTGTTCGATCAGCAACCAGCTCAACCCAGCGGCAGCCGTTGCCACGAAGGTATTGATGAAGGCGACGCCGGTGACACCGTTTGCTTCGAGATTGGAACCGGCATTGAAGCCAAACCAACCGACCCACAGAAGCGAAGCACCGATCATGGTCATGGTCAGCGAATGCGGAGCCATAACGTCTTTGCCGTAACCCGTGCGCTTGCCGATCATAAGGCAGCCGACGAGGCCAGCGATACCGGCGTTGATGTGAACGACCGTACCACCGGCAAAGTCGAGAGCGCCCATCTGGAAGAGATAGCCCGCTTCGCCATTGACGGCGTCGAGTGCGGCCTTGCCCTTGATCGCGGCGGCGGCGACGGCGTCAGGACCGTCCCAATACCAGACCATGTGAGCCATCGGAAAGTAAACGAAAGTTACCCAAAGCGCGACGAACAGCATCAGGGCGCTGAACTTCACACGTTCTGCAAAGGCACCGACGATGAGCGCAGGCGTAATGCACGCGAACGTCATCTGGAAACAGATGTAGACGTATTCAGGAATGTAAACGCCGTTCGAGAACGTCGCGACCTGCGAGTTGGCATCGACGCCGATCAGCGCCAGTTTGCTTAATCCGCCGGTGAAGGGTGTCGATCCGCCAGTAAACGCCTGCGAATAACCCCAGGTTACCCAAATGACCGAGACAATGCAGACGATCATGAAAACCTGCGTCAGGACCGAAAGCATGTTCTTCGTGCGGACGAGGCCGCCATAGAAAAGTGCAAGGCCGGGAACAGACATCATCAACACGAGTGCCGAGGAGACGAGCATCCAGGCGGTGTCGCCCTTGTTTACGGTCGCTGCCGGGATCGGCGATGCGGCAACTGCGGCGGCGGCTTGAGCCCATGCGGGCTGCACCAGGACCATCGCAGCGCTGAGCGCCCCGAGTCCCAGACCTAGTTTATGCGAAAGTTTCATCTTTCCCCCTGCCCTTCTAAAGCGCGTTGTTGTCGGTTTCGCCGGTACGAATGCGCACCGCCTGACCGATATCGAGAACGAAGATCTTACCGTCGCCAATGGCGCCAGTGTTGGCCGCAGCCTGGATCGATTCGACTACACGCTCAGCAAGGGCGGTGTCGCAGGCGACCTCCACTTTCAGCTTTGGCACCATGTTGGTCGAATATTCGGCACCGCGGTAAATTTCGGTTTGGCCCTTTTGCCGGCCAAAGCCTTTTACCTCGGTCACGGTCATTCCCGTGACGCCAAGTTCGGTTAGTGCTTCACGCACTTCATCGAGCTTGAACGGTTTGATAATCGCAACGACGAGTTTCATGCCACCCCCTTGTGGTTACATTCCAAGGTGCAGTGCAGCAAAGGTCATGCCAATTGGTCGCGCTAGCGATTTTACGACCTCTGGTCGGTTAATGGCTTATGATTGTGCAGAATCTATCAAACAAATGCCTTTTAATTAGGCAATTATGGATTTCGCGAGTTCTAAATCATCATCAAGCACCATGACCCGAACTGGTATTACCCAACCGGCGCTGTCAGCTATATTCATGCCGCCATCGAAAGCGACGCTGTCAATCCCTTCGACCTGAAGGCGTCCACGCACCATCGCCGCCTCCATCGCGTTAGGATAATTGCCGAGTTCAACCAGAGCCATCAGACCTTCCGGGGCTGGCGAGGTACGCCCAGCGGGCATTCGAGCGCCCCACGATCCCAGTTCCCCAGATCGGCAGCGACGTTATATGTCGACTGGCAGAAAGCCAGCAAAGCCTGACGCGGGTCGGACGACGAACGAACATCGTCATACGACAAGATAAACTCATCCAGTTCCGCACTGAAGTGGGCACTGGATGGCTCGACGGCCGCCAGCGCATAGCCATCCGGTGCGGGGTAGGCATAGGCGTAAAAAGCGGCATGAGGATAAGCATCGCTGCCCGGCCAGAAGCCAAGGCTGGATTCTTCATGGCTATAGGCTTCGCACGTCACCGCGTCGGGTAAGCCGGGAACTCCGCCGGAATGACGCGGCGCAATCCGCCCAGAAAACCGGGTCGAAGCGAGGTCAAAACTGCCCCAGAAAAAATGCGTCGGGCTGGCCTTCCCCAAAAAGCCGGTGCGAAAGCCCTTGAACACGCCATCGGTGATAATCAGGGCGCGCCAGAATCGTTGAACGGCCTCTGCATCATAAGGACGCTGGGCATGATCTTCGGCAAAGGGCAGCGCATCAGGTATTTCGCTCGGTTTCCCGTCGAAACCAGCTGGGACGTGCAACCCTTCGAGGGCGAAGATCACCGCGGCATGAAACGAGGCAATGCTCCCCGGCAACAGCGCCACCACCTCCCGCGATCCATCGCTTATCGTCATCACCAATTCGCCGCGCAGGAAATCAAAATCGATTTCGAGCAGCCTGTCTTCGAGCGTGATTGGCGACGTGCCGAATCCGCGCGCAGTAACATAGAGTGGGACATGCCAGCCGTGATTCAGCCACGGTGTCAGTGCTAACCGGACCTTGCCAACGATTTGCGTCATCAGGTGCAAATGCTGCGCAGTCTCCCGCCAGTCGGCCCAATTCAACATGGGCCAATCTGTGGGTGACTGCTTCGGCTTCACGCGCCCGTGCCTCCAACGGTCAGGCGATCGACCAGCAAGGTCGGCTGGCCCACCCCCGCCGGAACAGACTGTCCGCCTTTGCCGCAAATGCCGATGCCTTCATCCAGTTCGAAGTCGTTGCCGATACCGGTGACGCGCGTCAGGACGCTGGGACCATCGCCGATCAGCGTTGCGCCCTTAATCGGTGCACCGATCCGGCCGTTTTCGATTTTGTACGCCTCGGTACAGCTGAAGACGAATTTGCCCGATACGATATCGACCTGTCCGCCGCCGAAACTCTTGGCGAAAATCCCCGACTTCACCCGTGACAGGAGTTCAGCGGGGTCATCGTTTCCGGCACGCATGAAGGTGTTCGTCATGCGGGGCATCGGCGCGTGTGCATAGGATTCGCGACGGCCGTTTCCAGTTGCTGGCACTCCCATCAGGCGCGCGTTCAGACGATCCTGCATATAGCCCTTCAAGATGCCGTCTTCGATCAGGATGTTTTCCTGGGTGGGCGTTCCTTCATCGTCGATCGTGAGCGAACCGCGTCGGTCCGCAATCGAGCCATCATCGATCACGGTCACGCCCGGTGCACCGATGCGCTCACCGATGCGGCCTGAAAATGCCGAACTGCCCTTGCGGTTGAAATCGCCCTCCAACCCGTGCCCGATCGCTTCATGAAGGATGATCCCAGGCCAGCCGGGTCCAAGCAACACCGTCGTTTCGCCAGCGGGGGCAGCCACCGATTCGAGATTGACCAGACCCTGCGCCAAGGCCTCGTCGATCGCGCGATTCCAGGTCACCGGTTCGAAAAGATGATCGTAAAGGTAACGGCCGCCCATTCCGTATGAGCCGCTTTCACGACGACCGTTCGCCTCGACGACGATGCTGACGTTCAACCGGACAAGTGGACGGATATCAGTCGCGATAAAACCATCGGCGCGGACGATTTCGATCACACTCCAGCTTCCCGACAGTGACGCCGAGACCTGAACTACGCGAGGATCGCGCGCACGGGCGGCGGCGTCGATCGTCTGGAGCAACGTCACTTTCCGCTCGAAGGGGATCAGGCTCAGTGGATCGCTGGAAGTATAAAGGTGGCGATTGTTACCCCGTGGTGCGGGCGCGGGTTGTTGTTTTGCGGGATCGAGCAACCGCATGGTTTCCGCCGCGCGCCGGATGCCAGCTTCGCTGACGTCCTGCGAATGCGCAAAACCCGTCGTCTCGCCAGAAACACCACGCAGGCCAAAGCCATGCTCGGTGCCATAATCGGCAGTTTTCAGTCGTCCGTCGTCAAACCCGAAGCTCTCGGTCGCGCGGTACTGAAGGTAGAGTTCGCCGTCATCGCATTTGCCTAGAGCATCCGCAGTCAGCCGCTGGGCGGCATCCGGTGTAAGCTGGTTTTCGCGATACAGGTAACTGCGGGGGTCGGTTGAGCTGGTCATTCCGCCGATATAGGATGGTTATCGGCCGAGCGCATCCTCGCCGTGCTTTGAAATATCGCCCGGTGCATGATCAGCATCGGTGCCGACAAGAACGAAGCGCCGGTCGCAATAGCCGCAATCGACATAGCCACGTTCATCGATCTCGAGCCAGACACGCGGATGGCCAAGGGCGGGCGATATCTCGCCAGCGCCATCACAGACGACGCGGGCGCTATTCGTGCGAATTAGTTCTGGCTGGTCAGTCACGCTGCTGCGCTTAGCAATGCGGCAAACTTCAGTCCAGACACACTGACTATCAGACTAGAAGTAAACGACCGTGACGTTGAACTGACCGGAATAATCCCCGGCCGGCTGATTGGCAGCAACGTTCAATGTTCCACCAACGCGAACATCCAGGATGGCAGTCCCCGGAAAAAGTCGGGTCGCCGGACCATTTGTAGTGATTGCATTGACGGTCATGGTTCCGCCGCCGCCGGTTCGATCCAGCGTGATCGAAGTCGGCAGCGTGACGTTGCTATAGATATTGACAAGACCCAGCGCGACGAACCGTGCGGCCGACGGCGCACCGCCCGCAACAGTTACTCCACCCGCGGTGGTACGCGCATCTGTCGAGGGATCGATCTTAACGGTCCCCGCCATCGACGAGGCAATCAGCGAACCGAAATCGAGATCGTCGGTCTTCACGAGTGTTAGTGGCCGGAGCGTAACCACGCTCGCAGTTGCACTGGCTGTTGCCGCCGTCGCAACGGCAGGTGCGAACGCCAAGGCAATGGCCATAGCCGCAGATTTTGATTTGACGCTCCACATGGTCACGGACGCTACCGTCGATCGATTAACAAGTGCCTTGCGGGCGATGGTGAACACATCAGTAATAGGTCACAATAATTTGAAATGTGCCTGTGTACGCGCCGGGCAGCTGGTTCGGACCAACCGCCAGCGTCGCGCCGACACGGAGATCGAGTAGCCCTGCTGCATTCAGAAAACGCAGCACCGGGCCGTTGAGCGTCAAGCCTGTCACGTTCATCGTTGCGCCACCGCCCACGCGAGCCAGCACGGGCAGCGCCCCGCGATTGACCTGCAAATTCTGGAGTGCTCCTCCATAAGTGTAAAACTTCGCGGCCTGGGGTGTTCCGCCGGCCGCAATCGTTCCGCCGGTGTTCGTCCGCGTGTCGTCATCGGGATCGATCGTCACCGTCCCCGCCGTCGTTCCGGCAATGTTAGTTGCAAAATCGAGATCGGTCAGGTTCAGGAGCGACAGTTTGCGCAACGTGGTGACGCTGGCTTTGGCAGTTGCAACTCCGGCGCAGGCGGGCAGCGACGTGCCGCACCCCAGGATAACGAGCGCACACGCCATGACGCGCAGCCGCGAATATTGATGAAAAGCCCCCACACCGTTGCCATAGCGCTACGTCTTGTAAGCTGTGGTGAACAGCTTTGGTTAATACGTTGGCAGCCGGCCGCTACGCTTTACGCACTCGGTCTGCGCGCGCTAGGGAAAACAATGACCAACGCTGCGATTAAGATCGACTCTCTCGAGAAAACCTATGCCGGGGCAAGCAGGCGCTGAGCGGAGTGACCTTCGATGTTCCGCGAGGACAGATTTTCGGGTTGCTTGGGCCGAACGGCGCGGGAAAATCGACGATCATCAACATATTGTCGGGCATGGTGAAAAAGACCGGTGGCAAGGCAAGTGTCTGGGGCTTCGATATCGACGAACACCCGCGCAATGCCCGGGCGAGCATCGGGATCGTGCCGCAGGAAATTCTGTTCGATCCGTTTTTTACGCCGTTCGAGGCGCTTGAGTTGCAAGCCGGACTCTATGGCGTGCCGAAAGCTCAACGGCGGTCGATGGAATTGCTGCGCGCGGTCCACCTAGAAGACAAGGCGAATGCATATGCACGGACGCTTTCGGGTGGCATGAAGCGCCGGTTGCTGGTGGCGAAGGCAATGGTCCATTCGCCACCGGTCCTCGTGCTCGACGAGCCTACCGCAGGCGTCGATATTGAACTTCGCCAGCAACTCTGGGCGTATGTCCGCGAACTGAATGCGCAGGGCGTGACGATTGTACTGACCACCCATTACCTCGAGGAAGCCGAGGAATTGTGTGACCGCATTGCTATCATCAACCACGGTCGGCTGATCGCCGATAAACCGACGCGCGAACTTGTCGGAATGGCGCTTGAGAAAGTTGTTGAGGTCACGGTCGATCGTGATCTGACCGAAGCCCCCTCATCGCCGGTTTTCGAAAGTGTAACGCTAAAGGGCGATCGGGTGCTGGCGATAACTTATTCCAAGGCGAAGGTTCATGCTGGGGATGTTTTGACGGCGGTTAGTAATGCGGGGCTTGGTATTGTCGATGTTTCGACGCGGGAAGCCGACCTCGAGCATGTGTTCCTCAATCTGACGCGGGCCGGGGCCATTGGTTAAAAATTATGACGTAATTATAATAGGTTCTGGCGCGGCCGGCCTGACGGCGGCGCTGAACCTGGCCCCACATAAACGCGTTGCCGTACTGGCAAAGGGTGGTTTGTCCGACGGTGCGACGGGCTGGGCGCAGGGCGGTATCGCGGCAGTTCTGGAGCCGGGCGACACGTTCGAGAGCCATATAGAAGACACAATGATCGCTGGCGGTGGGCTTAACGACCGCTCAATCGTCGAATTTGTGGTCGAAAACGCACCCAGAGCGATCGAAAGACTCGAAGAACTCGGCGTTCCGTTCAATACCGAGAACAATGTCCTCCACCTGACGCGCGAGGGCGGACACAGCCATCGCCGCATCGTCCATGTCGATGATGCCACCGGATGGGCCGTACAGCAGGCACTGGAACGCGCAGCCGAAGCGCATCCGAACATCACGCTCATCCCCGATATGGCGGCAATCGACCTGATCACCGGGCGCAACGGCGAACGCTATTCGGGCGACGGCCATGCCTGGGGCGTTTACGCACTGAATCGCAAGTCCGGCCATGTCGACGCGTTCGTCGCCCCCGCCACCATATTGGCAACCGGCGGCGCAGGGCGAACCTATCTCTATTCCACCGCCCCGCGCGGCGCGACGGGTGATGGCATCGCAATGGCGTGGCGCGCAGGTGCCCGGATTTCCAACATGGAATTCATGCAATTCCACCCGACCTGCCTTTACAGTCTGGAGGTCAAGAATTTCCTGATCACCGAAGCCGTAAGGGGCGAAGGCGGGCATTTGAAGATCCCCAGCGGCCCCGAAGCCGGTCGCCGCTTCATGCCCGATTTCGACGAGCGCGCCGAACTGGCACCCCGCGATATCGTGGCGCGTGCAATAGATCATGAAATCAAACGACTCGGCCTCGACTATGTTCACCTCGACATCAGCCATATGCCGGCGGAGTTCGTCACCCATCACTTCCCGACGATATACGCAAAGCTGCTGACATTGGGCATCGACATCACGACACAGCCAATCCCCGTGGTTCCTGCCCAGCATTACACCTGTGGCGGCGTCCTGATCGACCGCGATGGCCGCACCGACCTGCCGGGGCTTTATGCCGCGGGAGAGGTCAGTCAGTCGGGCCTGCATGGCGCAAACCGACTCGCGTCAAACTCCTTGCTCGAATGTTTCGTGTTCGGCGAAGCCGCGGCGAAACACATCCTCGCCAATCCGGGCACCACGCCGCCATCCATCCGCGCATGGGATGAAAGCCGGGTCACCGATTCGGACGAGGAAGTGATCGTCCAGCACAACTGGCGCGAAATCCGGCGGTTCATGTGGGACTATGTCGGGATCGTCCGCACGACGAAGCGGCTCGAACGCGCAACGCACCGCATCGCATTGCTACGGTCGGAAGTTGCGGAATATTATGGACATTTCCGGGTCACGCCCGACCTGATCGAACTTCGAAATCTGGTCGAAGTGTCTGCGTTGATCGTGCGGTCGGCCCTATCCCGGCACGAGAGTCGCGGGCTGCATTACACCACCGACTATCCCGATAAATTGCCCGAGGCGGTGGATACGATCCTCGTTCCCTGATCTCTGGCCCCTGATCTCTGGCCCCAATCTTTGGCCTAACGCAGTTTACTGACTTTCAACCCGTCGAGCTTGGCCCGCGCCTGTATCGATTCCTCGCTGCGAGTCATCGCTTTCGCTATTGCTTTCAATGACATCGCCTTTGCGGCGAGGCGGTGAAGCTTCTGGATTTCGTCCGAAGTCCAGGGCTGGCGATGTCGCTCAAACTTTTCGGCCACGGTCATTCTCCGAAATTTGTAATGAAGTTGTAGCAAAAGCCACCTTCCCCATCGCCTGACCCTGTCTAAAGGACCAGCGCAAGGGTTCGGCGGGGGATATTGCCATGAAACTATTGACGGGTAATTCCAATCTGCCGCTGGCGAAAGCCATCGCAGCTTATCTCGACGTACCTCTGACAGAGGCAAGCGTCCGGCGCTTTGCCGATGAAGAAGTATTTGTCGAAATCCATGAGAACGTGCGCGGCGAAGATGTGTTCGTCCTGCAATCGACCGGATTTCCGGCCAACGACAATCTGATGGAGTTGCTGATCTGCATCGACGCCCTGAAGCGCGCGTCGGCCAAGCGAATCACAGCGGTCATTCCCTATTTCGGATATGCGCGACAGGATCGTAAGCCCGGTCCACGTACGCCGATTTCGGCCAAGCTGGTCGCCAATCTGATCACCGTAGCGGGCGCGAATCGCGTGCTTTCGGTCGACCTTCATGCCGGTCAGATTCAGGGGTTTTTCGATATTCCGACCGACAATCTGTTTGCGGCACCAGTGATGGCCGCCGACATTCAGGCTCGGTTTCCGACCGACAATCTGATGGTGGTTTCGCCCGACGTCGGCGGCGTGGTTCGCGCACGCGCCCTCGCCAAGCGACTCAACAACGCGCCCCTCGCGATCGTCGATAAACGACGTGAAAAGCCGGGCGAATCGGAAGTCATGAACATCATCGGCGATGTTGCCGGGCGATTCTGCATCCTGATCGACGATATCGTCGATTCGGCAGGAACGCTTTGCAACGCAGCCACCGCGCTTCGGGCGGCAGGTGCCCTCGATGTCGTCGCTTATTGCACTCATGGCGTGATGTCAGGTGGAGCCGTGGCGCGAGTCGAAGGGTCCGACCTGACCGAGTTGGTGATTACCGACACGATCCAGCCGCCCGAATCGGTGGCCGGTGCCAAGCGCATCAGAATGCTCCCCATTGCGCCGCTCGTCGCCGAAGCGATCAAGCGCATTGCCGACGAAAGCTCGGTTTCAAGCCTGTTCGACTGAGGCGTTCGCGGCGGTATTCGCGGCGTCTGCCCAGGGATCGTAGTTCCCGAAACTCCAGACAACGCCCTCCAGATCGCGCGCTTCATAGCTGCGTCCGCCATAGTCGTTGTCATGCGGTTCGGTGATTATGCGCGCACCAGCGGCTTTAGCCACGGCAAAATGCGCATCCGGGTCGTCAATGACGAGGCAGATGCACATCGGCGACTGACCGTTCAGATTGCCGATGGGCGTCATGTCGAACTGGTTACGACCATCGCGGCTGCCCGATGAGAGCATGACGACGTTGCCATCATAGGCCAGTTGGGCGTTGTGCACGGTCGCGCCGTCGGCGTGGACCGCAAGACGGGTAAACCCGAAAGCTTTGCATATGAAGTCGATTGCGGCGGGTGCGTTATCATAAAGCCGGCACGGCATAATCGCGGGTTTTACGGGCATCATAAACTCCCTTTTGCTTGCTGCATTATAGCAATGGGGCAACGGGAGCACCAACACTCCGAGCAATATCGTCGATTTTGATGTTTGCGGACCGCCAATTGGACCGCAATGCACGTCAACCGGTACAAGCTGGATGGCTTGCCTATGCGGGACGCAGTTCTGCGGATCATCCGGTCGATCGTCATTCTCGATGAAGGTCATCGCGCCTATTCCGAAACAGCGCGTCAAGCGCTTGGGGAGCTGGCGTGAGTTCGACTATTTCGCAGATATACTCGCCGACATTCCTTGAGATAAACTCGCTTATCACGGTGCCGCAGATTTGGTGCTGACCAGCGACGGGGCGGGGCGGGCAGCGGCAATTATAGATCTAACGACTGGCGAGGACTTCGATGTGCGGCGCACCGGCGATGTGATTCGTCAGGCACTGGCGAACCGGATCGACCGCGCTGATTTGGCGCGACGGCTTGGTAGCGTCATTTCAAACGCATGGTTCGCGATGCGATTGATCGAAGCTGCTGTATCTATTTTGCTCGACCGTGTTGAAGGAGATGAAGACGGCTTCTGGCTCTCGAAACCAAAGGCAAACAACTGGACGGTGAGGATACGCAATTCAAACGCGACTTGTTTTCCATGCTTCAGGCCGCTTACATTTCGGGCCGTGACGTTGGCGAGGTTGACCTCATCAACGATGTGCCGAACGAAATGCGTTTCCACGTTTTAATACAGGATCAAGACTGGCAAGCTGAACTCGAACGAGCGGTCGCTTTGAAGGGGCGTGTGTGGTCATCCTCGCCTGAAGTCAGACCTATCGCTATACCCTCCGGCGAAGGTCGGGGCCTATACGCCTCAATTATCGAGCCTCAAGACTAAACAAGGAAGAGGTCTCAGTTGAAGTCATCATGGTCTAAGGAGTGATATGCTGACCCGTCCTCAATCGATCCTGCGCGACTTTCTCAAAACCGAAGCTGCTGGCGGCATATTGCTGATCGGAGCGGCGGCGTTGGCGATGGTGGTCGCCAATTCGTCCGTGGCCCCAGCTTATTTCCATCTCTTGCATCTCGAAACCGGCCCAACCCTCACCTCGCATATCGGCCCGATGACGGTCCATTTGTGGATCAACGATGCGTTGATGGCAGTGTTTTTCCTGCTCGTCGGTTTGGAGATCAAGCGCGAGTTCGTTGACGGGCATTTGTCGACATGGGCCGACCGAAGGCTACCGTTTCTCGCGGCAGCGGCAGGGATGATCGCGCCTGCGATTGTGTATCTGGCGGTCACGCGTGGCGACGCAAGCCTGACGCGCGGCTGGGCGATTCCAGCGGCAACCGACATTGCATTTGCGCTGGGATTGCTGGCTTTGCTGGGCAAACGCGCGCCGACGTCGTTGAAACTCTTTCTGACGACGGTGGCGATTGTCGATGATGTCGGGGCGGTGGCGATTATCGCGCTGTTTTACACGGCGTCGCTGAATTGGCTGGCGCTGGGGGCGGCCGTTGTAATTTTCGGGGCGATGCTGGCGATGAACCGATATGGCGTGGTGCGGGTGCGCTGGTATCTGATCGGTTTTGCGTTGCTTTGGTATGCGATGCTGGTGTCGGGGGTCCATGCGACGGTGGCGGGTGTCCTGGCGGCAGTTGCGGTGCCGGTGACGCGGACGCCGGGTGCGCCCGACAATGTGGAATCGCCGTTGCATCGGCTGGAGCATGGGCTGCAACCATGGGTCGCGTTTGCGATTGTGCCGCTGTTCGGCTTTGCCAACGCTGGCGTTTCACTTGGTGGAACTGGGGTGGCGTTTGCGCCATTGCCGCTGGGAATTGCGCTGGGGTTGTTTGTCGGAAAGCAGGCGGGTGTTTTCGGCGCGGTTTGGGGAGCAGCAAAGATGGGAATCGCCGTGCGTCCGACAGGAGCATCCTGGGCGCAAGTCTATGGTGTGGCGCTGTTGTGCGGGATCGGGTTTACGATGAGCTTGTTCATCGGTGGGCTGGCGTTTGCTACGCCCGAGCAGGCCGATGCGGTGAAGATCGGGGTGCTAATGGGGTCGATCGCTTCGGCTGTTGCGGGGTGCGCGGTGCTGTATTTTAGTGGCCGGGATCGTCCATAAGGGCGTCGATGCTGGCAAATTTGATCGAAGCGGGACTGGACTGAAGTCCATCACACTCAGCGACGAGCCCCCACCTCAAAACGTGTGAGGCGGAGGCTCGCAGTACCCTTACAGTTTGCTTGTCAGTTCCGGTACGATCTTGAATAGATCGCCGACGAGGCCGATGTCGGCAACCTGGAAGATCGGAGCATCATCGTCCTTGTTGATGGCGATGATGATTTTCGAATCCTTCATGCCCGCAAGATGCTGGATCGCGCCCGAAATACCGATGGCGATATAGACTTCGGGGGCAACGATCTTGCCGGTCTGGCCGACCTGATAGTCGTTCGGAACATAGCCCGCATCGACGGCCGCACGCGATGCGCCGACGCCCGCACCGAGCTTGTCGGCAAGAGGTTCGATGATCGTGTGGAAGTTTTCGGCGTTCTGAAGCGCGCGGCCACCGGAGACGATGATCTTTGCACTGGTCAGTTCGGGGCGTTCCGATTTCGCGATTTCCGCGCTGACGAACGTGGCGGTGCCGGCGTCGCCGGTCGAGGTCACGGCTTCGATCGTAGCGCTGCCGCCGGAGCGTTCCGCCTTTACGAAAGCCGTGCCGCGAACGGTGATGACTTTTTTCGCATCCGACGTCTGGACGGTGGCGATCGCGTTGCCGGCGTAGGTCGGGCGCGTGAACGTGTCTGGGCCGTCGATCGAAAGGATTTCGCTGATCTGCATGACATCGAGCAGAGCGGCGACGCGCGGTGCGATGTTCTTGCCGATGGCGGTCGCCGGCGCGAGGAACGCGTCGTGATGGCCCATCAGTTCGACGATCAGCGGTGCGACGTTTTCTGGAAGCGCGTGTTCGAAGGCAGCATCGTCAGCGACATGGACTTTGCCCACGCCAGCGATTTTTGCAGCTTCGGCAGCAATGGCATCGACGCCCTTACCGGCGACAATCAGATGCACTTCGCCGAGCAGCGCCGCGGCGGTGATGACGGGGAGCGTCGCGTCCTTGACCGCGCTGCCGTCGTGTTCGACCCAGACCAGAGTCTTCATGCTACCACTCCCAAAGTCTTTAGTTTGGCGACCAGTTCATCGACATCGGCGACCTTTACGCCGGCGATGCGTTTTGCTGGCTCGACCACTTTCAGCGTGGTCAGGCGCTTGGCGACATCGACGCCGTAATCGGCTGGCGTTTTCTGCGCCATCGGCTTCGATTTCGCCTTCATGATGTTGGGCAGCGATGCGTAGCGCGGCTCGTTCAGACGAAGGTCGGTCGTGACGATCGCTGGCATTTTCAAGGAGACCGTTTCCGATCCGCCATCAACTTCGCGCGTTACCTTTACGGTGTCGCCATTGACTTCGACGGCGCTGGCAAACGTACCCTGTGGACGGCCGAGCAGAGCGGCAAGCATTTGGCCGGTCTGGTTCGAATCGTCATCAATTGCCTGTTTGCCGAGGATGACCAGACCAGGCTGTTCTTCCTCAACAACCTTGGCGAGCAGCTTTGCAACGCCAAGCGGTTCGACTTCGGTTTCGCTGACGATCAGGATCGCGCGGTCGGCGCCCATAGCGAGGCCAGTGCGCAGCGTTTCCTGCGATTTCTGTTCGCCGATGGAGACAACGATCACTTCGGTCGCAACGCCTTTTTCGCGGAGGCGCAAGGCTTCCTCGACAGCGATTTCGTCGAACGGGTTCATGCTCATCTTGACGTTGGCCAGGTCGACGCCCGAACCGTCCGCCTTGACGCGCGGTTTCACATTATAATCGATGACCCGCTTTACGGGGACCAGAATCTTCATCTGCTTCTTTCTCCAATTGATGGGGCCTGTTCACGCGGACAGCCCCATCCCAACACCTCCCCTAAAAGAGGAGGGGCTTAATTCGTTACGCCGCGCGGACTTCGGCGACGATTTTCTTGGCTGCATCACCCAAGTCGTTGGCGGCAACGATCTTCAGGCCCGAATTGGCGAGGATCGCTTTGCCCTCTTCGACATTCGTGCCTTCAAGCCGAACGACGAGCGGGACCGAAAGGTTCACTTCCTTGGCCGCCGCAACGATACCATCGGCGATGATGTCGCACTTCATGATGCCACCGAAGATGTTGACGAGGATGCCCTTCACCGCAGGATCAGCGAGGATGATCTTGAATGCTGCCGTCACTTTTTCAGTGGTCGCGCCGCCGCCAACGTCGAGGAAGTTGGCAGGAAATTCGCCGTTCAGCTTAATGATGTCCATCGTCGCCATCGCAAGACCGGCACCATTGACCATGCAGCCGATGTTACCGTCGAGCTTGATATAGGCGAGGTCGTATTTCGAAGCTTCGACTTCGGCGGGATCTTCTTCGGTCAGGTCGCGCAGTTCCATCAGATCCTTGTGGCGGAACATTGCGTTGCCGTCGAAAGCCACCTTTGCATCGAGGACGAGCAACTTGCCATCATCGGTAACGGCGAGCGGGTTGATTTCGATCTGTTCAGCGTCAGTGCCGATGAATGCTGCGTAGAGTTTTTCGGTGACGTTCGCGGCTTGCTTGGCAAGGTCGCCGGTCAGGCCGAGTGCGGCAGCGACCGAGCGGCCGTGGTGCGGCATAATGCCAGTTGCTGGATCAACCGTGATCGACACGATCTTTTCAGGCGTGCTATGCGCAACGTCTTCGATGTTCATGCCGCCTTCGGTCGAGGCGACGATTGCGATCTTGCCCGAAACGCGGTCGACGAGGAGCGCGAGGTAGAATTCCTTGGCAATGTCGACGCCGTCGGTGACGTACAGGCGGTTGACCTGCTTGCCAGCGTCGCCGGTCTGGATCGTGACGAGCGTGTTACCGAGCATATCGGTTGCAGCCGCGCGAACTTCGTCAGCGGTCTTGGCGAGGCGGACACCGCCCTTTGCGTCGGGGCCGAGTTCCTTGAACTTGCCCTTGCCGCGGCCACCCGCGTGTATCTGCGCCTTTACGACATAAAGCGGTCCGGGAAGCTGGGCCGCTGCAGCGACGGCTTCCTCGACGCTCATCGCGGCAATGCCGGCTGGGATCGGCACGCCGAATTTAGCGAGCAGTTCTTTGGCTTGGTATTCATGGATGTTCACGGGGCAGCGCTCCTGATGGGATGGCTTGAAAAGAGTTGCGGTGCCTAAAGCATAGCTTGAGCCGGTTTGCCAACCTCTAGCTTGAGATTGCACACCGCAATGCAGCGATAGAGACAACTCCAAGGATTTCAGGATCGCCAAGCGCGCGCGTGCGATGGAGAAATTGCGCGGTGGTCAGTTCACCGATTCTCTGATCCCGCAGCGTCGTTATCGACAGAAGTCGGCGAAGCTGGAGGAGCGAGAGTCGATCGACCAGACGCTCTGCCATGCAGCTTGCGACAGGGGCCGACAGACCCGCGCTGATAAGGCCGGTTCGAATCCGCGACTCAGGGGTGGCACACGCAGACAACGCCAGAACGGCGCTTAGAACGATGAGTTTCTTCATGGTTTTGGCTGTACGGGGTCGGGCGTAAAAG
Organism: Sphingomonas paeninsulae; assembly: GCF_003660165.1. Taxonomy (NCBI): domain Bacteria; kingdom Pseudomonadati; phylum Pseudomonadota; class Alphaproteobacteria; order Sphingomonadales; family Sphingomonadaceae; genus Sphingomonas; species Sphingomonas paeninsulae. The sequence continues at coordinate 1,286,676 of NZ_CP032829.1, forward strand.
AAAAGTACCGCTTCTCAAGGGACCGATGAAGCGGGACTTTAGAACGTTCGACACAATGCCTATAGAATGCCTATGACAATTCCCGGCCCCCTGCTCTTTCTGACCACCATCGTGGCCATGGAAGGCTTTGCCTATGTCGCCCACCGATGGGTGATGCACGGCTTTGGCTGGTTTCTTCACAAATCGCACCATCGCGCCCGCGCCGAACGATGGGAGCTGAACGACCTGTACGCTGTAATCTTTGCCGGACCGTCGATCCTGTTGCTGTTTGGCGGCGTGCAACTGGGATGGGGCGACTGGGCGACTTGGGTGGGCGCTGGAATCGCGGGTTATGGCGCGATCTATTTTGGATTTCATGACGTCATCGTCCACAAGCGCATCGACGCGCGCTATGTCCCACGATCGACATATATGAAGCGAATCGTCCAGGCGCATCGCCTTCACCATGTCGTCGAAACCAAGCACGGCACGGTGAGTTTTGGATTCTTGTGGGCACCCAAGCCCGAGAATTTGAAAGCTGAACTGAAACGCCGAAGGAATGCCGGCATTCGCGAATCGGTAAGTCGCTAAGTAGAGGGTCGATAGGGCTTGGCGTTGGTATCCAATATGTTGTCGATATCGTCAGCCTCGTCCTCCACATCACCGTCTTCAAAGTTCGAGCCGCCCAGATCGGGGGCCATGTCGGTAAGCAAGGTGCCGTCATATTGACCACCGCCCTCAACTTCGGCGACTTCAGCGCGCTGAGTTTCGTCATAGCCTTCGATATCAGGCTCATCTTCCGCACGCGCGCCACCGGGAACGTCGATGCGCCCGTCCAATGGGGCGTCGAATTTGCCTCTTGCCATAATTTACAACTCCATTGGGTGGCTGATTACCATAGATGTTAAGCGCGCGGTGGGCTTCGCAGTTCCAAAATGAAGCCGGATCGCTAGGTTGTTCGCATGACCCACATTACGATCAAGGAACCAACCAGCATTTGCCCACTCTCGCTGGCGCAGCAGGAAAATGATCCGGAAGGTTTCGCGCAGCAAATCGGAGGATCGTTCGAACGATTCGGCTTTGCGATCATTGCCGATCACGGGATCGACCATGTTTTGATTGCCGACGCGTGGGAGTTGACGCGGGCCTTTTTTGCCCAGTCCGAAGCGCAGAAGCTTCCCTATAAATCGCCCAAAGGCGGCGCACGGGGATTTACGCCGTTCGGAGTCGAGATCGCCAAAGGAGCAAGCGAAAACGACCTGAAGGAATTCTGGCACGTCGGGCGCGACCTGCCCGAGGGGCATGAATATAGCGATTCGATGCCGCCGAATATCTGGCCGGACCATCCTGAACGTTTCCAGCCTGTACTAACCGCGCTCTACGCCGAATTCGACCGGGTCGGCGCGCAATTGCTGTCGGCGATCGCGCTGTATCTGGGGCTGGATCGGGACTGGTTCGTGGAGCCGGTGCAGGATGGAAATTCGGTTTTGCGGCTGCTGCATTATCCCCCGGTTTCCATCGACGCGCCGGGAGTCCGGGCTGGCGCGCATGAGGACATCAACCTGATTACGCTGCTGTTGGGTGCCGAGGAGGCAGGATTGCAGTTGCTCGATCGGTCTGGCGCGTGGCTCGCTATCGATCCGCCAAAGGGTGCACTGGTCGTCAACGTGGGCGATATGTTGCAACGGCTAACCAACCACATACTGCCATCGACGACGCATCGGGTTGTAAATCCGCCCCCCGAACGACGGGGCATCGCGCGATATTCAATGCCATTTTTTCTGCATCTGGCGTCGGACTTTCCGATCCGGACGCTGCCCGGATGCGTGAGTGCCGCGCGACCAGACCTGTATCCCGACACGATCACGGCCGACGAATATTTGCAGCAAAGGTTGAAAGAGATCGGGTTGCTCTAGATAGGGCGGCGCATGACTGAATCCCTGAAGACCGAACCCCTGAAAATCGCCCTGGCAGGACTTGGCACCGTTGGCGGCGGCGTTGTGAAATTACTCGATGCGAATCGCGAACTGATTACGCGACGGGCGGGACGGCCGATCGAGGTTGTTGCGATCAACGCACGCGATCGGTCGCGCGACCGGGGTTTCGACCTGAACCGCTTCGATTGGGTGGACGATACGACGGCACTGGCGACGCGCAGCGACGTCGATGTCGTGGTCGAACTTATCGGCGGATCGGACGGCCCGGCACTGACGCTGGCCAAGGCGACGATTGCGAGCGGCAAGGCGTTCGTGACGGCGAACAAGGCGATGATCGCACATCATGGGCTGGCTTTGGCACAAGCTGCGCAGGATGCCGGGACCGCGTTGAAGTACGAAGCTGCGGTTGCTGGCGGCATTCCGGTGATCAAGGGACTGCGCGAAGGTGCCGCGGCCAATGTGCTCTCACAGGTTTATGGAATCTTGAACGGCACCTGCAATTACATCCTGACGCGGATGGAGGCGGAGGGGTCCGATTTCGGCGACGTGCTGGCCGATGCTCAGGCGCTTGGTTTTGCCGAGGCGGACCCCTCGTTCGATGTCGATGGCGTGGATGCGGCGCATAAGCTGAGCATTCTCGCCAGTCTGGCATTCGGAACGCGGATCGATTTCGATGGCGTGCGGTTGGGCGGGATTCGAAACGTATTGGGCGGCGATATTGCGCAGGCGCGGGCGCTGGGCTTTTGCGTGCGGCTGGTCGGGTTGGCGGAGGCGGATGCCAGTGGGCTGTTCCAGCGGGTTCACCCGTGTCTGGTGCCGCTGGGCCACCCGCTTGCCCATGTGCAGGGCGCGATGAATGCGGTTGTGGCCGAGGGTAATTTCGTGGGGCGGCTGTTCTTTGAAGGACGCGGCGCGGGCGAAGGGCCGACGGCGAGTGCGGTCGTTGCCGACCTGATCGACGTGGCACGGGGCGAAGTGGGTCCAGCATTTGCAATGCCGGTGGCGAGTCTGGCCGCGCCGGAAACGGCGGACGCGGGGGCGCGGCGCGAGCGGAGTTATTTGCGCTTCACCGTTGCGGACCGTCCGGGCGTGCTTGCAGAAATCACAGCGGCAATGCGTGATGCCGGGGTTTCCATCGAAAGCATGATCCAGCGCGGGGAGGCACCGGATGGTGGCGTTTTGCTTGTCATGACCACGCATGAAGGGCCAGCGCGGGCGGTGGTGGCTGCGCTTGAGCGGCTTGAGGGCAGCCCGAGCATGACCGGCAAACCGATGTGGATGCCCATTCTGGACGTTTGATTGTTAATTGGCGGTCGCCTATTGCGGCGCAGCACTGAAAAGGAAGAATAGAATCATGGTGATCGCAAGCGACGTTCTCGACCGCGTTCTCGTGCTCGAAATGGTGCGCGTCACCGAAGCAGCGGCGATTGCGGCTGCTACATTGGTTGGCCGGGGCGACGAGAAAGCCGCCGATGCTGCCGCTGTAGAAGCGATGCGTGCTGCGCTGAACGAACTCTATATGGACGGCACTGTCGTCATCGGAGAGGGCGAGCGCGACGAAGCGCCGATGCTATATATTGGTGAGAAAGTCGGTTCGGCGATCGGTACGGGTCCAAAGATCGACATCGCGCTCGATCCTCTGGAAGGCACGACGATTACGGCAAAGGCCGGACCGAATGCGCTGGCGGTGCTGGCGGTGGCGGAACACGGCAATCTGCTGAACGCGCCTGATGTTTACATGGAGAAGCTGGCGGTTGGTCCGGGCTATCCCGAAGGCGTAATCGACCTGCGCAAGACGGCGACCGAGAATATTCACGCAGTCGCCAAGGCCAAGGGTGTCGAGCCGCACGAGATTATCGCGTGCGTGCTGGATCGCCCGCGTCATGAAAAACTGATTGCCGAGCTGCGGCTGGTCGGTTGCGGTGTCATGCTGATCGGTGATGGCGATGTTGCCGGCGTGATCGCGACAACCAATCCCGATACGACAATCGACATTTACATGGGCTCTGGCGGCGCACCTGAGGGTGTGCTGGCTGCGGCGGCACTGCGCTGCGTTGGTGGCCAGTTCAAGGGCAAGCTGATCTTTCGCAACGACGACGAGCGTGCGCGGGCAAAGAAATGGGGCATCACCGACCTCGATTATATCTACGATCTGACCGAGCTGGCGAAGGGCGACTGCATCTTTGCCGCAACAGGGGTGACCGACGGTTCGCTGCTGGCAGGCGTCAAAAAGCTGAAGGGTGGCATGATGACCACCGAAAGCGTCGTGATGCGCGCGAGTTCGGGGACCGTGCGCTGGGTCAAGGGCGAACATCGCAAGGTTTGAGCGGCTGGTTAGCAGAAACCCGTCGATCGGCCCGCTTGCGCCAAAGTGCGCGAGCGGGCCGATGACAATCTTTGCAATTCCACTCGCATCTGCCGTCTTAGTTCGCTAACACACCGGATTATGAGAGAACGTTTCCCCAGTAGCGACGATCTGAGGAACGACACATCCGCCGCTGAATTTGCGCTGCCCCGCGCTGGCGTGCCGCAGCCGTCCAAATGGAAATCTCGGCGGGTCTGGATCAAGCGCGGGCTGTGGACTGCGTTCGCACTGTTCATGGCCCTTTTCGCATGGCTGGCGCTGACGGCCCCTTTGTCGCGGTCGTTGAAGCCGATGGCCCCACCGCGGATCACACTGTTGGCGGCGAACGGGCAGCCGATCGCGCAAAAGGGCGCGGTGGTCGATCGGCCGGTAAAGGCTTCCGAGCTTCCGGCGACCGTCAAACAGGCCTTCATCGCGATCGAGGACAGACGATTCTATACCCATTGGGGCGTCGATCCGCGCGGGATGTTGCGGGCGGCTTGGAATAACGCGCGCGGCGGCGGCACGCAGGGCGGCAGCACGATCACGCAGCAGCTTGCGAAAATGACCTTCCTGTCGCCTGAGCGCAATCTGGGTCGCAAGGCGCGCGAGATGCTGATCGCCTTTTGGCTGGAGGGGTGGCTGACCAAAGATCAGATCCTCGAGCGCTATCTGTCGAACGCCTATTTCGGTGACAATGTATATGGCCTGCGTGCCGCCTCGTTACGTTATTTCAACCGCCAGCCGGAGCGATTGACGCTGGCGCAGGGAGCGATGCTCGCCGGGCTTGTGCAGGCTCCGTCGCGGCTGGCACCGTCGCGCAATCTGGCGGGTGCGCAGGCGCGCAGTCGACTTGTGCTGGGCGCGATGGCGGAAGCGGGGTTTATAACGGCGCAGCAGGCCCTGGAAACGCCGGTGGCGATAACGAACCTGCGCAATGTCAGCGCGCTGCCGACGGGGACATATTTCGCCGACTGGGCAATGCCACAGGCGCGCGCGCTGACCGAACAGGTTTACGGCGACACGCAAGTGACGACGACACTGGACGCGCGGATGCAGAAACTGGCGCGAGCGGCGGTGGCGCGCGCGGCGCTGGGGAACGCGCAGGTCGCGCTGGTGGCAATGCGCCCCAATGGTGAGGTCGTCGCGATGATCGGCGGCCGCAGCTACGACAAATCACCCTTCAACCGCGCGACACAGGCACGCCGCCAGCCGGGGTCGACGTTCAAACTGTTCGTCTATCTGGCTGCGCTGCGTTCGGGAATGACGCCTGACACACTGATCGACGACAGCCCGATCGTCGAAGGCGGCTATCGCCCGAAGAACAGCAGCGCACACTATCGGGGGGAGGTCACGCTGCGCCAGGCATTTGCACGGTCGAGCAATGTCGCGGCAGTGCGCCTGTATCAAAAGCTGGGGCCGGAGGCGATCATACAGGCGGCACGCGATCTGGGCGTAAGCAGTCCCCTGACGGCCGATCCTACACTGGCGCTGGGTTCGTCGGGAGTAACCTTGCTTGAGCTCACGTCGGCCTATGCTTCGGTGGCGGCGAACGATTGGCCGGTCGCGCCACACGGCATTCCCCGCGACGAACCCGGACTCTTCGAGCGGCTGATCCGGCCAAGCCACAGTTTCGATGGGCCGACCTTATCGATGATGCGGGATTTGTTGCGGGCTGTGATCGTTCAGGGAACAGGGCGCGGCGCGGCGCTGGCAATCGAGGCCTTCGGTAAAACTGGCACCAGTCAGGACAATCGCGACGCCCTGTTCGTGGGGTATGCTGGCGACCTGATCGTCGGTGTGTGGGTCGGCAATGACGACAATACGCCCCTAAAAGGGATACATGGTGGCGGGCTGCCTGCAAAAATCTGGCGCGACTTCATGGGCAGCGCAATTCCGGGCGCGCGCCCGATAATTACCCCGGTCACTCCCAAGCTCGATGAGGCTCCGCCCGAAACCGATGACCTGCCATTCGGCCTCGATAACATGCAGGTCAAACTGGGTAATGACAGCGGCCTGACCATAAATACCCAGGTCGCGGGCGTACCATTGGACGTCAAACTGGATCAGAACGGACTGTCTATTCAGACGCCAAAGCCACAGGCTCCTGAAAAGCAATAACAAACACGCTAACCTTGGGCGGTTGTTAGTGCGTAATCGGACCGACCGATTGTCTTAGGTGTCCTAACGTTACGGGCGTATAACGGTGGCATCGGCTGCTGGCTTTAGGGGCGCGGCCGGCTGAGAGATGATTGTCTCCCGCCCATAGCGCGGGGAAATCATGTCAGGCGCAGCACATAACAAGTTTCAGAATGAACTTCTCGCACGACTTTCGCCCACTGACTTGAGTTTGTTTTCGGCAGAACTGGTTCCGATACAGTTCGAAAAGCGCGATCTACTGATTGCTGCCGACAAGACGATTCAACGCACTTACTTTCTTGAATCGGGTATTGCCTCAGTGGTGGCCGCGACCGCCGATGGCACGCAGACCGAGGTCGGCATCATCGGCAAGGAAGGGATGGTCGACATTGCGACCGCGCTGGGCAGCGTAACGGCACCGCTGGAAATATTCGTCCAGGCTTCAGGGCATGGTTACAGCCTGCCCAGCACGGTCTTTCAGGATGCCATGGCCCAAAGCCCCACGTTGCAACACGCGATGCTTGCTTATGCCCAAGTATTTCTGGTGCAGGTTTCACATACTGCGCTTGCGGCGGCTTCGCTTTCAATCAAGGCGCGCCTCGCACGTTGGCTACTGATGTGTGACGACCGAACCGAAGGTACCGAAATTCCCATGACGCACGAATTCCTGTCACTGATGCTGAGCGTCCGTCGTCCGGGAGTCACGGAAGCGGTGCAGGCCGTCGAGGCAACGGGGGCCGTACGCGCCCACCGGGGCATGATCGAAATACGCGACCGATCGATATTGGAGCGGATCGCAGGCAATGGTTACGGCGGACCCGAGGCTTATTCGGTCAAACTGTTAAACTGACAGAGGCCATGGCGCGGCGAGCCGACCGGGAACTGTGGAAAGTTGGGTCACTCTTTCGCGATAGGCTTCGGCCATCTGCCGGTGGATGATCGCGATTTGGGGGCTGCCAATTGACATCGCACGCGCAGCCTCTTCCTCTGCGCGTCGGCAGGAATAGCTCAGATCATCTTCTTGCATCTTCTACCTTCCGGTTCACAATCCCCGAACGCTTGGTCGTGATCGCTGATGGTCGTGATCGCTGAAATGGCAGGTTATTTTGTTTTGGGTGAGTCGGTCTGTCCGGTCGCCGACAAAGTTAATCCGTCAGCCATTTGGTTTGAGCTTTGGCTTGGCTTAGGGAGACTATCGTGAATCCCTTATCCATAACAGCATCGATTACCGGGCAGGCATGGCGGTGGCGTGGCGCGGCGGGCGCGGGACAAAGCGACGATCTGGTGGCGCAACTGTTGTTGTCGCGTGGCTGCCCCCCGAAGCGATAGACGCCCACCGTGATCCGACGATCCGCGCATTCATGCCGAACCCTTCGATCTTTCGCGACATGGATCGTGCGGCTGACCGACTTGCAGAGGCCGTATATGCTGGCGAAGCGGTTACGGTGTTCGGCGATTACGATGTGGATGGTGCAACGTCGGCGGCGCTGCTGATAAAGGTGCTGCGCCATCTTGGACTGAAACCACAGGCCTATATCCCTGACCGATTGATGGAGGGCTATGGCCCATCAGGAGAGGCGCTCGTGCGGATAGCGCAAGGTGGAGCGTCGCTGATCGTGACCGTCGATTGCGGCGCGCAGGCCTTCGAGGCGCTGGCGATGGCGCGTGGGGTCGGGGTCGACGTGATTGTGGTCGACCATCACCAATGCACAACCGCGCTGCCGCTCGCTTATGCGCTGGTCAATCCGAATCGGCTGGATGAAGACGAAGGAGCCGCGCATGGTCATCTGGCGGCAGTCGGCGTCGCATTCCTGTTGGCTGCGGCAGTGGTCCGGACATTGCGCGGGCGTGGGTTCTTTGCCGATCGGGCCGAACCGAAGCTGATGGATTTACTCGACATCGTGGCGTTGGGGACGGTTGCCGACGTTGCCAGCCTGCGCGGGTTGAACCGGGCGTTCGTTGCTCAAGGACTGAAAGTCATGGGGGCGGGCCGAAATATCGGGCTGAACGCGCTCCTGCTGGCGTCACGGTTGAAACGTTCGCCGATTTGCTCGGATCTTGGCTTTGCGCTGGGGCCACGAATCAATGCGGGCGGGCGTGTGGGAAAGTCGGATCTGGGGGTGCGATTGCTGACCACCGAAGATCCCGAGGAAGCGCGCGAAATTTCCGAAGAACTCGATCGACTGAATGAGGAGCGTCGGACGATTGAGGGCGGCGTGCAGGCCGAAGCGGAGGCAGCCTCGATCGGCAAGGGCAATCGTGCGGTGGCCGTAGTATCAGGCGCGGGCTGGCATCCCGGCGTCATCGGGATCGTAGCGGGGCGGCTGAAGGAAAAACTCGGCAAGCCTGCTATCGTCATCGCCATAGACGAACATGGCATCGGCAAGGGCTCGGGCCGGTCGATCCCCGGCGTCGATCTGGGCGCGGCAGTATTGGCGGCCAAGGACATGGGATTGCTGGTCGCGGGCGGCGGCCATGCGATGGCGGCAGGTCTGACGGTCGCCGCAGGCCAGGTCGAGGCATTTGCCGAATTCATCGACGAACGGCTGGCAAGCGACGTTACGCGGGCCAGTGGTGACCGTGCGCTGCTGCTTGATGTCGTAGTGGCCTGCGGCGGGGTGTCACCGTCGCTGGTAGAGGCTCTGGAGGCTGGTGGCCCCTATGGCATGGGCTGGCCTGCTCCACGGGTCGCCGCAGGGCCCATGCGCGTCTTAAAGGCGGACATCGTCGGCAGTGGTGGCCACGTCCGCGCGGTAATGGCGGGTGACGACGGTCGCAGTCTGAAGACAGTGGCCTTCCGAAGCGCGGACAGCCCTTTGGGTCAGGCGCTGCTTGGTGCGCCACGCGATCGGCGACTATGGGTTGCCGGGCGCGCAAAGATCGACGACTGGGGCGCAAGACCGGCAGCCGAACTGCATTTGGACGACGCAGCCTGGGTTGATTGAGCGGATCTACAAGGAACTACTCCGTTGAAAAACGGGATCGACAAGCGATCCCTCTCGTTGAAAAACGGGATCGACAAGCGCTCCTTTTGACAGCCGATTGACTTCTACAACGAGCGTACGTAATTGGCCCCTCGCTTGGCCCCATCGTCTAGCGGTTAGGACGCGGCCCTTTCACGGCTGAAACACGGGTTCGATTCCCGTTGGGGTCACCAACTCACACTCTCAGGGAGTGTCATTTGGTGTCATAAGCGACTGTTTTATAGCACTTTTTTGTGATATGAACGTCTCAGCAAAACTGGCGAAATGTCACCAGGTACCATCAAATTGATGGACCTTTTGATGGTCTCTCGCCGCTCGTTCGGCTGGAGGTCCATCAATGTCACTTGCGGTGGTTTCGATCAAAGCGGCCAAAGGCCGTAACAAACCCTATAAATTAACAGACAGCGGCGGCTTGTATCTGCTCGTGAAGCCGTGCGGGCAGCGCTACTGGCGGATGAATTATCGTTTTCTTGGAAAACAGAAAACTTTGTGCATCGGTGTTTGGCCGGACACAGGACTTGCCGAGGCGCGCGATGAGCGTGACGCAGCACGCAAATTGCTGGCACGGGGACGTGATCCCATAGAGCTTGCCAGGCAAGAGCGGGTCGTCGCAACAATCGCGGCATCCAACGATTTTACGACAGTCGCAGACGAATGGCTTACCAAGATGGAGCGGGAAGGTCGTTCTGCTGTGACCATGAAAAAGCTTCACTGGTTGGTCGATTTCATCACCCTGTCGATCGGCAAACGGCCCGTTGCCTCCATTACAGCGTATGAACTGCTCACGATGTTGCGAAAGATGGAGAGCAAGGGCCGCTACGAGACAGCCAAGCGATTGCGCAGCACGTGTTCGCAGATTTTTCGCTATGCCATCGCGACGGCCCGCGCCGAGCGCGATATTGCCGCAGACCTCCGTGGTGCGCTGATTTCACCCAAGCCCGTTCATCGTGCGGCGATCACGACGGCGCATGAGGCCGGCGGGTTGTTGCGCGCCATCGACGGACTCGATGGATTTGCCAACACAAGGATAGCGCTTCAACTCCTGCCCCACGTGTTTGTGCGACCGGGCGAATTGCGTTTTGCCGAGTGGAAGGATTTTGACTTCGACAAGGCCCTCTGGACGATCCCGCCGCACAAGACCAAAATGCGCCGTCCGCACAGCATCCCGCTTTCCCGCCAGGCTTTGAAGATTCTTGGCACAATCGAGCATGATGCGAAATACAGTTCTCTGCTATTTCCTTCCGTGCGCACTGGAAATCGCCCGATGTCGGAGAATACAATCAATACAGCGTTACGACGGATGGGTTATGCGCAGGACGAAATGACGGGCCACGGTTTTCGCGCCATGGCCGCGACCCTTCTCAACGAAATGGGTCTCTGGAATCCGGACGCGATTGAGCGGCAGCTTGCGCATTGCGATAAAAATGCCGTTCGCCGAGCCTACACGCGGGGCGAATATTGGGATGAGCGGGTACGCATGATGCAGCACTGGTCCGATCATCTGGATTTCCTGCGTGATGGTGCCAAGGTTCTCGAAGGCAATTTTAGGAAGATAGAGGCTGGGCGGGTGCCCGGCCAATAAGCGGCAAGCCGATTCCTACATTTGACTCCCTATTCGACGGGGACGCTTTTCGCTCAGATGAACCATTGAAATATAACGCTATGTGTTATATATTCAGTTCAACTTGGAGGTCGTTTTGATCCGCATCTTCAAGAACGGCTGGTTCGAGCGCTTCGCACGTAAAGAGAATCTGTCGGATTCAGCGCTGGCCGAGGCGGTTACTCAGGCCGAAAGCGGGCTAATCGATGTCGACCTCGGCGTGGTGTCATCAAGCAGCGGGTCGCGCGGTCCGGCAAGGGCAAGTCTGGCGGCTATCGCACATTGATCCTGTTTCGACAGGGCGATCGTGCGATATTCGGTTTCGCCAAGAGCGGGCAGGCA